>SXIK01000210.1 GCA_005772855.1 Planctomycetia bacterium | reverse complement strand
TCCCAGTGCCATGGCAGCGCCGCTGGAGATGGTGGCAACATTCTCGACGGATGTCGCAGTGAGCTGCTCGATTGCCAGCAATGGAATGGATCCAGTGACCGGGGGATGCCTCGGATCTCCACGGGCGATGCTTGAAAAGGCTCCACCAAGACTTGACCGAGGGCTCGCCGTGCTACTGAAACCCAGGCCCAAATCTTCTGGCGAGCAGTCGACAGCCGGGGTAGCCATGAATTAGGGTCCGCTTGCGTACACTGCCAGAAAAGCCTGGAAGAATTATCGCGGGTGTGCTAAGCATGCATCTTGTTGCGGCCAAGCTGCGTGTCACTGTTGGGGGGACTACGCAGAGCTGGGTAGGGCCATGACATGGTTATAGCGGAAAGAATAGGGTTCGAATTCTGTCTTGTGGCGGTAGGCCGTACCGGTCCATGCCAGCCCCAAGGCGGTGCGCGTCTTTCGCGCCAGCAGACGAAAGGGAAAAAATGTTGTCCATGAGCCGCGGTGCGTTCATGCAGAGGGCTGTTCGCTCTTGGTTGTTCTTGGCCTGGGTGGGATGGTCCGGTGGAATCTTGCTCTTCTCGAGCCGTGCGGTGCTCGCGCACGGTAATGGGCCGCGGTGCATTTCCGCCGACAAGGTCAACTCGCCTGGTTGCTGGAAGCACCGGAGCGACGCGGAGCTCCAGCCCCTACTTGAGGGCACCGCCAACCACCCTCTCGCCCTGCCGGTCGTATGCGGCGAGACCGTGGAGACTCCGGCGGAAGCCCGTGCTATCCTCTCGACGGGAGGGAGTAACCCCTGCAAGGAATTCAAGCGGGACGCGCTGACGGCCATTCTCAACATCCGCCGGTCCGTCCTCTCGGGCGACGGTCTCTTGGGCCAGGACAAGATGACGTGTTTCTGTGCTTCGGATTTCTGCATCGTGCTTCGGTGCGGGAGCTTCTTCGTCCCCAACACGAGCACACCGGATCCGAACGACGCCCTTTCCGTGACCCAGGATACGCCCTTCGAGCTCATCGTTGAGTATGGAAGCCTGCTCTGCCAGGCGGCATCCTGCCCACCTACAAACAACTCCACCTGTGGTCAGACCATCAACTCTCTCGCAAGCAAGCTCAACGCCGCCAACCAGTGTTCCAGCCGTCACGGTGAATGTGGGACTTGCAGCGGGGACGGCACTGCCCCCACGCTCCAATGTCCCACCGGGATTATCGACTTCGAGTGCACGGGCCCGGACGGCGGTCCCATCAATTATTCGGTGAAGGCTACCGACAATTGCGACTCCAACCCCCGCCTCAGCTGTTATCCTCCGCCGGGAACGGTCATCCCCACCGGAACGATGCGCCAGGTCGACTGTACTGCGAAGGACTTGTCCGGCAACACGGCGAATTGCTGGTTCAAGGTCCGAGTCGTCGACTCGAGGCCGCCCACGATCTGCTGTCCGGAGGGTCCCATCCTGGTCGACTGCGTGCCAGGCGGAGGAGGAAACGGCGCTGTCGTCAATTATCCACCGGCCACGGCATTTGATCTCTGCGACTCGACCCCGACGGTCACCTGCGTTCCACCTTCCGGAAGCTTGTTCCCTTTCGGCGTCACCACGGTGAAATGCACCGCCACGGATGAGTCCGGTAACATGTCCATGTGCACATTCGAAGTCCATGTGGTTGAGGCCGCGACACCCACGCTCACGTGCCCCGGGAACATCGAGACCGAATGCACGAGTCACGATGGAGCGGTGGTGAATTACCCGCCGCCCATGGTGTCGTCCACTTGTCGGGCGCCCCTGGTGCCCACCTGCAGCATCCCCTCGGGATCGCTCTTTCCCATCGGGACGACGACGGTGACATGCTCGGCCACGGATTTGGGCGGCAACCGTGTCGAGTGCAGTTTCCAGGTCACAGTGAAGGACACGCACCCACCCGTCTTGACCTGCCCAAAGGACATCTTCGCCGAGTGCGGTTCTCCGAACGGCACACCGGTTTCATTCTCCGTGAGCGCCACTGATACCTGCGACCCGAACCCTGCGATTGTCTGCAATCCACCCTCTGGCACGGCGTTCCCGGTCGGCGAATCCGTCGTGCGTTGCACGGCCGTGGATCATTCGGGCAACGTCTCCGAGTGCTCATTCAAGGTCATTGTCCGTGACACAACCCCGCCCGACATCGTCTGCACGCAGGGCCCTGTCATGGCCCATTGCACGATCTTCCTCCCCGCGCCAGGCGCCATCGTCAACTTCCCGCCGCCGGTCGTGATGGATGCGTGTGATCCGGGAGTTTCCGTTAGCTGCAGCCCCCCCTCGGGAGGCGTTTTCCCACTCGGGAAGACCACGGTCACCTGCAGCGCGGTCGACGCCGCGGGAAACGTCTCGCGGTGTACGTTTGACGTCCTCGTGGTGGATCAAACCCCGCCCATGCTTGCGTGTCCCGGCAACATCCAGGCCGAGTGCTCGAGTCCCGACGGCGCCATCGTAAGCTATCCGAAGCCCGTGGTAGCTGACGAGTGCGACGTGGATCCCATCGTGGTCTGCAACCCCTCCCCCGGCTCGCTCTTCCCGATGGGGACGACAACGGTCACGTGCCGGACCACAGATGATAGCGGCAACTCCATGGAGTGCACCTTCACGGTGACGGTCGTCGACACCATGCCCCCGCAGGTTACGTGCCCTGCGGACAAGATCATCGAGTGCAGCTCGCCTTCTGGTGCGCGCGCCGAGTACACGGTGACTGCCATCGACTCCTGTGATACGCTCGTCACGGTCCAATGCAACCCACCCTCGGGCAGTTTCTTTCCCGTTGGCAGCAACAGGGTCGAGTGTGTCGCCACCGATTCTTCGGGGAACGAAGGCCGCTGCACTTTCCTCATCAGCGTGGTCGACACGAAACCACCCACCGTCACCTGTCCGGGTCCCATCCTGGCCGAGTGTCAGTCCCGGAACGGGACGGCCGTGACGTTCTCAGCCACGGCGACTGACGATTGTGGAGGCTCCGTCGACGTTGTCTGCTCGCCGCCATCGGGGGCCGTGTTCCCCCCCGGAACGACGCGCGTCACCTGCACGGCAACCGACCCGTCGGGCAACCTCGGTCGCTGCGAATTCGAGGTGACGGTCGTGGACACAACGCCGCCCACAATCACGTGCCCGCAAAGTGCCGTCGTCCTCGAGTGCGAGGGGAATAGCACGGCCCACGCGCAGTACCCGGAGCCCTCCGCTAGAGATCTCTGCGACCCGAGCCCCGTGCTGAGGTGCGACCCCCCGGCGGGGACGCCGCTTGGATTGGGCAGGCACACCATCACCTGCTCGGCCACGGACGCGTCAGGAAACATGGCTCAGTGCAGCTTTGAGGTGCAGGTCGTGGACACCGGCCGGCCGGCGCTCAACTGCCCGCAAGACATCGTGCGCGAGTGTGACGGTCCTGACGGGGCGGTCGTGTCTTACCAACTCCCCACCCCCTCGGACAGTTGCAGCCCCGCGCCACGCCTCGTCTGCCTGCCGCCTTCCGGGTCGGTCTTCCCCATCGGCGAAACGACCGTGACTTGCACGGCCGACGACCAGTCCGGAAACATGGTCCAGTGCACCTTCACCGTGCGGGTGGTCGACACGATGCCACCCCTCATCCAGTGCCCTGGCGACATCGTCACGGCTTGTACGGGCCCGAACGGCTCCATCGTCACGTACACAGTAACCGCTACCGATACCTGCGACCCTTCGCCCTCGGTCACGTGTGACCCACCCTCGGGCAGTACATTCCCGCCCGGGCCCACGACGGTCACCTGCATCGCGAGAGACCGCCACGGCAACGAGTCGCGCTGCTCCTTCACGGTGAACGTCCGCGACACGGCGCCCCCCACGATCACGTGCCCCGGTAACTTCGAACGGGACTGCGTGAATAATGGTGGAGCCCTTGTCGAGTACCCCGCACCCCAGGTGAAGGACGACTGCGATCCGGCCTCCGCGGTGGTCTGCGATCCGCCTTCGGGGACGGTGCTTCCCCTGGGCTCGCACTTGATCACCTGCAGGGCGACGGATCGCGCAGGTAACTCCGCGACCTGTGAATTCATGGTCACAGTGGTCGATCGCACGGCGCCCATGCTCGTCTGCCCTCCGGGGAAGACCGTCGAATGTGGGGGTCCGGATGGTACGCGCGTGGACTATCCTCTCCCGGTCGCGACGGACGCCTGCGATGCTCAGCCTGCCGTCAACTGTAGTCCCCCGTCGGGGAGCCTCTTTCCCTTCGGCTCAAGCGAGGTCGTTTGCACCTCGAAGGACCGCGACGGGAACATGATGCAGTGCACGTTCGTGGTGGAGGTCGTTGACACGGTGCCTCCGAGCCTCACCTGTCCTCCACCGATCACGGCGGAGTGTACATCGTCCGCTGGCGCCGAGGTCGTATTCGCGGCGATTGTGTCCGATCAGTGTGATCCAAGCCCGACCCTCGTCTGCACTCCACCATCGGGGAGCCTCTTCCCGATCGGGCAGACCATGGTCCATTGTCGGGCGGAGGATTCGCACGGGAACAAGTCCGATTGCTCTTTCATGGTGACTGTCGTCGACCGGACGCCTCCCCGGATCGTGTGTCCGCCCAACATGGTGGTCGATGGTGACACCTCCGGGACGCCCTCGCACAAACCCCCTGGTTGGCCCCCCGGTTCGAACCCCCCGGCGAATGCCATCACCGCGACCGTCGTCTACGACAGCCCCATATCGACCGACGTCTGCCAGACGGACCCAATCCAGGTCACCTGCGACCCTCCTTCGGGGACGCGGCTCGGCTTCGGGACTCACACCATCACTTGCAAGGCGCGCGACAGGGCCGGAAACGAGTCCACTTGCACGTTCGAGGTGACGGTGAGACTCGGTCGGCACGCGTTCATCCGCTCTGACGCGAACGCGGACGGCACCCTGGACATAGGCGATCCCATCTGGACCCTGAACCACCTCTTCTTCGGGGCGCCCCCTCCCAAGTGCGACAAGGCCGCAGACGCGAACGACGACGGACGCATGGACATCGGGGACGCGCTGTTCACCCTCAACTACACCTTCATGGGGGGTCCGAGACCGCCCGAACCGTTCCCCCCGCTTTGCGGGCTGGATCCGACGCCGGACTCTCTATCCTGCTTACGCTTCCCGCCGTGTGAGTGAACTGGCGCGTGCTGTTCGTCGCTCCCCTGTGCCTTCCCCTTGAGTTCCTCGGACTTGCGGCAGCTCGACTTTTCCTGGAGAGGATGAGTTCGAGGTCCTGCCTCGGATGCTCCAGGGCGTCGGTGAGCCAATGCAGGGCAGGGTGACAGATCCCACGCTCGGAGGGCTCGACCCCGGATTGTGTGCGCGTGCTACAATGCCAAGGCATGTTGGTTCGATTTCACATACTGCTCGTTGCTTCCGGGGTGCTGTTCTGCTTTGGCTATGTGCTGCACCTGGTTTGCCGCCAAGCCTCGGAGCCTGTGGGTTTTGAGCTGGCCCTGGGCGCCTTGTTCGCAGTCTTGGGTGTCGGGCTTTCGATCTACCTGCGAAAAGTCCTGCGTCATGGCGTGAGGCCATGACCTTCAACCCCTCTTGAGTCTGCCGCTGGAAGTCCGTGTGAGTTGCACCAGGCTCCATGAAAACCAGCCCGACAAACGACTCCCCATGAAAACACTGATTCTATTTCGGCACGGAAAATCCGACTGGGAAGCTGACAACGGCGAAGATCACGATCGACCCGTCAGCGAGCGCGGCGTGAGCGCTGCCCGTACGCAAGGGAGACTCCTCAAGTTGGCCGCTCAGGAGCCGGACTCCGTGGTCACGTCGTCCGCTGTGCGAGCAAGAAAGACCGTGGAGCTGGCCATGGAGGCGGGTAAGTGGGGCTCCAAGCTGCGGATCACCCGGGCGCTTTACGAGGCGACGCCATTCATCGTCCTGGAGGAGGTGCGCGCGGAGCCTGACACAACACGAAAACTTCTTCTCGTGGGGCATGAGCCGACATGGTCCGAGCTGACGAGTCTTCTGATCGGCGGCGGGGTTGTCCGGTTTCCCACGGCCTGCATGGTCCGCATTGATTTTGAGGTGGAGTCGTGGAAAAGCGTGGATTACGGACGGGGAGCACTCATTTGGATCGTGCCACCCAAGCTCTTCACCCAGGGCAAGTTCGACTTCACGGATTGAAGGCGTCACCCGAAGTAGAGGCTCAAGCTCAGGATCAGGAGCCCAACGAGGAACGAAAACGCGATAATCCCGATAACCACGAGAGCTATCCACTGATCGCTCTCGTGGTTATCGGGCCCGGAATTCCCGGGCTGGTTACTTGTGTTCGACGGCGTGCCCAGAGTCCTGGCTCGCGGCGGGCTTGTGGTGGTGCTTTCCGCCGAGCTTGAAACCCACGTCAGGGAACAAGCCAATGACGAGTACTACCGCGAGGATCAGGGGGAAACAGACGATGGCGATAAAGGTCTTTCGCTCGAGCTTCAAGTGCATGAAATAAGCCGCGACCATGCCGGCCTTGATGAAGGCCAGCGTCACGAGAGCTACGATCAACAGAGCCTTGTGGGATTGCATCGTGTAGGCCATGCCGACCTCCACGATGGTCAGAGTAAGGAGGATCCAGAAGATTCGCATGTAGTTGGTGTGCTTGTGCTCTTCGCTCATGGGTCCACCTCAGAACAAGTAAATGATCGTAAAGATCACAATCCAAACCAAGTCGACGAAATGCCAGTAGAGTCCCACGATCTCGATTCGGTTGACCGTCCAGCGACCGCGCATGACGCCGATCAGAATAAAGGCCAGGTAGACGACTCCCGAGAGCACGTGGAAGCCGTGAAAGCACGTGCAGGCGTAGAAGGTCGCAGTGAAGAGGGTCGAGTGTCCCTGAATCGCCGGGTGTAGCCACTCGGCGGCGGGTCGACCGGCTGAGTCCCAGAGCTTCACCCCATGGTGAATCAGCTGCGAGTACTCGTAGACCTGGACTCCAAGAAAGATCGCGCCTCCAAGCATGGTGAAGAAAAGCCACTGCTTGAGCTTGCCCACGTTGCCCTCTTGAGACGCGGCGAAGGCTTTCACCATGGTCACGCTGCTACAAATCAGGATGAACGTGTTGATCGCTGTGAGGTCTATGGCCAGGACTTTCGTGGGGTCCGGCCATATGCCCCAGTTGCCAATCCGAAGGGCCACGTAGGCTGCAATCAGCCCCATGAAGGACATGCCGTCCGACCCCAGGAAGAGCCACATGGCCATCTTGCCAGACGATACTCCCAGGATCTCTTTTTCCTGGGAAGGGGGGTGCGCCGCAAGAGCAACACTGCTCATTGGATTACCTGTGCTCCTTACATTTCCCTCAACGAGCCAGGCTCAATTGCGAGCTTGAGAGGCCCCCTGGGAACCATGAGTCTGTAAAAGAAAAGGGAGTAGTTTCCAGAGGAAGGGGGGTGTCGTCAACAGGAAAGCTGAGTTGTTGCACACTCTCGAGTCGGATCGTTACGCCCGTGGAGTGCGGGACCCTTGTGAAGGCCGCTCTTCGCCGTGCAATTCGGCCCCGTTCAACACCGCCAACCGTGGAAACACCAAACAATTCGATTGGGGGCGTCGGTGCCGAGTTGTACCCTATGACGCTGATGCCACGGCACGATATGGAGTGGCCGGTGGGTCGGCTCTGTCGGCTGCGACCTGCGTGGCGAACACTCAAGGACAACACTGAATTGCACCGGGGTGCTGGGCTCTGGATGCCACTGGTCTTGCACCTTCTCGTGTCTGCCCTCGGGGCCGAGGCCTCGGACGGATTCACGCTGGCCGACCCGGGTGCGTTTGCGATCGAAAAAGTCGCTGGTGATGACCTTGCCCACGACATCTACACGCTCACGACCGATGACCTTGGCCGTGTCTACGTGAGTGGGCCCGGATACATTCGGATTCTTCACGACAGGGACTCCGATGGCATCTTTGAGACTTCCACCGACTTCTTCCGCGGGCCAACCAGTGGCTGCCAGGGCATGGCGTACAGTCACAACTCGCTCTTCACCACCAGCGACAAGGGCCTCGAGCGCTACGACGATAGGGATTCCGATGGCGTGGCTGACGGACCGCCCGAATTGCTCCTGCCCCTCTCGGGCGGAGAGCATGGCGGGCACGCGCTTCGCTTCGGTCCCGATGGTGCACTCTATTTCCTCGGTGGAAACCACTGTGGGCTCCCCGCTAGCCGCGTGAGTGCTTCCTCGCCGATCAGGGATTTTTACGCGGGAGTTTTCTGTCGCATGGACTCACGCGCCGGGCACCTCGAGGTCTGGACGCACGGCTTGCGCAATGCCTACGACTTTGACTTCACCGAAGGCGGCGACGCCATCGGTTGGGACTCCGACTCGGAGCGCAATGAGGGCCTCGCCTGGTACCGCCCTTGCCGCCTCTACCACTTCACGCAGGGAGCTGACTGCGGTTGGCGGGGCATGGGGACGGGTGAGTTGCCAGCCGGGACGCTCGAGGCGATTGCTCCCGCGGCCGAGGTTTACCGCGGCTCCCCGACAGGTGTTCTGTGCTATCGACACCCTGCGTTTCCGGCGAGGTATCGCGGTGGGATCTTTGCGCTCGATTGGACGTTCGGCGTCGTCTACTTTTTCCGCCTCTCCGACAGTGGCGCGTCGTTCCAGGCCGAGCGGGAGACTTTCCTCAAGGCTGACGGTAACGTGTCCTTCGCGCCCACAGATATCATCGCTGCTCCAGACGGCTCGCTCCTCATCTCTTCAGGCGGTCGCGGGATTGCTGGTACGGTCCACCGTGTGGTGGCTTGCAGACAAGGCCCATTGCCACCGACCACGCTGCCGCCGATCACTCTGCCGCCCATCGTCGCAAAGAGGAGCTTGTCACTCGAGACCGACCACATCCGTGGCCTCCTCGCGGACGCAAATCCCCGCTCCCGGCGGCTCGCCGTTGAGCGGACGATGACCATCCTTGGAACCGAGGTCGGGGACTCGCTGGCTCCTCTTGTCCTGGCCTCCGCGAACCTGAACGACTTGCGCCTCAGGCACGCGGTGATTGCTGCGATCACCCTTGTGAATCAGGGGCGGCTCCCGGGGCCCACGACCGAAGTCGAGAAGATTGTGCTTGGCTTTGCAATCGTACGACAGACGCCGAGGGGACGAATTGCACAGCGTGGTATCGACCTCGCCCTCGAGGTTGCCTCCCAGGCCCGTGACCCGGGCCTCCTGGCCGAAGCGGCGCGCTTGATCGCCGCCTCGTTTGATCGCCTCAAAGCTCGCGAGGACCTCGAGTATCACACTTACGATCCCGAGTGGGAACGGATCGAGCTCTCGCTTCATGCGGATCTTGTGGACCGCTCACTCGTCGCCTTGCGGAAGCTCCTTGAGGTGAAAAGTGCCGCGTCGATGGAGGCCCTGCGGGGCTGCGCCAGGCTGCGGGATGCATCGCACGGGACAGTATGGAGAGCCGTCCAGTGGCTCACGGAGTCGAGCCCGGCCGCGGAGGACATGCTGGTTCTCTGGTGCCTCTCTCAGCTCGCTTCGCGATGGGAGCCGCGAGCTCGAGACCGAGTGCGGGCCTGGGCGATCGGCCTGGATGTGAAGTTGCGCAGGCAGTATGTGGGCCGTGACGAGAAGTGGGCCCTCTTCCAGCGTGCGATTTGGGAGCGGCTACTGGAACGGCAGCCCGAGCTGGGTGACGAGATCGTGTCAAGCCCGGAGTTTGGCCGGGTGGAGCACCTCAATATCGTGAGCGTGGGTTCGCAGTCGCTGCGCTCCCGAGCAGCGCTCAAGCTGCTCGGCCGATCCATGCCCGATGACTCCGATGGCCCCGGTGAGAAACGTAAACGACTCGAGTTCCTTGTGGCCAACCTTTCTCGCGAGCTGATGCCCCGGATCTTGCCTCTCCTTCGCGAATGCATGGCGGATTCCTCGCTCCGGCACGCGGCCATTGTGGGCCTCGCTCGCAGCCCCTCCCTGGAGGACCGTGGGCACCTCGTCGCGGCGCTTCTTGATGGCGATCCAGCCCTGCTTCGACCGGCGCTTGAGGGGCTCTCCCTGCTTCCACCGGATAAAGACCCCTGTGACGAGGCCATCGCGTTGATCATCGGAGCTGCCCGGATCGAGAAGGACTCCGCCTGGGAGAGCGAACTGCGACGGGTCGAGGACCGCTTGCGGCAGATCTTGAATCGAAATCTGCGCTCTGCGAGGGACTGGATCAGCGAGCATTGCCCCAGTCGGCGGGCAGACATCGACCGTGCGCTCGGCCTCGTCGATGAGGGGGACGCACTCGTGGCGAAGATACTTGCGACGGTTCCGTGGACCGCTGGAGATTCCGAGCGCGGCCGCAGGGTCTTCGTTGCCCGCTCCTGCGGCAATTGTCACCACGTGGGTGGGATCGGTCAGCGCGTGGGCCCGGACTTGGCCGGGGTCGACCGACGTCTCGGCTTGAAGGAGCTACTCATCGAAGTCGTGGATCCTTCGAGGACTGTGCCCGAGCGTTTCTACTTCACGGCGTACCTGCTCGGGAGCGGGGAGGTCGTGGAGGGGAAGGAAATCTATTCCTCCAACACCTCGATCTCGACCGTGACACGGGACGGTAGCTTCCGGAGGCTAGATCCCCGAGACATTGCGGAGAGGAGGGTCCAGCGGCAATCGCTTATGCCAACGGGGCTCCTGACCGGGTTGAGTCCAGGGGACATTGCGGATCTGGTCACCTTCCTCAGGAGCCAGTGATGGGGGCTACCGCAGGAATGCGAGCTGGCTGTCGACCACGGTCTCGCCCTCTGCTGGGGTCAGCCGCTCGTAGCTTCCGTCGCGCTGCAACACACGTGCGCGGAAGTTGTCGCGGAGGTAAGTCTCCAGGACTTGGTCTCGTAGATGGCGCACATGCGCCGCGTCTTCGATCGGGAAGAGCGTCTCCACTCTGCGGTTGAGGTTACGTTCCATCAGATCGGCGCTTCCCAGGTACACCTCCTCGGCGCCGCCGGTGTAGAAATAGAAGATCCGGCTGTGCTCGAGAATAGGCCCGATGATGCTACGGACCCTGATGTTCTCGCTCAAGTCTGGCACGCCAGGCCTGAGGCAGCACATTCCGCGCACCACGAGATCCACGCGGACGCCTCGTTGCGACGCCCGGTAAAGCGCTTCCATGATCTCTCGATCGACGAGTGCGTTGGTCTTGAAAATGATCCGGCCCTGCCCCGTCCTGTCGTGAGCCTCGATTTCACGCTCCAATAGCTCGCGAAGCCGCTGTCGGAGCGTGACGGGTGCCACGAGCAGCTTCTTGTAGGACTTCTGGCGGCTGCGTCCTGTCAGGTAGTTGAAAATGTCGGACACATCCGCGCCGATCTCTTCGCGGGCGGTGAAGAGCCCCATATCGGTGTAGGCCCTCGCGGTCGACACGTTGTAGTTTCCAGTGCCGAGATGAACATAACGGCGGATCTCGTCTCCTTCCTTTCGGACAACAAGCGCCAGCTTCGCGTGAGTCTTGAGGCCGAGCACGCCATAGACAACGTGAACACCTTTTCGCTCGAGGGCTCTGGCCCACGTGATGTTGTTCTCCTCGTCAAAACGGGCCTTGAGTTCCACAAGCACCGTGACTTGCTTGTCCCGCTCCCTGGCGTACATGAGTGCCTTTACGATCGGCGAGTTGCTGCCGACCCGATAGAGCGTTTGTTTGATGGCCAGGACATTGGGATCGTCCGCTGCGGCCTGAATGAAGTCGACAACGGGGGTGAAAGAGTCGTAGGGGTGATGGAGCAGAACATCCTGTTGTTGGATCGCGGCAAACATGTCGTTGCCCCTGAATGCCGGCGGGACCGCCGGGGAAATGGGGGAGTCCTTGAGCTCGGGTCGGTCGAGGTCCCGCAGAACCATGAGGTCGGAAAGGCCCTGGGGGCCGTGCACGTTGTCAACGTCGTCCGCATCGACACCAAGCTTCTCGATCAAGAGGCTGCGAAGCTTCTCGGGGGTCGAGACATCCACCTGCAGGCGTACCGCCTCGCCAAATTGACGCTGCCGCAATCCCTCCTCGATCGTGCGAAGGAGGTCTCCAGCCTCGTCCTCCTCCAGTTCGAGGTCCGCGTTCCGCGTCACGCGGAACGGGTAGGACTCCGCGACCTCGACACCCGGGAAGAGCGCTGGAAGGTTATGGGCAATGACTTCCTCGAGCCAGACGAAGGCGAATTGCTTGCGCCTGGGCGTGCCTTCCAGATCCGGGGTGCCTGGCGCCTCGGCAAGCAGGTGGGGCGGTAGTGGCACGAAGCGGGGCAGCGATTCGGGCACCTTTACCCGGGCAAACAGCTCGCCGACCTCCTCGTCGCGGATGACCACGGCGAGGTTCAGGCTCAAATTCGAGATGTGTGGGAACGGGTGGCTCGGATCGATCGCGAGTGGAGTAAGTACGGGGAAGACCTGTCGTTGGAAATACTCGGAGAGCCAGGACCGCTGCGCCGGGCTGAGCCGGCTCAGGGAAAGCAGGTGGATGCCCTTGGCCTCGAGGCCCGGCGTGAGCTCATCGCTGAGCAACGTTCTTGCCGTCTCAAGCAGAGGCGTGATCGCTCGATGGACCTGCTGAAGCTGCTCTCGCGGTGTGAATCCGTCCGGTGACTTGCGCTGAACACCCGCCGAGATCTGATGCTTGATTCCGCCCACGCGGATCATGAAGAACTCGTCGAGGTTCGTGAAAAAGATCGCGAGAAACTTCACTCGCTCAAGAATTGGGTTTCGGCGATCCAGTGCTTCGTCGAGTACGCGTCGGTTAAATTCAATCCAGCTCAGCTCCCGGTTGAAAGGCACCGTATCCATGGTGTCGTGAGGCGTGTGGCTCTCGATCATGGGATCCTTGGCGAGTTTCACCTCGGCTTGGCATCCTGTTGTATTCTGGCTCAGTGCCTCCATATCGGAGTCCTTCTTACTTCGCGTGTGTTGCAAGGGGGCTATTCTTGGCTTCAGGAGCTTTGAATTTTGTTAAGACTGAAGACAGAATCACTCCGTAGGCCTCCCGAGGAAGTTTGCCGCTTCTTGGCGATGGATCTGGTCGCCGAGACACTCCAGGCGGCGCGAAGGATGTCTCGCGATGATGATCCCGAAGCGCTTCACGATTTCCGCGTGGGTTTGCGACGGCTTCGTAGTCTTGCACGTGCTTATCGAGTGTACCTCAAGGATTCGATCAGCGGCAAGCTTGCCTCTCGCCTCAAGAAGGCCGCAAGATTGACCAGCAAGGCGCGCGATGCGGAGGTGCACCTGGCCTGGATAAGAAGTCAATCCTCAAGGGTCCGAAAAGGTGAATGGGCCGGAGTTCGGTGGGTTTCGGAAAGGCTTGAGCCGCGTTCCGGCGGCGCGGCGGCGGGTGGGGTGAAGGATTGGGCGAAGAGCTTCAAGCGGCTCGCGGAGGTCTTGCAGAAGCGTCTATCGAGCTACCGTGTTCGAGTTCGAAGAGGTCGGCCCGCCCCGACCCTCGAGTTCAAGACAGCTGCGGCCTCCCTGCTTCTGGAGCACTGCCGGGACCTGCGCGGCCGGGTCGCAGCCATTTCTCGCGGCCATCGCGAGGCGCTGCATGATGCCCGCATCAGCGCCAAACGGCTGCGGTACCTCCTGGAGCCCCTGGTATGCCTCCTGGAGGGAGGCGAGGGAGTGCTCGAGCGGATGCGAGCGCTCCAGGACCTTCTGGGGGAGATCAACGATCTTCAAGCTCTGGAGCCCATTCTTCGCGCGGATCGCGCAGCCGCGAAAAAGGAGCTTCCGGCCGCGGTGCCCGGCATATGCCGTTTACTGAGGCTGACATCGATCGAGAGAGTTTCCCTGAGGCGACGAATCTCCACACGGTGGCTCCACGGAAAAGCGGAGGCGTTGCTCGAGGCGATCGAGAGACATGCCGAGGTACTTTCGCACTCTTGACAAGTCAGCGCCGAGTTCGGGCCGTTTGGCCAGCACGCACGGGACGAGGGGTTGATCCAGGAATCTTGAGCCTTGGCCGCGCCGACTGCTTTCGAACGACGATCGCCGCACCGGAACGCCTTCTTGCCTTTCCAGCCCACTGGAAGGTCAGGGGGGCATCGAAGGCTGCCTCGAAGAGCCGCGCTCGCCGCTTCGCATCCCAGATCTCCACCTGGGGCGCCCCCTCCGCAGTCAGAACAAGGATAACGCGATCGCCAGATCGCCTTGCGCTGACGTTCGTGATTCTCTGCGACTGGGTCCGATCCAGCGCGTCCGCGATTCGGAGGATGCCGCTCAGTTGCCGTACGAGACGTTGGTCGCTCGGGCGGAGCTGCTCGAAATTCATGTGGGATTTCTTGGGCTCACCCCCGTTTTGATAGCGGGCAATGTTGGCAATGAGTTCGAGCTCCCGGGCACTGAATCCCGTAAGGCCCGAGTGGAGGATCAAGTGGTAGGCATGCTTTGGATGCTCTTCGTGGTTCACCAGGATGCCCACCTCGTGCAGGAGTGCGGCAGCCTCGAGCAGCTCCCGGCCCTCGGTGGAGAGCTTGTAGGCCTGCTCGAGTCCATCGAACAGGCCCATGGCAAGCCTGGCGACGTGTGCGCTGTGTCTCTCGTTGGTAAGGCATTTACGTCCAAGCAACCGTACCCACTCGATCCTGTCGTGGAGCTTGTTGCGGCCGAGCTTCAAGGGCTTCCGTACTCGGTCCTCGATCATGCCGAGTAGAATGCCATCGCGAAGACCGCGCTCATTGACAAGGATGCGTTCGACGCCCAGGTGCTTCGCGGTCCGAGCGACCGCGGCCGCCCCCGCGACGATAATGTCGGCACGCCTTGGGTTCAACCCGCGCACCCGCTTTCGTTCAGCCAGCGGAGCTCGCCGGAGCCGCGAAAGGATCTCCGTGACGTCCTTCAAGGTCAGCACGAACCCCTGTACGGAGCCTGGTGGTTCGCCGCGTTCGGCCTTGCTGATCTGGGCCAGCGCCGTGAAAGTTCCTCCGCTACCTATCAGTTGCTCCAGGTGGAATGGAGGTTTGCGCATGGCCCGCTTGAGGGTCTTGTCGATCTCTTTCCGCAACGTCTTCCAGTTTCGGGGGCGCAGCGGATCCGAGCGCACGAACTCCTCCGAAAGGCGCACCGTGCCGAGTGGTAGCGAGTGAACCTCGTCGGCGAGCGTGCCCTTGGCCAGGACGATTTCGAGGCTGCCGCCGCCGATGTCCACGACCGCAGTGCTGCGGTCATTGAGGTCAAAGTGCCTGGCCGCGCTTCGGAAGGCAAGCAGGCCTTCCTCGCGGCCCGAGATGATCTCCATGCGGATACCGAGCCGCTCTTGAACAGCTCGACTGAAGGCCTGGCCGTTCCTCGCATCCCGGACCGCGCTGGTTGCCACGGCCCTGATTTCGGCGCGAAAACCGTCGGCGATCGCCCGCATCTTGGTGAGGGTCGCGAGCGCACTCCGCATCGCGCTGCGATCGAGGCGTCCGGTCTCCGTGAGGCCCTTTCCAAGCCTCGCCATTTCGCGCTCGTCGTCGAGCACTCGGTAGCTGCCGTCTGTCTCTGCCTCGGCGACGACGAGGCGGATCGAGTTGGAGCCGATGTCGATCGCGGCGAAGCGGCGGCAAGTGGGCTGGGATGCCCGCCTGACTCTTCTGTGCGACCTTGTGGAAGGCTTGAAGCCCTCAAAACGGCTCACTGCTTGCTGCACCTGGGGTAGATCAATCCAATATCACAGCCTCCATCGCCAAATTCTCGGAGTGTCGTTCCGAGTTCCTTGAGCGGAAGCAGACAAAATTTGCAGATAACAAGATATTATCAGTGCCGTGCTCCAATGTGTCTGGACTCATGCTCCGCGCGGCCATGATTGGGACATCCTGGCCAACGCTCCCCGATTCATCTGCGTCGGAGGCGCCCGGCGCTTATCGAGCGCCGAGGGGAGGAAGTCGCCGCCAAGCGGCCGGTGGGGGGAAGGTCTCCCTCCCCCGTGAAGAGTATATCATGGGGAAGTTTGACCAGACCGAGTGAAGATAGGGTAGATCCTGAAGGAAGAAATGAGATCTCTTTTCGAGTTATTCAGTTGCGATATGCTTGTCCGGGGCGGTGTTTTTTTCGGACTCCCCGTGGGGGCGAAGGAGATCGCCTTCGGAAGGTCGAGGCTGAGATCATGGCTCCTTGAAGCCCACTCGATTTCGCTGACGCCGCGCGACATCACTCCGGCCAGTGTGCCGGATTTCAGCGGGGGGTTGTCATGAGCGGTCGCACCGGGCTCTTCGCGGATCCCCTCGAGAAGTCACGAATTCGCCTCGAGTGGGGTGGGAGGAAGTTGGAGCTCTCGGCGCCTTTTTCCGTCTTCTCGAACACCTGGATCGACAGAGGCACACTCCTCCTTCTTGAACACCTTCCTGACGGTGAGCCCGCCACGTTTCTAGACCTCGGATGCGGGTATGGGGCGCTGGGCTTGCCGATAGCAGCGGCTCATCCTGTGTCGAGAGGGCTCCTTGTCGACAGGGATCTGCTCGCGGT
Source organism: Planctomycetia bacterium (assembly GCA_005772855.1). Lineage (GTDB taxonomy): Bacteria > Planctomycetota > UBA8108 > UBA8108 > SXIK01 > SXIK01. Next base: position 6,466 of record SXIK01000210.1, on the reverse strand, counting down.
GGCCTACGCTAGGAGGAACGTGGTCCTCCACAAGATTCGAAACGTCTCGGTCGTCGGGAGTCTGGGGTATCGAGGCATCCACTCCGTCTGGGGACCCTTCGACTGGATCCTCTCAAACTTTCCAGCCAGAGCCGGCGACCGTGCGTTCGCCCACTTCCTCACCGAAGGTGTTCGGAGTCTTTCCCCCGGTGGTGAAATGCGCGTCGTCGTGATAGCGCCCCTTGCCAAGGGACTCGAAGAGACGGCGAGGGCTTTGGGGATCCCGGGCGAGACCGTGGCTCGAACGGAGCAGCACGCGGTGTTTTCGTTTCGCTGTGGTGAGGTGAGGCCGGCCCAGGTAGCGGACGAGGTATACGACCGCGACACCGTGGAGGTCGCTCTTGCGGGCCTTGAGAAGCCGCTTCGTCTCACGCGTCCGACGGATCTCGCCGACGAGCCGTACCGCCTCGCCGAATCGATGCCTTTCCTGGCGGAATGCCTCCTCGCGGACTTGCCCAGGGACGCGAGGATCCTCGTATTCCGTTGTGGGTACGGCCTTCTGGCGGCCCTCACGGTCAAGCGATATCCGGGCGCAACTGTCGTTGCGGTCGACCGCGACCTGCTCGGGACGGAGTTCACACGCAGGAACTGTTCGGATGAGGGTGCACGCCTCCGGGTGATCGAGGCGGTTGGGTTGGAAGAGGCGGTCCAGGCGGGCCCTTACGACCTGGTCGTTGGGGAGTTGCTTCCGCCTCTTGGCATCGCGGGCACCTTGATTGAGCTGGAGCAAGTCAGAAGCGCGCTCAAGCCAGGCGGCACGGCACTTGTCGTGGGACTCAAGAAAGAGTGGAGAGAGATAGTGAAAGCTGGCCAAAAACCCGCGGCCTGGGAACGCGTCCAGGCGGGCAAGTCGGTGGCAGTCTTTGCGGCCTCCCGGGGGCAAGGAGCCTGTTGAACAGAGGCCGCGCGGCAGCGTTGCGGGGGAGGTCTTCGTCCCCCGCGAGGAGTATATCCTGACAAGTATCCTGACATCGGGAGATGGGAATCGCCGCCATCAGGGCCGCCGCTCACCACGGCCAACCGTGAGGGGACTATCTTTGCGTCCAGCCGAGCGCGTGGTCGACAGGAGGGTCAGCATGGCGGGGCACTGGACGGGATGGGTTGTCCGGTGCGCAAGGGGCGACGTCGAGTTGCCTTCATACATCGCGTCGCCTACTTCCCCCAGTAGAGCTTCGACAGCCCGCTGTTGTACAGCGAACTTTGCACAGTCACGGGGGGAGTGATGCGATCGGCTGTGCCCTTGCCGGCGAGTTCAAAGGCGTAACCGATCGGCCATCGCACCAGCTCCGCGCCGCTTCCCGTGCCGTACTTGCGGTTGAAGCCCTCGCCCCAGGCGTCACCGATTACGAGGATATCGAACCGGGTGATGGCTTTTTGCCTGACGTCGTACTTCAGGTGACCGAGCCACCGTCCAGCCTGGCCAATCGCCGTCGCTGGAGTTCGGGGCTTGCCAGCTTCGCCGCCCTCCAACAACGCTTCTGTGGACTCCTTGAAGGAGGGGCCTTGCTTGCTCCAGCCGTCAAGGCGCAGCGAGACGCCTTCGGCGGAAACTTCAGTCACCGTCAGCGTCAGCTCGCCGCGGTCGCCGATGGGATTGGAGCAGGGGATGGTCTGAGAGATCATTCGTCGCTCGAGAATCTCCGGGACACGGAACGAAACTCCCTTGCTCGGTTCTGGCGGCAAGAGCGAACGCCACTCGTCAACGGTCATCCACAGCATGTCGACCTGGGTGAGCGCGGGCTCGACGCATCCAGCCGAGGTGACGTGGCAGTCGGTGTAGACGCGGGCCGCCCTCGTCAGCTCTCCGGCGGCGTCGCGCTCAAGGGCCGTCATGTAGGCGCGCGCCACCAGGCCGCCCACCGGCGAGCGCAGGCTCGCGAGGCCCATCTCGGGATCGGGCTCGGCTGCCACGTGCGGCTTTCGCTCCAGCTCCGGAAGCCGGCGGAAGGTCTCCAGGGCGCGGCGCAGGTTCGACTGGCCCAGGTTGCCCAACGGCGTCCCGCTCGCAGAGACAAACGTCCAGCTGTTGTTGGCGACGTTGGCCTTGCTGTACCACGCTGCATCCTCGGGGCAATGGTGTCCCTGCTGTTTGTAGCCGTCGGCAATGTAGCCGTCGAGGATCAGTCCGATGAAGTTGTCGCGGATGAAATTGACAACCGCGTCCCGCTGCCCACGGCTTTTCGCGCTCCGTTCCTTCCACCCATAAAACTGCTCCGACCGGAGCGAAAAGCTTCCAGCTCAGGTGCTCCCGAGGGGGGGCGAGTTGATCGACTGCCAGGCCAGGATGGGCTTGTTTTCCTTCGCGGCCCGGGCTCGAGCTTCGTGAATCGTGCCGGCCCACGGGATGTCTTCGCGCCACCGCCACTCGCCAGGATAGGGTTTGATGGCGACGAAATGGCGATCGAAATCCTCGCGCGCAATAAGCGGGGGCAGGTCCTCGTCGGCGTGGAGCTCGCTCCGGAACAGCGGCTGGAGGACAAAGGCGATGGCGAAAGCCATCACGACGACGAGCCTGAGATTGGTGATGGACATGATTGGCAAGTCTCCCGGGACCGGAGCACAATGGCTTGCAACTTCCACTGACTGTAACCCGCTGTGGTATTCGGAGCAAGAAGCGGCTGCGCCGCGGGTGCGCCAGCGCCAACGCTACAGCTTGATCTTGGCTTGCGCAGCCGGCCCAAGTAGACTCGGCGTCACTCATGCCCCGCTTGCTCACCTCGGATCGACTTTCCCGCCGCCGGTTTGTTGGCCGACTCGCTGGCGCCGCGGCAGCGTCGCTGGCGCTGCCTGCCCTTCCCGTCCCGGGAATTCTTGCCGCCGCTCGCGCAGCTCCCACCCGGAAGCGAGTTGCCCTGCTGGCCACCGAGGTGCGGAAGTATTCGCATGCTCAGCATTTCATCGATCGCTTGCTCGAGGGGTATGGTTGGGAAGGCGAGCATCATCGCAGCGCCCTCGACCTTGTCTCGCTGTATGTCGATCAGTTTCCCGCCGGCGACTTGAGTCGGGAGCGGGAGAAGCGTCACGGCGTGAAAATCCATCCCACCATCGCCGAGAGCCTGACTCTGGGAACGTCGAAGTTGGCTGTCGATGGCGTCCTGATCATCGCCGAGCACGGCGACTACCCCATCAACGACAAGGGCCAGAAACTTTATCCGCGCTACAAGTTCTTCAAGGAGGTGGTCAAGGTCTTCGAGTCGAGTGGTCGCGCTGTGCCGGTGTTCAACGACAAACACCTGTCGACCGAGTGGGGCGAGTGCGTCGAGATGCTCGAGGATTCGCGACGGCTCGGCTTCGCGTTTCTCGCCGGATCGTCGTTGCCGGTGACGTGGCGCCTCCCGTCGCTGGAGCTGCCGCTGGGGATCCAGCTCGAGGAAGGCCTCTGTGCCTGCTACGGCGGCATTGATTCCTACGACATTCACGGCCTTGAAGCGGCGCAGTGCATGTCGGAGCGGCGCGCCGGTGGCGAGGTTGGTGTGCGCTCCGTCCAGGCGTTGCGTGGGGCCAGGGTCTGGGACACCGTACTGGCGCGCGAGTCGACGAAGAAGTTGCTGCTGGCGGCGCTCGCCCGTAGCCACACGGTCACGCCACCGAGCGGCTACAGCGTGCCGGTGATATCTCTCGATCACGCCCGGCGCGTGTGTACGAACCCCGTCGGTTACTTTGTCGAGCACCTCGACGGTTTTCGCACCGTGCTCTTGCTCCTCGATGGCTTGATCAAGGACTTCAATTACGCTGGCCTCGAGAAGGGCGGCCGCGTTCATGCTTGCCAGATGCACTTGCCGATGCCGCCACGCATGAGCACGCTGGCTGATTTTTTTAATCCTCTCGTCCACAACATCGAAGAGACGGTGGTCTCCGGCAAGGCGACCTATCCTGTCGCGCGGACGCACCTGATGAGTGGCGTGGTCCTCTTTGCAGTCGAATCGCTTTATCGCGGTGAAGTGGTCCTGCGGACGCCGGAGCTGAAGGTCGCCTATGCGGCGCCGGAGCGATCGGCGCACTGGAGGGTTTGATCGCATGAATGCGCCGCAAGACGCGCCAGGGCTGGCTGCCGTGGTCGACGATTTTCGCCTCGGTTCCCCGGCGCAGGAGCTGCTGGATCGATTTCTCGTGGGCACGGCGCCCGCGGGCGAGATCGCGAAGCCGCTTGCTGGCGGCGTGGTGGTGCACGCTCGCGACGGCTCGGGGGGAGAGGCTCTGGCGCGGCGTGGAGTGGATTTCGGTGTGACGACGGTGAGCCAGCTGGTCGCAGCGGTGGCGTTTGCCCGGGCGATCTTGTTCATTCCCGGGGATGCTTTTTCCCGGCCGCCAGAGCCGAAGGCGCTCGAGGATCTTGTCAATGGAGCGCCCCGGAGCGCCCACATCTTCGTCGCTGGTCGATTGGCACACGATGCCGACGCCGCCCGGCGCGTGCTGGATGCCGCCGCCGCCCGCGGTCTGGCCATAGCCGCGGGTGGTTACTTGCCCTTCACCTGGCGGTTGCCGGCGGTGGACGTGCCGTACGGCGCGCAGCTCACTCACGCCGTCGTGGTGACCGTGGGGAGCGCCGGCGCGGCCGAGTTCCACGGTCTAGATGCCCTTTTGGCCCTGGTGGTGCGACGCGACGGCGGTGAAAAGGGCGTGACTGCTGTCACCGCTCGCGTTGGCGGAGCCGTCTGGAGCTGGCTCGAGGCCCACGCTCAAGTCCGGGGGCTCCTGGCTGCGGCGATTTCACGCACGGACTCGCCACAGGGAGACGCGTTGGTGGACGGCCGCACGCAGGACCTCGCTGGCCTCGGGCTCCTGCCGAAGCTTGCCCGCGAGCCAGTGGCCTGGGAGGTCGAGCACGTCGATGGGCTTCGCTCCGTCCTGTTTGTGCTGAATGGCGTGGTTGCTGATACCAACTTTGCGGTGCGCGAGACTTCGGGTCGCGTCACCTCCGCGCAGCTTTATCTGCCGCCAGCGCCCGGCTTTCACTACTGGACTGCCCTGGCGCGTCGAGCGCAACTGTTTCTGGCCGGAGGCGAGCCCTTGTGGCCCGCGGCCCGCTCGATCCTCCTCGACGGGCTTCTCGCCGCCCTCGATGCGGCGCGTGCCCGGGCCGGGTCGCGGCTGACCACGAGCGGGTTGCAGCAGGCGTACGCTGCTTCTGCGGAGTCGCATTTTGAGCGTTGAGGAGCGCCTGGGCGCGGGTTGCTACTCTGTTTTCGCCGGGCTCTGAATTCGATATTGAGTCTTGTAGCTTTCGAGCATGTGCGACCGGCGGCGTTGCGCTCGCTCAGCGGCCCCTTGGCTGGGGCCTGCGGCGTCCCGGCAACCAGTGCCTTCCCTCCTGCCACCAGTTCAGCAAGCGAGGCGATTCGCCCCGGCCCCATTCAGCGCAGAAGCCAGAAATACAAGACGCCACAGCGGTGGGCAGGAGCGCTCCAGGAAACAACCCCAGGGGGCTGATAACTTCCCGCTGGAAGACTTTCGCCGTTTGCAGAATACCGACCCCGGCAGGTTTGGGTGCGTTGGCCATGACCGTGAGGCCGCCACCCGTGACCGTGCCCGCCACCAGCGCGTACTCAAGCTCGTCCGAAATGCCCTGTACCAGCGAGCCGAGATACGTGAGAGCAGCGTTGTCGGTCAGGGCTGTCAATCCCGTGGCGCCGAAGAACATCGCATTGCCGTTGAGGCTCTGGATGAGTGGTTTGAGCCAGTAGGCCTGCAACGAGCCGACACTCACCAGGCCCGCCAGGAAGAAGTCAACCAGGAGACCCTCGCGGAGCTCCATTGGGTCCTGATATTCCCCGGTGGCTGTGACCATCCCCAGGAGCAGCACGAAGACGCCGAAAAAGACGTCGGGGGTGATGCGCGAAAAGCACGATCAAGCCGAGAGTCAGCAGGTGTGTCGCGGTCAGCCAGGCAGGAATGGCAGCGCCCGTGTCGCGATCGACAGTGATCCTGGCAAGCTCCCTGCGAAAGACGAGCCCAACCACGATCGTCGACAGCGCGCAGCTTGCTGCCGCGCGCCAGCCAAAGTGAGTTGGCATGAACGTGGTATTCCAGTTCCACTTGGCCGCCACCATGAGCACCGGAGGCGTAGCAAAGTGAGTCAGCGTGCCGCCGATCGATACGTTGACGAAAAGGAGTCCCAGAGTGGCGTAGGCGAGCCGGGTCGAGATACCGCGATTAGAATGGCGTTTCTTCAGCAACAGATACCGCACGCGGGCAGTGATGAGACCTTTTGCAGCCTGCGAAAGGTTGCGGCTGCTCGCGCCAGAGGCGCCGAGGAGGGGGTTTGCGGCGAGCTGGCGGAGCCGCAAACGGCTCGGAGGGAGCCGGCGCCAGCGAGAGCTGGCGGCTCCCGAGAGCCTGGCCCGGAGGCGCACGCGCAGCGTGCGAACGGAGGGGCCGCGTGTCGTTGTTGCCTCCGCCCTCGCCCCGCTCGGACGGCGAGCCGACG
>SXIK01000209.1 GCA_005772855.1 Planctomycetia bacterium | reverse complement strand
GATCCCGGTGCCGGTCCCTTACTTTAGTTTCACGGGCTCGCGTGGTTCGAAGTTGGGGGACCTCGGCCCCTATGGAAAACAGGTCGTCCAGTTCTACACGCAGGTGAAGACCGTCACCGCACGATGGTTCGACGACAACACTGTGAATCCAGGCGTAAATACAACCATTAGCCTGAAGTAATGCCGCAGGAAGAGCGAAGAGCATGAAGATAGGTTTCATCGGCCTCGGCCACATGGGCAACCCCATGTGCCGCAATCTCCTGAAGCACGGCCACACGCTCAAGGTCTCAGACCTGGTGCCGGAGCTGGTCAAGAAGCTCACCGACCTTGGCTGCGAGGCGGCGAGCTCCCCGGCGGACTGCGCCAGGGGCGTCCAGCTCGTCATCACGATGCTGCCCTCCTCGCCTCACGTGCGGAGCGTCTATGCAGGCGACAATGGCGTTCTGAAGGGTGTCGCCCCAAACATTCCGCTCATCGACTCCTCGACCATAGACCCTCACACTTCCCGGGAAGTGGCCTGGCTCGCCCAGGCGCAAGGCAATGTCCTGGTCGATGCACCCGTATCGGGGGGGGTCGGTGGCGCGGAAGCCGGCACGCTGACCTTCATGGTGGGTGGCGAGGCGAGAGACTTTGAGGCCGTCAAGGCAGTGCTGTCCTGCATGGGCAAGAACATCGTTCACTGCGGTGCTTCCGGCAATGGCCAGGTGGCAAAGATCTGCAACAACCTGATGCTGGCCATCGAGATGATCGCCACCGCCGAGGGCATGAGCCTGGCTGTGAAGCTTGGCATGGACCCCAGGGTGTTCGCCGGTATCGTCAACACCTCGAGCGGCCGCTGCTGGAGCTCCGACACCTACAATCCATATCCTGGAGTCCTCGAGAACGTACCCTCGTCGCGTCACTACACGGGCGGCTTCGGATCCGACCTGATGCTGAAGGACCTGACGCTGGTAACCGATGCCGCCAAGTCGGCGCGGCAGCCGGTGATGCTCGGAGCGATTGCGCAGCAGCTTTACCAGAAGCACTCCGTCGACGGACACGGCGGGCTTGATTTCTCGAGCATCATCCTGCAGTACCTCCGGACATGACGCCGTGACCAGGTACCCCATCGACAACCACAGCTCCGTGACACAGACCAACCTTGAAGCCTCCGGGGGGGAGCTTCTTGCCCGCATCTCGGACGGCGTTGTCCACGTGACGCTCAACCGCCCTGCCAAGCTCAATTCGCTCTCTTACGGGATGCTCGGCGGCCTTACCGACTGGCTGCGGGCATGGGCAGCCGATGATTCCGTACGCGCGGTGGTCGTTCGCGGCGCCGGCGAGAAGGCGTTTTGCGCAGGCGGTGACATTCGCTGGCTCCACGACAGCTACAAGGCCGGGAACTCCGAGTACGAACGCTACTTCGAGATCGAGTACACGCTCGACCATCTCATCCACCGCTATCCCAAACCTTACGTGGCAGTCATGGACGGCATCGTCATGGGAGGCGGCATGGGCATTTCCCAGGGAGCGAGCCTGCGGGTCGTCAGCGACCGCACGCGGATGGCCATGCCGGAGACCGGCATCGGCCTCATTCCTGACGTCGGCGGTAGCTTTTTTCTCTCGAGGCTCCCGGGGGCAATCGGACCCTACCTCGGGCTCACCGGATCGACGCTCAATGCAGCCGACAGTCTGTACAGCGGCCTCGCAGACCTCTACCTGACGCCTGCCTCGCTGGATCACCTCGCTGCAGCGGTCACCTCCGCCGCGCGTCTACCCGGCGCCCGCGAGGCAATCAACGCCGCCATGACCGCCCTCTCGGCGAGTCCGGAGGGTTGCCAGCTCGAGAGACTGCGACCGGCAATCGACGCCCATTTCTCGCTGCCCTCGGTGCAGGAGATCGTTCAGTCGCTCGCTGCCGAAGATAGAACGCCCTACCGGGATTGGGCCAGCGCCACCCTGGAACGTCTCGGCAAGTGCTCTCCCCTTCTCCTGTGCGTGACCCTGGAACAGCTCCGGCGCGGCCGTGCCCTGAACCTGTCCGACTGTTTCCGCATGGAACTCGGACTGGTCAATGCTTGCCTGGGGCAGGGAGATACACTCGAGGGCATCCGGGCGTTGATCATTGACAAGGACAACCAGCCGCGCTGGAACCCGGCACGGATTGCCGACGTGACCTCCGAGCGCGTTCAATCGTTCTTCCACGAACGCTGGATGCCCGCCGGGCACCCGCTCGTCGCGTTATGAACGGTCTCAAGGTTTTGGCGCGGCACGCTGGAGGTCCCGCTTCAGGAAGACGAAATAAGCCAGGCAAAGCACCAGGGCGGCGAACACGATCGTGAAGGTCACGAAACCAAAAATGGCCTGGAGACCCAGGCTCTCCTTGTAGTAGCCGGCGAACAGGGCGCCAGCCCCGCCCATCATGCAGTTAAAAGCGTTGCTCACTCCCGTCGCGGTCGAACGCAGCTCCGGCCGGACGATGTCGAACATCACGAGGTGCCAGTTCGACTCCCCCAGCGACCGGAAGATCATGAAACCGGCAATGGCACCTAGGGCGACCTGGACATTCCCTGCGTTCGAGAAGACGAGCGGGAACGGCGCGGCGAGCATCAGAAAAACTGTGAAGAGCAGCATTCGGCGCGCCGGCACCCGGGCGCTAACGAAGTCCGACAGGATGCCCCCCCCCAACGCGCCCACAAAGGAGGCTCCCGTGGTGGCGAGGCTGCCCCAAACGCCCGACTCGGCGAGGGACATCTTGAAGCTCTCGGACAGGAAAACCGGCAGCCAGGTGCTGAGCATCCAGGTCCCAACGGCCGTGATACCGCTTACAAGGCCCAGACAAAGAAACGATGGAATGCAAGCCAGTCGCAGCAGCGCGGGAAAAAATGAGGGGGGCGGTCCGGTGGGCGTTGCTTCCGGGGCATCACTCGCACCTGGCGGTATATCGCGGAGCCAGTAAAAGAGCATCAGGCAGTAGAGGGCACCGAAGGCCGCGAAGGCTGTCAGGGCCACCCGCCAGCCATACTTCTCTCCAATCCACCCGGCTGCCGCCACCACCAGGATCGAACCAACGAAGTTGCCGGCGTTCACCAGTGCAAAAACTTTTCCCCGCGAAGCGCGCTGATTGTAGTCGCCCAGGATTGCCATGGAGGCAGGGATGTAAAACCCCTGAACCGGACCGAGCAGGACCCGGCTCGCAAGGAGAAAGCCGACAGAGCCGGCAGCAGCAGCGACGAGCGTCATGACCATCGACCCAGCCAGGCTCCCGATCAGCACTAAACGCCTGGACCACCGGTCGCCTGCGTACCCGGCCAGAGGAGAGCAGATGGCGTACGTCCACAGAAAGACCGTCATCAGGAGAGAAGTCTGAACGTCGCTCAGGCCAAAATCGGGCTTCAGGAGGGGCACCAGCGGGAAGATGATCAGGCGAGCCTGAATGTTGATCGCGCCACCGCCCATGAGGAGAGCCGACACGACCCATCGGTACATCCCGGGATCTGAAGCAGTGCGGGAACCCTGCTGGCTATCCATGACGGCCGCGTCGTTGCGCTTGTGCAACTTTTCCCTCTGTCCGAGGCTCCCCGGCAGCTTCGAGCGATTTCGAAATCAAGTCCCTCGGCATATGCAGAGTCTCACCGGGTGCCATTTTCAAGTCAAGGGCACAGGTGTCCACGACGGTCACAAACTGCGGAATGGGGGGTGAGACCCAACAACGGGCTGTTACCGGAAGCGAGAGGGACGAAAAGGGGTGGGATCCACCGCAGGCTTCCGAGCAGTGCAGAGATCCGCGAGCAGCTGCCCCGTGCCCATGGAGAGAGTCAGGCCGAGCATCGCGTGGCCGGCGGCGAGCAGGAGGTTGTCCCACGATTCGACACGGCCGACCATCGGGATGCCATCCGGAGTACAGGGTCGCAGCCCGCGCCAGGTTTCGCGGATCTCGAAGTTCTCCGGCAGCTTGAGGAACTCCCGGGCGCCCCGGACGATCGCCTCGACGCGTCGAGGCGTAATCGTTTCGTTCAGGCCGGCCAATTCCATCGTCCCGGCCAACCGTACTGACCCTTCGCGCGGGGTGACGGCCAAGCGTTTTTCAAGCAGCAACATCGGGATCCTCGGCACTGGCGGAAAGGGCTCGACAATCAGCGCGTATCCCTTTCCGGCCTGAATGGGCACGCGCAACCGCAACTGCCTGGCCAGGAGCGGCGTCCAGGAACCCGTGGCAAGAAGGATCTGGTTTCCCACGAACCTCCCACGCGTCGTGTGAACCGCTTCAATTCGACGATCGGAGCACTCGAAACGATACACCTCGGTCTGCGGCAAAAACCTTGCACCACGCTGGGCAGCCTGTCGGGCCAGCGCCTCAACGAACTTCAGCGGCTCGACATGAGCCTCGTTGGGATAATAGATTCCACCGACCACCTGCCCGGCGACCGCCGGCTCCAGCTCACGAAGGGCGTCGACTCCCAGTTCGCGCCCAGTGATCCCGAGACTCTGCGCGACGCTCATCTCATGCCGGGCAGCGTCGAGACCCGTGCGCGATTGACATGCGCAAATGAGACCGCGTTTGTGGAAACCCATGTCGCCCGGGCCGTGTTTGGCAATGAACTGCTCGGTGAGGCGGAGGCTCTCTTGCGCCAGACCGACGAGCGGCGGCGCGGCATAGCGCAGATGACGTTCGTTGGCACAGGACAGGAAACGGATCAACCAGCGCGCCATTTCCCAGCTCCAGCGCGGCTTGATGTAGAGCGGGCTGTCCGGCCGTAGCACCCAGCGGAGCGCCTGACGCAACGCGCCCGGCAACGGGAGTGGCATCGCATGGCACGGCACAATCCAGCCGGCGTTGCCATACGAGCAGCCGTGACCGATCGCGCCCTTGTCCAGGACCGTCACCGCCACTCCGCGATCTGAAAGGTAATAGGCGCACGCCGTGCCGATCACGCCCCCGCCCAGAATCAAGACCTCAGCTTCCTGGCTCATTGATGCTTCACATTCTCAGGGGAGCATGACTCTCCCGCCACTGGCGACGACCGTCTGGCCGGTCATGAAGCTTGATTCTTCGCTGAGCAGGAACCGAGCAACTGCCGCCAGCTCCTCGGGACGCCCGATACGACCCATCGGCGTCTCGGCGACAATGCGCTTGTGCATCTCCGGGGAGAGCGAGTGGGCCATCTCGGTTTCGGTGAGGCCGGGGCAGAGGCAGTTCACACGAAGGTTGTGACGGGCCCACGCCTGCGCACAGGAGCGGGTCAGCGCTATCACGGCGGCCTTCGACGCGGAGTAATGCACCTGGTTTTCTCGCTCCCGCAACGCGGCGATGGATGACACGGTGACGATGCGCCCAAATCGCCGTGCGATCATCTCATCCTTTACCGCATAGACCATGTTGAACGTGCCGTCGAGATTGACGTCCAGGGTCCGCTTCCAGGTTTCCCAGGTAACGTCGCTGGCCGGCTCAACAATGCTGATCCCGGCTGAATGCACCAACATGTCAATCGGCCCAAAAGCTGCACGCGTTCGCTTGACAATCTCCTGTGCCTCATCCGGCTTCGAGACGTCCCCATCAATTATGATGGCTTGCCCCCCTGCCTGTTCAATCTGCGCGAGTGTTTCGGAAGCATCGGCGTGGCGGGAAAAGTAGCTCGCTGCAACCTTCGCCCCTTCACCGGCCAGTCGCACGGAGAGTGCCTTACCGATGCCTCGAGTTCCACCTGTGATCAAGACCGTCTTGCCCGCAAATTCACCTGATGCCATGGAATTCCCCTGAGAGTTCAGTTATCGAGGCCGGCAGCCGTCACGAACCACGCAGATAAGCGTAAAGTCGCCGGGGCGACCGGCGAGGAGAAAGTCGCGCAGAGTAACCTGAAGCTTACCGAAATTTAAGTGCGTTGTGTCCAGTTCAATTTTTCCGTCTCCCGGCAAGAAGCGGTCTGCGAGTTGCCGAGGAGGTGCTCGGCCCAGATCCGCGCCCAGTGGCCATCGAAGTCCTGCCGCAGCGGCGGCAGCAAATTGTAGGCAGCCATTCGCGGGCCCCCATCAGCACGCATCCAGAATCCCGGGGGCCTCAAGAAGCCTCACGGGCTCCCGGGGGCCCATGAATCACCGAGATTGACTGGACGGGATCTTATCAGGGCAGCCGCGAGGACCACAATCGGGCAACGGGATCTCTGGTCACCTGTTCAGTCGCCGGTACCAGCCCCAATTCTGCTTCGCAAGGCGCTTCATGAACTCCTCGTCGAAGTCCTCCCGGGTTCGCCCCGTAAATCCATAGGTCAGAATGCGGGCCCCGCGCAGGTAGTTGAGAGCCGCGACGCGACGCTCGATTTCCGGCGGTCCGCCGCCGACGCTGGGGGCGCCGTCCGAAAGGAGATAGACCGTTTCCACCTCGGGTATCTCAAGAGCAGCGGCAAGTGTGTCGTGAATGTTCGTCCCACTCGAGTTCTTGAGCCCGCGCACCCACTCCTGTGCCGATTTCACCGCCGACTCCGTGGCCGTGAGAAGCTTCACAGGGGCTTTGCCCTGCCAGGCGTGGTAGGCGGTGCTGTAGCTCAAGATGTTAAATTTGAAGGTTGGCTGGAGTCCCTTCAGGGCCTTCAGAAGCTCTTCACGGACAATTTCGACCTTGGGTTTCACGACCGTGGGCTTCCACGACTTCTTGGCTCCGCCTCTCACGGCCGTCCTGCCAGCCGGTTCGGCTTCGCCGCTCAACTCCGCGTTCTGAAGCATGCTCGTCGAGACATCGATGCAAAACACCACCCGCGGATAAATTCGGTCGCCGAAAAAGGCGGTCGTGCCCCGATCGGCACTCGAAAGCTCATGGACCGCCGTGGCCGGCAATTTCTTGCCCGACTTTTCCCAGGCGTCGCGCACCTTGCCGGAGCCGCCACGGACCGCCTCCGCTCCCAGGACGCCGAAAAGCTCCCCGTGGACGAGGTTCAGGAGGAAGCCATCGAACTTTCCCGCCCTCTCCTCCTCCGCCAGGATCGAATTGAGAGCGTCGATACTTTCCGGCCACCTGGAGGCGCCGAGAAGACGTACGCCCCACACGGCCATGCGTTCATCCCTGGACCTCGCCGCCTTCACGAGGTGCGCAAGCCGCTCTTCGCGCGGCGCAGGAAAGTTGTCTCCCACCATCGCTTTCAAGACAATGACTCGTGACGGAAATCCAAGGGTCTCCGTCCGGGCGAGAACCGCGGCCGAGGCGCGCGCGAGAACCGGGTGCTTCAGCGCACGGAGCTCCTTCAGGAGGCCCTCGTGCAGGTCGTGGCGCTCGAAGACTCCGAGCTTCTGCTCGGACTCGATCGTGTTGTAGCTTGCGAGGACTGCCTCGAGGGCGGAGGGGTGGGCTCTGAGCCTCTCGACAAGGACATCGACCAGCCCCCTGGTCTTCTCTTCAGCTGGCGCGGGGACAACGAGCAGCATCAGAAAACATGCGGCGAACGATGTTGATACTCTCAATATTGGCATGAATGCTTCCTTGCCGCGGTGGCGAGCCTGTGGAAAGTCTCTATCCCGGGGTGCGTCGGAGTCAAGGGTACGGTGGAGATACGGGGGCGCAACCCCGGCCCTTGGCGGCGTATCGCCCCGCAAGCCCAAATAGGCAGCACGTCAGTTCTCCCCGGCCTGTCTTGGTTCAATCCGGGTGAGGAGACGGCACGGACGAAGCTCCACTGCCCGACTCACAGATTGGTTGTTTTTCAGCTTGACCAGGACGCCAGCGATTCCGTAACCGCTCGGTTGGCAGTTCCAGCAAGTGACGTTGGGCCCGGAATTTAGGTTGGCAGCATCGAGAGCGGTCACCCCGGGAGCAAATTCGCTTTCGAATTCTTCTTGGGCCTCGTCCTTCTATCTGG
>SXIK01000208.1 GCA_005772855.1 Planctomycetia bacterium | reverse complement strand
CGAGATCCTTGCCAACATCGCCCTCAGACAAGGCCCGATGGCTGAAGTCCACGAGGTGGTGGCGGACGAGTTCCACTACTACTCCGACCGTGAGCGCGGGGTCGCCTGGCAGGTGCCGCTCCTCACTCTCGCGCAGGCACGTTTCCTCCTGATGTCTGCCACGCTCGGCGACACGGGGTTCTTCGAGGAGGAGCTGAGCCGCCTGAACGGGCGACAGTCCATCACGGTCAAGTCCGACTATCGCCCGGTGCCACTCGAGCCATCCTACGTCGAGACGCCTCTCGCACAGACGCTCCAGACTCTCGTCAGCGAGGAGAAGAGCCCGGTTTACGTCGTCCACTTCACCCAGGCGGAGGCCGCAGAGAGCGCCCAGGCCTTCACGAGTATTGAAGTCGCAACGCGGGAGGAGAAGGATGCCCTCGCCCGAGCGATCGAGACGTTCAAGTTCACGAGTCCGTACGGCCCCGTGCTGAAGCGATGGCTGCGACACGGAATCGGCGTCCACCACGCCGGACTCCTGCCCAAGTACCGAGTGCTCGTGGAGCAGATCGCCCAGAAGAACCTTCTCAAGGTCATCTGTGGCACGGACACCCTCGGTGTCGGAATCAACGTTCCCATTCGCACCGTACTCTTCACTCGCCTCTGCAAGTACGACGGAGACAAGACCGCGATCTTGACCGCACGGGACTTCCACCAGATTGCTGGTCGTGCGGGGCGCAAGGGCTTCGATGAGCAAGGCTGGGTGGTCGTCCAGGCGCCGGAGCACGTCGTCGAGAACAAGAAATTGGAGGAGAAAAAAGTTCGCGACGGAAAGAAGTTCGTGAAGCGCAAACAGCCAGAGAAGAACTTTGTTCAGTGGGATCAGGCGACGTTCGAGCGTCTCCTGTCTGCTCGCCCGGAACGACTCGTGTCGCGCTTTCACGTCTCCCACGGCATGCTCCTCAATGTCCTCAGCCGAAAGGAGGACGGTTGCAAGGTGATGCGGGAGATCATCCGCCGGAGCCATGAGACTCCCCAGGCGAAGGGGGAGCTTCGCGGGCGGGCCTGGCTTCTCTTTCGTGCCCTCCTCGATCTGAAGGTCGTGGAGATCATTCCCCGAACTGAATCTGGCGCGTACCTGCGCGTCAACGTCGAGTTGCAGGATGACTTCTCACTCGATCAGACGCTCTCGCTGTACCTCATCGACACCATCTCGCGGCTCGACCCCGAGGCACCGGATTACGCCCTTGACCTCCTCACACTCGTCGAGTCCATCCTTGAAAACCCGGAGGTGATTCTCCGGAGACAACTGGACAAGATCAAGGGCGAGGCCGTGGCGGCGATGAAGGAAGCAGGCCTCGAGTACGAGCAACGAATGGAGGAGCTGGAGAAGCTGGAGTATCCGAAGCCGAGGCGGGAGTTCATCTACACGACCTTCAACGAGTTCGCGGCGCGACATCCCTGGGTGGGCCAGGAAAACATACGGCCCAAGTCCATCGCCCGTGAGATGTTCGAGGAGTTCTACTCCTTCGCCGACTACGTTCGGAAGTACGAGCTACAGCGCTCGGAGGGTCTACTCCTCCGGCACCTCTCGAGCGTTCACAAGATCCTCGTCCAGACCGTTCCCGATGTCGCCAAGACAGACGCCGTCCGAGAGATGGAGCAGTACCTGGGCCTCATGATCCGGCAAGTAGACTCGAGCCTCCTCGATGAATGGGAGAAGATGCGGGATCCCAGCTTTCTCGCTCGCGACGATACCGCGGAGCTGCGCCCGCCGGGTGCCGCCGAGGCTGCGCGCGACATCACCCGAGACCCAAAGGCCTTCCTGCAATCAATCCGAACCCGGATCTTTGCTCTCCTGCGGGCGCTTGTAATGGGCGATTTCGAGCAATCGCTGGCCTTGATCGACTCCCCCGAGACCGCGGAAGGACAGCCCTGGACGGAAAACCTCTTCCGTTCTGCGCTGGAAGCCTACCACGTCGAGCACGAGCGGATCTGCCTGGATCCCAACGCTCGAAACCTTCGCCATACCCACGTGACAAGGCTATCGGACGCCGAGACATGGATCGTCCACCAGGTCCTCGTCGACCCGGACGAGCACTGCGACTGGACCGCCGAGCTGGAGGTGGATCTCGGCAAGTCCCGTGCCGCCGGCGCGCCGGTGATTCGATTACGGAGAATTGGAGCCATGGGACTCTCGCCATCGACCCCCACCGCGGGAGATGCGCAGGGCTGACTGGATCCTCCCGTGGCTGCTCCGGGTATTCGACTATCCGGGAACGCTCGCCGTGCTCGAGCTGATCCGCCGCAAGGTGTCCGTGCCCGTTCGGTCAACACACAGGCCCCAAATGGGCCTCCCGGGCGCTCTTCACTCCTCCGGGCTTACGAATCGCAAGTAGCGGCCCATCCAGTAGGCCAGCAAGTAATCTGCACCTGACGTCTCATGCTGTCCCTGTCGCGTCAAATTTCCTATCAGGCGGAAAGGGTCACTGGCCCAGGTAGAGGAAGAGCGGGGGCGCAAATAGAGCGGGACGCCCCGGGTGGTTCGGGGAACGCACTTTCGGGTGTTGAGCCAGTTCCGGGGGAAATCAAAGCCCTTTTGCGTTAGATCGACGGGCCATTCGATCTTGTCCTCGGGAAACTCGAAGAGAGACTCACGGCCCGCCGCGATGCCCTCCTGTCTCCCCATGGAATCCTTGCAACGTGAAGCATGCACGAAGGAGAAAAAGGCGTTGCGGTCCCGGCTAACGGCCCCCCATGTCCTGTTCTCGCCGTCGCCCAGTTCCTCGAGCAGATCATCGTTCCTCTCGAGCAGAAGCAGCGGCATCGTGGCCAGATAGCTCATGTTGTCGTTGACGCGGTTGGAGACTCCCAGGACCGTGAAGTGACTCCAGTAGGCCGAACCGTAGTAGTCCTGGGCCACGAGCCGCCGGTAAAAGTCCCGGTATCGCTCCTCACCCGAGCTACTGGCCGCGACCTTGGCAATCGCCAGCGCGATGAGCGCGTTGACACCAATGGGAATCCCAAAGATCTGGCCGGCGAGGTTGCCATGGGTCGTCGGCTCTCCGTCGGCGTCGACGAGCTGCATGTGGTGCCGCATCAAATGGTCCACGGCAGCCGTGGAAAGGTCCGCGACAGCCTGCCGAACTCCAGGGTCCTCCACAAGCGCCAGAGCAACGCCAAGCCCATGAATGAAACCCGAGTACTGATCCTTGCTCACGTCTCCACGCCACTGATACCGCGGCAGAGCTGTCGAGGGGCGCCAGGACGACGGGTTGCCATCGTCATCCTCGGTGGCTGAAATGGTGCCCGCGGGCGAAACATGACGAGAAAGGAGCCCTCGCACTCCTGTCACCTCCATGAGCAAACGAAGGCCGTTCAGGGAGCGCTTGACTTGTTCCAGAGCCGCCGGATCCCTGGTAGCGGCGTGGCGAAAGGACTGACTCGCGAGGTAAATACCGGTGTGGAATGGGCCGTCGGCGAGGTCTCCATAGGAGGCGTCATCGGGCCTATCCCATCGGCGCCGGTAGCGCAGGATGCCCTCCGGAAGGAGGTGCTTTTCCTCGATCCAGACCTGATAGGAGCTCGCCTTCTCCCGCAACAACTTCGTGGGAGGAGTCGTTGCCTGCCAGCGGGTGATGGTTTTGGGGGCCTTGACTCCTTCGCCGAGCCAGCAGCAGCCCGGCAACGCAAGGCACATTGCCGCCAGCGCGTGGACAGGGCCCGGGATCCCCGGAGGAAGCTTCCGCAATCGCGTCAAGTTCAACATACTTCTAGCTTACCCGAAGGCGGAACCGACCGGACAGGGGCTCGCAAAAAAACTGAACCCCTCCCCACTGGGCCCCAAAAACAGCCCCGGGGGCCATGTCGGTCTTGAAAGCCAGGATCCCCGGCAGCTTCGCAATCAACGGAAAAGTCACCGATATAGAAGGTATTTCTCTCGCCGCTTGCGAAACTCTTCAAGGGCTTGTGCCCACGAAGCCAAGATCTCATCGAGAGGCGTACCCGACTCGAGGGCCTCGCGGAGCTTCGGTGTGCCCGAGAGACGGTCGAAGAAGTCGGCGTCGAAGGTAAGCTCCTTCGGGTGAAGCCGCTTCGCATGCCAGAGAAGTGCGACCGCAGCCCGGACACTCGAGAAGACGCCAGGTGCGGTGACGTGGGTCTGGACGTAATTGCAAAGCTGCCCCTGGTGCTTCGACGAGGCCGGCGTGAGCTCCATCGCTCGAAAGACGCAGCCTGGCATTCGCATCCCATTCAGCAACGCCGTAAGCTTCACCGCGTCGAGCCAGGGTGCGCCAGCGACATGGAAAGGCAGCGCAGTGCCTCGTCCCTCGCTGAGAGTCGTACCCTCGACGAGGACGAAACCTGCGTAGAGATGGGCGGTCTCGACCGTGGGAAGGTTCGGCGACGGAGGCACCCACAAGAGCCCCGTATCGCCTCCGAGCTGGCTCCGGCTCCAGCCTTCCGCCGGCACAACGCGCAGTTTCGCTCCGAGCGATTTCTCCTCGTTGACAAGAATTGCCAGCTCTCCCAGAGTCAGCCCGTGGCGCAAGGGCAAGGGGTGCGCCCCCACGAAGGACTCGAGGCCCGGATCGAGCACGGGCCCATCGACGACCTCGCCTCCGAGGGGATTCGGCCGATCGAGCACCCAGACCTCGAGGTCCTCTCCACGGCCTTGCTCCCGGGTCGCCTCCAGCACCTCGACGAGAGTCGAGAAGTACGTGTACGTGCGCACGCCAATGTCCTGAAGGTCGAAAAGGATCACGTCGAGACCTTCGAGCATCGCCTTCGTCGGCCGGCGAGTCTTGCCATAAAGGCTGTAAATTCTCACGCTGGAAATCTTGTCCCTGGAGTCGGCCACCTCCTCGCCCGCCGCCGCCGAGCCCGAGGCTCCGTGCTCGGGCCCAAAGATGGCCGCAAGCTCGACTCCGTGAGCTGCACGAAGCAGCTCGGATAAGGACCGTTGATTTGAGTCGACCGACGTCGGATTTACGACTACACCCACACGTTTTCCCTTCAGCGAGGCGAAACCCGACGCGGCAAGGACGTCGAGGCCCGTTCGAAACTGGATCGGTCTTGAGACGCAGCCGGATACTCCCGACGTGGCGACAGTTAGCACCAAAGCCCATTGGAACAGCCTGGCTCCAGGCCACGTCGCGGCAGGGGTGTTGCGACAGCGCGGACAGGCTTGGATGGTAGCGCGAGAGTTCCTGGAGGCAGTGGACATGAGGATAGGATACAAGAGCTCACGCCATGAGCATCGCCGTGATTGCCTGCCTTTCCGCTCTCGCGCTTGCCGCCGATCCGACGGGGCGACCCAACATCGTCTTCATCCTCGCCGACGACTTCGGCCACGAGCTCGTTGGCGCAGCTGGGGGGCGTTCGTACGCGACCCCGGAGATCGATCGGCTCGCATCGACGGGCACGCGCTTCGAGCACTGCTATTCCCAGCCCCTCTCGACGCCCACCCGCGTGCAAATACTCACCGGTCTTTACAACCAGCGAAACTATACGCGCCGGGGACACCTCGATCCCGCCGCGAAGACGTTTCCGCAAGCATTGCGGGAAGCAGGGTATCGAACCTGCATGGGGGGCAAGTGGGAGCTTTCGGGCGGGCCCGAGGCGCCAGGGATCTTCGGTTTCGACGAGTATCTCCTGTGGCAGCTTTCGGGGCGCGGTTCGCGCTATGCGAATCCCCTCCTCGAAAGGGACGGCGAAGTCCTGCAGCACAACTCCGGGGAGTATGGTCCCGATCTGATCGCCGATTTTCTTTGCGATTTCATCCGTCGCAACAGGAATCGCCCCTTCTTCGCCTTCCATTCGTTGCTGCTCACTCACCCGCCGTTTGAGCCGACCCCTCGCAGCGCCGACTGGAATCCCAGGTCGCCCGGGGTGACAACGGGAGAGGGGGATCGAAAGCACTTCTCTGACATGGTCGCCCACGCAGACCACGTGGTCGGAAGAATTCTCGCGACCCTCGATGAACTCGGCTTGAAGGAGAAGACTCTCGTCATCTTCACGGCGGACAACGGCACGGCGAAGGGAGTCGTTTCTCGCTTCGCCGATCGTGTGGTGACGGGAGGCAAGGGGGAAACGACCGACGCAGGCACGCATGTTCCCCTGATTGCGAGCTGGCCCGGGGTCGTGCCTCAAGGCGCGGTATCACGGGACTTGGTCGACTCGACCGACTTCTTCCCGACGATTCTTGAGGCGGCGCGAGTGCCCTCTCCGGTCCATCTCGGGCTCGACGGTCGCAGCCTGCTTCCCCGGCTGCGAGGTGAGAAGGTCGAGGCGCGCGGATGGGTCTACTCCTGGTTCGACAGGGATGGCGGACCGACAGGCATCGAGTCCGCTCGCGATCAGCGATTCAAGCTCTACGGCGATGGAAGGCTGTATGAAGTGGAACACGACCCCGGCGAGACTCGCGACCTCTCGAGGGCGCCACTCGACGTGGAAGCGAAGGCTGCGTGCGACAAGCTCGCGAGTGCAACAAGGCGCTTCAGTGGCAGCCGAAGGATCGCAGGTGTCGTCGAGGCTCGGGGTAAGCCCACCGTGGAAGAGGCCGTGCAAGATCTGCGAGGGCTTGGGGCCGTTGTCTATCGCTCGGAATCGGGAGGCGTCACCGAGGTGGTGTTGACTCGGCGTGTTGTGACCGACGAGACCCTCGGACTCGTGGCTCGATTTGCCGATCTCACCGACCTCTCTCTCGAGGAGACCGCCGTGGGAGACTCCGGAGTCGCAGAAATCGCGAAGCTTGAAAAGCTCGAGTGGCTCAACCTCTACCGGACAAGTCTGGGCGATGAGGGCCTGAAGAGCGTGGGCCGGATTCAGTCGTTGAAGCACCTTCCGATAGGGGAAACCAGGGTGACGGATGCTGGTTTGGCGCATCTCGTGGGCCTGAAGAGGCTCGAGTACCTGGGTTTGCGTGGAAACGCGATTACTGATGCGGGCGTGGAGCATCTCGCGAAGCTGAAATCCCTGCGCAAGCTTCTCATCGCCGAAACCAAGCTCAGCCCGAAGGGCATCGAGGCCTTGCGCACGGCGTTGCCGAACTGTGAGGTCGAGACCCGGTAGTGTGATGACGAGCGGGGAGTGACCCTGGCGCCCCGGCCTGGCCACCCTGGCCCTTGACTCCACTGCCGTCGCCAGGCGAGACTTTCCACCTGTGAGTTCCAGTTACGAGTCATTCGTGCCGGGGTAGAGCCGGCCGGCTTTCCAGTGCCTTTCCTTCTTGTAACCCATTGATGGAGAAAAACATGCGGCACATTTCATGGCGTGGCGCAACGGTAGGGATCGGCATGCTCACCTGGGCGCTCCTCGGAGGCTGCGCCTCCTCCAGTGAGTCTGCAGGAAAGCAGACCCTGACGGCTGACGTCGGTCGTTACAGCGCGCCCCCGTCCGGGATCGACAAACCGCGCACCGGCGTACCGCCCTTCGAGTCAACCGGCGCGAGTAGCTCCAAGGAACTCAACGGTATCGCCGCTGACCAGCTCACGACGCTGGCCGTCAACTCCGAGCGTTTCGACGTCATCGAGCGCGCCCAACTCGATCAGCTCCTCAAGGAGCAAGGGCTCGAGGGCATCGTCAAGCCCGATGAGCTCGCCCAGTCGGGAAAAGTCCGTGGCGTTGACTTTCTGATGATCGGCAAGGTCTCGAACTTGCGAGTCAAGGCTGAGCAATCGAAACGCGGCTTCGGCTTCGCCAACCTCCGTCTTCCGGGTGGCGGGGGTCTTGGCGGCTTTGACTTCAAGAAGAAGGAGTCGACAATCACCGCCGAGTGTGGCGTCGATCTGCGCCTCGTCGATGCGGTCTCTGGAAAAGTAGCAGCGGCCCAACACTCGGACTACAAGCGAACGGACTCGATCGGAGCCTTCGGTGTCGAGGTTCTCGGGGTTGGCGCCGAGGCGGACGCGGATCTCAAGATCGATGAGGACAACAAGGGCTTGATCCTGCGCCTGGCACTCGATGATGCCTTGCGCGAAATGCTTCCCAAGGTCGACAAGTTCCTCCTCGGCCGCGCCAAGGAGAAGAAGTCCGCCACCCCCGCCGTCGATCCCGCTCAAGCGGCTTCGCCAGCGGAGGCACCCAGGGCCCAGGGGGCCAAGAAATTCTGTGCCAACTGCGGTGGCGAGCTCGCTGCCGGTGTCAAATTCTGCCCCGGCTGCGGCACCAAGTCGGAGTGAGGGACCTCTTTACCGCAAGATCCCAGCCACCTCGAGGCTGCTCAACGCTGCGTGTGAAGGCCGCGCGCTGAGCAGCCTCGAGGGTTCCCTTCAGGCCGTCGACTCCTTCTCAAGGACGACGCACTTGAGGTAGGCCGCCTCCGGGTGCGAGAGGAGCACGGGATGGTCCGCAGCCTGGCCGTGCCGTTCGATCACAGTGAAGCTGACCCGTGCATCCGCGGCCGCCTCGCGCAGGACGCCAAGGAAGTCCGACTCGCTCAGATTGTAGGAGCAGGAGCACGTGACAAGCACGCCGCCGGGATTCAAGAGCCCCATGGCGCGCCGATTGATCTCGCGGTAGCCGCGCACCGCGGCCGGAACCTCCTCCCGGCTCTTGGCGAAGGCCGGAGGATCGAGCACCACGACGTCAAAGCGCTCGCCCCGCCCCACGGCATCCTTCAGGTAGTCGAAGACATTCTGCTGCTCACAGCGGATGTTCTTGAAGCCGTTCCTGGCCGCTGCCTCCTCGCACTGTTCGAGCGAAGCATCCGAGCTGTCCACCGCGACCACCTCCTCGGCGGCGCGAGCGGCGTGCAGGGAGAACATTCCAATGTGACAGAAGGCATCGAGGAATCGGCCCCTGGCGAGCGCGGCCGTCCTCCAGCGATTCTCGCGCTGGTCAAGGTATAAACCTGTCTTTTGACCTGCGTGCGGATCGACAGGTACCACGACACGCCCCTGCGGGCCATCCTCGTGCACCCAGAAGCGCCAGGACGGGCCGCGTCCGCCCTCGCCCGTGTGCACCGGCGCCTTCCCCGCGAGCACCTTCACCTCGCGGGGTAGTCCCTCCTTCTCGCGGACGGAAAGATCGTTGCGAGCGATGACGGCATCGACTCCGAGGAGACCCTGCAACTCGGCACCAAGGAATGCCAGGAGCCGCTCCGTTCCGGCGATGGTCGTCTGCACTGCGGCCACCGGACCGTAGAGGTCAATCACCAGCCCGGGAATACCGTCGGCGACATCGTGGACGACGCGGTAAGCGTTGGTCCTGAGAGCGAGCGCATGGCGCCGCGCATGGGCCTTCTCGATGCGCCGCCGCCAGAAAGCCTCATCCGGGGTCGCCGGTGCCGGGGATCGGTCGATCCATCGCAGCGCGATCTTTGATCGCGTCCCCAGGAACGCGACGCCGAGAGTCTTCCCCTCGTAGGTGACGCGCACGGTATCGCCATTGTCGCCGGCGACATACTCCAGGTCATCGCGGTAAACCCAGGGGTGTCCGCTCCGGGCCCACTGGAAGCCTTTGCGAGTCAGTTTGCATTCAGGAAGCATGATGTGCGGTCCCACAGGGAGAGCCCGGCGTCTCGTGCCGTCACCGACACGGTGACGAGGGACGGGGCAAAGGGATCCTATCCTACTGCGCAGGCTTGACTGTGGCCATGCAGACCTGAGCCACCCCCCCGATCTCGCAGCTCGGGCACGAGGTATCCACCGTGGTGAAGGCCGTTGGCCTAACCCTTCCCCGTTTCGCCAAGAGCCTCGCGCAATTTTGCCATCGCCCGCGACTCCCGTTTGCGCACCGCGTCGTGGCTCAGGCCGAGCATCCCTGCCACGTCAGGGGCCCTGAGACCCTCGAGGCGGAGCCGCAGGACATCGCGCAGGTCCTCGGGCAGACGCTCCACTGCTTCGCGGACCTTTCCCTGGACCTCTTCACGCAGCATCTTCGCAACCGGCTCGACGGAATCTTCGCTTCCTCCCGGTGCCGCCGCCCGGGATTCCAACTCCACCGGGTCTCCGCCCGGACGCGGCGTCCTTCGCCGCAAGACGCGACCGAGCTTGCGCCGCAGGATGCTCCGAATCCAGCCCAGTAACTCGGCCTTCGACTCGCCCCGGAAGTCCTCCGCGTGGAACCAGCCGCTTCGCAGGGCGCTCTGCAGGAGATCGCGGCTCTCGACGAAGTCGCGAGCGCGGTCGCCCATGGGCAGAATCCTTCTGGCAATCTCGAGAATTTCGGCGCCCTCGTGCCCCTCATCGGCCAGGCGCGAAAAGACCTGCTCCCAGGCGACGACGTCCCCTGCTCGGGCTCTCGCAAGCAGCTCCTCAAAGGGCTCGGACTCACGGCTCATGCGCTTGAGCCTGCGCCGAGGAGCCTCGGAGGTCAAGCGGCATGTCACGGACTGGCCAGCACCGTCGATACCCTCGCCCTGTGGGCCATCGGCACGCCGAGGGAGCCGGTTCAAGGGCATCGCCTTGATCCGCTCGGGACCGGCATGCCTTGCCAGGCCGCGGCTACTCCTTCCGCACCACCGTCAAGGCCTCCTCGATCGAGGTAATGCCCTTGAGCACCTTCTCCATTGCGTCGTCATAGAGCGAGATCATGCCGTTTGAGATCGCGGCCTCGCGAAGCTCCTGCCCCTGCGCCTCGCTCGCAATCAAGGCCTTCATGGGCTCATTGAGCGTCATGACCTCGTGCACGCCAATACGCCCCTTGTACCCGGCCCCCCTGCAGTGATCGCAACCCTTGAGATTCGCCCTGAAGATCGGCTGTGGCCCTGGCAACCCGAGCACCCTGCACTCGTAGGGCGTGGAGGTTGACTGGGTCTTGCACTTGACACAGAGCCTGCGCATCAGCCGCTGTGCGCAAACGACCAGAAGCGAGGAAGAGACGAGGAACGGCTCCACGCCCATCTCGATGAATCGAGAGACAGTTCCAGGCGCATCGTTCGTGTGCATTGTCGAGAAGATAAGGTGCCCCGTCAGCGCGGCCTCCACCGCGATCTCCGCAGTCTCGATGTCGCGGATTTCCCCCACGAGGATGATGTCGGGATCCTGCCTGAGGAAACATCGCAGCGCCGCGGCGAACGTGAGCCCAATCTCCTTCTGCATTTGCATGTGGTTCACGTTCGGGAGCATGTACTCGATCGGATCCTCGGCCGTCTGTATATTGACGTCGGGCTTGTTAATCTCGGAGAGTGCAGAGTAGAGCGTCGTCGTCTTTCCCGATCCAGTCGGCCCGACGTGAAGCACCATGCCGTAGGGCTTCTGGATCATCTCCCGGTAAGTTCTCAGGTTTCGCTCGCCGAAGCCCATCTTGTCGAGCCCGAGAGCAGTGTTGCCCTTGTCGAGGAGGCGTAGCACTGTCTTCTGGCCAAAGGCGAGGGGTGCGGTGGAGACGCGGAGGTCGATATCCGTACCGTTCTTCGAGAACTGCTTGAACTTGATGCGGCCGTCCTGGGGGAGGCGGTTCTCGGTGATATCCATCGAACGGGTCATGATCTTGATGCGGGAGACCAGCGCCCGGCACACCTGGGCCGGCAGAGAAGCCACCTCCTTCAGGCAGCCGTCGACGCGAAAGCGAATCTTCACCTCATTTTCGAAGGGCTCGATGTGGATATCGCTCGCGCCATCGGCGTGGGCATCCTCAATGATCTTGTTGGCGAGCCGAATGATCCCGTCGGATTCCTCGGTGTTCTCGGCCTGATGCGGCCCTTCCACGGAGTGCGTGCCATCCAGTGAGATTCCTCCTGCGCCCGGGTGAGAGCGGCGCATGTCCTCGGGTTTCGACGGATCCTTCGAATCGGGAAACACGGAGAGCAAGACCTGGCGAATCGCTGACGAAGCCGCAACGACAGTCTTTTCCACTTCGAGTGAAGTCTGCGAGCGGAAAGCGTCGCGGGCCACCACGTCAAACGGGTTGGCCATGGCAAGCGTCACGCCATTGGCCGAGGTCCTTTCGATGGGAATCGCGAGATGGACTCGTAGGAAATCGGGTCCCACCCGGGCGAGAAGGTCAAGATCCGGTTTCCAGCCCACAGGAATTTCAAAGTGCTCAAGCCTCGCCAGACGAGCGACGAACCTCGCAACCTCCTCCTCGGTGAATTCTCGTGCGCAGGCGGGTTCCAGCGTCCTCGCCAGGGCCGGCAAGGCGTGGCGAGCCACCTCCTCCACGAGGTCCAGATCCCCGGCGCTGAAGTCCGGCAAAGAGAAGAGTCCCTCTCCCGACTTGTTGACGATGAGGAGGGCGCCGAGGCACTCCCCGTTCTCAACAAGAGGCACCAGGATCGAACATCGCACCGAAAAGCCGGATCGGGTCGCCGACACCATCGCCCACGGAGGGGCGACCTGGGCCCCGGAGTAAGTCCGCAGCTCGAGTAAATCCAGGTCCCTCTCGGCAAGACAGGCCGGGTCCAGGCGAACGGCGGTGGAGCCCCCGAAAAGCTCGTCGCCGGGATTGGACAGCTCCGGTAACGCCAGGGAAGGCGACCTGTAGACCCTGGAAAGCCTTGCCTGGCCCTCCTGGGTCCTCCGAAAAACCAGCGCAGCCTCCCCCTGCACGGTCAGCAGCAATCGTTCGAAGGTGCCTCGCAGGAGGCCCTCCAGCTCCTCTGGAGCAAGGCGACGCCTGGTAGCCAGGGGGCGCAGGAGGCCTTGCAGTACTCGGTCGGCGTCCAGCTTCCGCTCGGACGCCGTGAGGTTCATATCCAAGTCAGTTCCTGCGTCTCCCATGCTTCGCAAGGCGGCCAAAGCCTCGTTTCCTTGTTCAGCCGCCTTTCCAGATGCGTTTTCGTATCCGACCCGACTCGAATCAGATCGAATGGAACCGCCCGGGACCTTGAGTTTGGCCGATATCTCGGAGCCAGTGAATCAGATCAGACTCCGCGCGGCGATGATTGGGACGTCTTGGCCAGCGCTCCCACAGGATCGGCGCCGTGAGGCGCCCCGGGGCGGGGGAACTCTTCCTGCCCCGTGAGGCGGATATCAAGCAGAAGGGTGGTAACCGTCGATGAGAGGATATGGCAACCCTCTCGCAGCTGCTCGAAGCCCTCAGGTGCGCCGACGGATCGGATCTCCACCTCTGCGCTGGCGCAGCGTGCGGCCTACACGGGTCGGGGGAGCTCCGTTTCCTCTCCGATCGTCCGCTCTCGCACGAGCAATGCGCGGCCCTCATTCGCGAGGCCATTGGAGATGCCGCTGTTGAAGAGCTCCAGGAATCCGAAGACGTGGAGGTCTGTCAGTCCTTCGGAGCCCTGGGCAGGTTCCGATTCAGCGTCTACCTGACGCATCTGGGAATGGCTGCCGTGGTGCGCAGCATACCGGAAGTAGTGCCAACGCCGGACCAACTGGGCTTGCCCCAGAGCGTCGCGAGTTTCTCGACCTTGCGCCGTGGACTGGTCCTGCTCGCAGGGGCGTCAGGGTCGGGCAAGACAACAACGCTTGCAGCGATCATCAACCTGATCAACCACTCCCGGAGCTGTCAGATCATCACGATCGAAAAGCCGATCGAACACCTGCACCCCTCCGTCCAGAGTATTGTGGCGCAGCGTGAAGTTGGACGTCACACGAGCTCGTTCGCCAGGGGAGTAGCCACGGCTCTTCGCAAGGGCGCTGATGTCATCGCGCTGGGAGATTTGAGCGAGCCTGGCTCCGTCCAAGTCGCGGTGGAAGCCGCAAACCGCGGCCACCTGGTCCTGGCCGCAGTGTGCGCCACTTCCGCGGTGGAGGCAATCGAGCGAGCACTTGAAGCCTGGGCACCTGGCGAGCAGCCCCGCGCGAGGTCACGCCTCGCCGCCAACCTCCAGGGCGTCGTTGTCCAGACCCTGGTGCGGCGGAAAGACAAGGTCGGACGTACCCCCGCGGCCGAGGTGCTCCTGAATGTGGGCAACATGCCTTCACTCCTGCGTGAAGGAAAGCTGCAGCAGGCGCAGGCGACGATACAGGCGGGCGCTCGAGTCGGCATGTCGACGCTCAACGATTCGCTCGTGAGGCTGGTAACCGAGGACATCATCCATTCAACGGAGGCGCTGACAGCCTCGCTGGATCGCGACGGTCTGTTGAGGGGATTGCAATCGGCAGGGGTCGAGCTCGAGATGCTGGCAATGGCGGGAATTGGAACCTGAAGCGCAAGACAGGAACCAGGATTGAACCTCCAGGCATTATCAGCCCACTACCCTGGCCTCCCTGACGCCCACATCCTACTCTTCAGGCAGTACCCCCGCGCCCCGGGGTTGCGGCCTTGAACAGAGTTTTCCAACCACCCAGAACTCTCCATCCACTCCACCCCATACCCCTGAAATGATAACCTTACCCATCTTGCCTCCCCCACGCATGAGCGTGGGAGACCTCACCGACCTGGTCGACCTTTAGACGTCTCTGGACGACCTGCCCGCCGCCAAGTGGCTTTCGTACTACTCGCTGCGCCGTCCGCAGTCCGGCCTGAAGACGCTGAGCCTTTTCACGCGCATGATGAAACGAGCCACGGACTGTGTCATGGCCTCCCTGCTGATCGTGGCACTATCGCCCGTAATGCTGCTGGTGGCGTTGCTGGTTCGATGCACCTCCCGCGGCCCTGTAATATTCCGGCAGGTCCGGGTCGGGCTCAACTTGCGCGTCAAGAGAAACGATCGCAGGGATCCACTCAACAGGGAGGGCCTTCCCCCACCCGGAGTTCCGGAGCATCGACGGGCAAACACCGACCGCCGTGCGGAGTCCTCCTTTGGAAAGCTCTTCGTGCTCTACAAGTTTCGCACGATGCAGGTCGATGCCGAGAGCCCCGGCGCCTGCTTCGCAGTCGCCGGGGACCCTCGAATCACTCGTGTTGGCCGTTTTCTCAGGAGGACCCGGCTTGACGAACTGCCGCAGCTCTGGAACGTGCTTCGGGGCGAGATGAGCCTCGTTGGACCCCGCCCCGAGCGGCCCGAGTTCATCAAGGAGCTCTCGGCGGAGATCCCTGGCTATCTTCACCGCCTGAGACTCAGACCGGGCCTGACAGGCCTCGCGCAAGTCATCAACGGTTACGACAACAACCTCGAGAGCTTTCGCAAGAAAGTCGCGCTCGATCTGCTCTATCTTCAAAACTGTTCCATCTTGAATGACCTCAAGATCCTCTTGCGCACGATCGGCGTGATCCTGACTGGCAGGGGCGCGCTCTAGCAGGCTGTTGAACAAGTCCGCGCCGCCAATATCCACCACCAAGACCCGTCCGTGGATCGACATTATCTCCACGCCACTGCGGCACTGGCTTCATGGACAACCCTGTGAGAACGGTCCCGACCCGCGAAACGCTCCATGGCCGCGCGAAGTGGATCCAGCTCCGCCCTGTCAGGCAGTCGCTCGAGTCGCAAGATGCTGCGTGGCGACCTCCAGCAGCTTCCCCCGATGGATCGGCTTCGTCAGATAGTTGTCGAAGCCGGATTGGAGGATCCGGTTACGGGTTTCCTCCAGGGCGTGGGCGGTGAGAGCAATGATGGGGCGGTGGTAGCCCATCTCTCGCAGCCGCGCCGTTGCT
>SXIK01000027.1 GCA_005772855.1 Planctomycetia bacterium | reverse complement strand
TTGCGGCTCCGCCAGCTCGCCGCAAACCCCCTCCTCGGCGCCTGATGGGCGCCGGGCGCCTCTGGCGCGAGCAGCCGCAACCTTTCGCAGGCTGCAAAAGGTCTCATCACTGCCCGCGTGCGGTATAGAATCCTATCACAGATCAACGGATGCGCGTGGCTCCTGGCCAGCGGATTCCTTGTTCTTGCTCCATCCAAACCTAACAGAGACAGGAAAGCTCATGCCCCGACGCTCCCTATTCGCCTGCACTTACCGGCTCGCAATGGTCACTGCGGTCCTTGCAGGTCTTGCCCTCCACGTCCAGGCCGCAAACCCGGCGAAGGTCTTCCACGCCTTTGTAGGCACTTACACGGGAGGCAAGTCAAGAGGCATTTACGTCATGCGCTTCGACACCGGGAGCGGCAAGGCGACGAAGCCCGAGCTGGCGGCCGAGTCAGAGAACCCGTCGTTTCTGGCGATCCACCCGAGCGGAAACCACATCTACTGCACCAACGAGATCGGAAAGTTTCGCGGAGAGGCGACCGGTACCGTCAGCGCGTTCGCGATCGATCGCAAGACGGGCAAGCTGACGGCGCTGAACCAGCAGCCCTCCGGGGGAAGCGTGCCTTGCCACCTGGCCGTCGACGCCACAGGAAAAATCGTTTTTGTCGCGAACTACACCGGCGGAACCTTCGCCAGTCTCAGGATCCTGCCGGACGGCAGCCTCGACACACCGAGCTTCAAGTTCCCGTCCAGAGCTGTCAGCGGCACAGCCGGTGAGCTCTCGGCGCCCAAGGCACACGGAGTGGCCTTCGATCCCACGAATCGGTTCGTTGTTGGCCCGACGGTCGGAGTTGACAGGATCTGGAGTTTCAAGTTCGATACTCAGGGGCAGATCTCTCTGAATGATTCGCACGGCCGTGTGAAAAAAGGCGCCGGGCCCCGTCACTTCGCATTTCGACCTGACGGCCGCTTCGGCTACGTGATCAACGAGTCGAATTGCACCCTGACGGCGTTCGCATACAACTCCGAAAATGGCGCGCTGACGGAAATTCAGACGATCTCGACACTCCCGGTCGAGTTTCAGGAAGGCTGGAGCACGGCGGAGCTTGAAATGCATCCTTCCGGCAAGTTTCTCTATGGCTCCAATCGTGGGCACGACTCCATCATCGTCTGTGCCATCGATCAGACCACGGGGAGACTGACCGTGGTGGAAGACGAGCCCACGCGGGGCAAGACTCCGCGAAGCTTCGGCATCGACCCAACAGGCTCTTACCTGCTCGCTGGAAACCAGGATTCAGACACGATCGTCGTGTTCCGCATCGATTCGCAAACGGGCAAGCTCGACGCCACCGGCGAAGTCATTGAGGTCCCCAAGCCCGCGTGCGTAAAGTTCCTCGAAGTAAAGTAGCGGGGAGACGCTGCAGCGGACGCTTGCCGTTTACTTGGGCGGGCCGAAGTAGAAGACGGGAAAGGCCTTGAAGTCCTGGCCTCGCATGGGCAACACAATCGTCGGGCCGCCGTCTTGCAGAAAAAGCACGATCAAGTTGTTGTAAGCGCTCGTGTTGATCGTGGCGATCTGCGCCAGCGGGGCTCCCAGCTCCCCAAGTATGCCGTTGATGGTGGTCGAATGGTGCGCGATGACGGTCAAGCTTCCGGGGGGGGGGCGTTCACGAAATCGATCAGTCCGTCAAAACTGCCGACATCCCCGAATCGGGCGATCGGAATCGGATTCGCAGGATCACGAATTGCAAGCGGCTCGACGGTTTCAATCGTGCGCGGCGTGGTGCTTGCCGCAATGAAGTCGACGGAGACATCGGCGAAGATCTCCCTGAGCTTTTCGGCTTCGAGTCGCCCCCGATCCGTCAAGTGCGCCCCCTCGCCGCCCGAGCTTGACTTCTCGGCATGACGTACGAGCACGACCGTCTTCAGAGCCAGGGTCGGTTGCGGGTGAGGCGGACATGCGATCGGCGCGGGCCCGCCAATGAAGAGGTAGTTGAGAAGTAGAACCGGATCACTCAGGTTCAACTGTCCGTCACAGTTGACATCGCCCACCGACGGCACCAGCGCCGCCCGCGCCGGCAAGAGGCTTCGGGTCCCCCAGGAGCCCACGGCGATGCCGACGAGCAGGAAGGTAATCCCGGGGATCATCCTGCGAAAAATGGCGTCATTATTCTCCGGAAGAGTCGGCATCAGAGTGCAACCTGAAAGGAAAGAATACCGGTGGAGCCCCTCCCGCAAAAACAAAAACCGGTCAAGGAGCACGACCGGCCCCGGCTCACGGAAGCCATGACTGTGACGGCGAAAGATCCCGGCATTGCCCCCATCGCCACAATGAGTTAGAAACTCATCGAGGTTGGCTGTTTCCCCCACCCTTCAGGTATCGCACGGAAAGGCAAGTCACCATGACCCGAGTCGCCATCGCAGGCTTCTTGCACGAAACCAACACCTTCGCTCCGACGCCGACCGACTATGATGCTTTCGGTGAGGTTGCTGCTTTTCCGGGCTTCGTGCGCGGCGAGAAGATTCTCGAAAATCCAAGGTTCCCGGTCGCAACCGGAGGCTTCATCGCAGCAGCCCGCGAACGCGGGTACACGCTATTCCCCATAGTCTGGTGCTTCGCCGAACCCTCCGGTCACGTCACAGAGAACGCTTTTGAGCGCCTGACGGCCGAAATCGTCAACGCGATCGCCACAAACGGCCCATTCGATGCGGTCCACCTCGACCTGCACGGGGCCATGGTCACGCGCAGGTTTTCCGATGCCGAAGCCGAGGTTCTGCGACGCGTCCGTGCAGTCATCGGTCCCGACACGCCGCTGGTCGCTTCACTCGACCTGCACGGCAATATTGGAACCGAAATGGTCAAAGAGGCCTCGGCGCTGGTCGCTTATCGCACGTATCCGCACATCGACATGCGCGAGACAGGCGTCCGCGCCTGCGCCTTGCTGGACCGTCTCTTGACCACGCGCCAGCCGTTTGCCAGGGCGCACAGGGCACTCTCTTTCTTGATGCCCGCTCACCGCCAAAGCACGCTTACCGAGCCGTGCCGGTCCATCTACAGCGAGCTCGAGGCGCTCGAAAGGGCTGATCCGGCAATCGCCTCGCTCTCGTTTCTACCGGGCTTTCCGCTCGCCGACATTCCGATGTGCGCGCCGACCGTGCTGGCCTACGCGGACAACCAGGATGCCGCTGATCGCGCAGCCGATCGGCTGACAGCCTTCATCTCAGCGCAGGAGGAGGCCTTCGTTCCTCACCTGCTGCCGGCTGACGATGCGGTCGCTCTGGCTCTTGCCTCACGGAGCAAGCGCCCCGTGCTGCTGGCAGACGTCCAGGACAATGCCGGCGCGGGCGGGACCGCCGATACCATGGGCGTCATCGAAGCGCTGTTGCGCGCCAACGTACCCGATGCCATCGTCGGCATCGTCAACGATCCGGAAGCGGCCGCAGCGGCGCATCGGGCAGGCGCGGGCGCCACACTCACGCTCGCCCTCGGCGGCAAGCTCGTGGCGGGGCATGCGCCATTGCGCGCCTCGTTCGTGGTCGAGAAGCTCGCAGATGGCGCGTTTTCGCTCACAGGCCCAATGCTCGGCGGCTTCACTGCCAATCTTGGCAAGGTCGCACAGCTCCGCCTCAACGGCGTGCGCATCGTGGTAGCGAGCCGACGCGTCCAGTGCAATGATCAGGCCTATTTTCGACACGCTGGGCTCGAGCCCAGCGAGCACCGGATCGTGGTCGTGAAAAGCACCAACCACTATCGTGCGGACTTTCAGCCGATAGCCGACCAGATTATCGAGGTCGCCGCGCCTTCCGTGTACGACGTCAATCCGGCCAACCTGCCGTTCCTCCACCTGCGCGAAGGAATACGTTTGCACGGAAAGGGGCCGACCTTTCAACGGCGGCCGTAGCCCGGCACGGACACACCACGCTCTCGACCACTCTCCTTGCGGCGCTTGCCCCCTTGCGGAGTCACACCCTCAACACCCAGAACCTCAGCCCCCAGTACCGCCTGGAAAGACCCACAGGAACCCTGAATGAGCAGTTTATAATGCCTCGAGCCACCGTGACACGAGGATTTACCCAGGACGGTCGGTGCCAGGAAGGCCACCACTTCGATCCTCCCCCAGTACGACGAATAAGCAGCCTCGTGATCGCCTTGGCATCTGGCTCAGGCCAAGCTCCCAGCTGGGTCTGAGGTTTGAACTTTTTTCATCCCTCTTGCCTTGGAAGTCTGCCATGCCCCTCTCCATCAGTATCGCGCCCTGTTCCTGGGGCGTCGAGTTCGCGGGAGATCCCCGCAATCCGCCGTGGACAAAGGTGCTCGATGAAGCAAAAGCTGCCGGGTACACCGGATGCGAGCTGGGTCCAGTCGGCTTCATGCCAGAGGACCCCACAGTCCTGGGGCCCGCGCTTGCCGAGCGTGGCCTGTCGCTTGTCGCTGGCGTCGTTTTTCGCCCGTTTCACGACCCGGCGAAATGGGACGAGGTCCTCACGGCTTCGCTCAGAACCTGCCGGGCACTCGTGGCCCACGGCGCCACGCGCATTGTGTTGATTGATTCCATCTCGCCGCTGCGCGCCCCGACCGCCGGTCGCGGGATGGAGGCCAGGCGCATGACCGGGGGCGATCTCGTCGCCTTTCTCGACCGGCTCCGCACCATCGCACGAATGGCGACTGAGGAATTCGGTCTCTCTGCCTCCATCCACGCTCATGCCGGCGGATGGGTGGAGTTCGAGGATGAGCTCGAGCATGTCCTCGATGAAATCGATCCGAAAACCCTCGGCGTCTGTCTCGACACGGGCCACAGTATTTACGCAGGCTTTGATCCCGTCAACTTCTACCTGCGTCATGCAGAGCGCGTCACTTACCTGCACTTCAAGGATATCAATCCGACGGTGAAGGCCAGGGTCATCCAGAACCGTATCGGTTTCTATGAAGCCTGCGCACAGGGTCTATTCTGCGTCCTGGGAAAGGGAGTGGTCGACTTCGCCGTGCTGCGTCAGGCTCTCGAAAGCAAGGGTTATACGGGCTGGGCGACCGTCGAGCAGGACTGTGACCCGAACGGGCCGACCTCCCCACTCAAGGACGCGCAAGCCAGTTTGAGGTATCTCAAGACCGTGGAATTGGGGTGAGGGGCATTTAGCAGCCCGGGCCTCATCCAGTCCCGGGAAAGCGCCCACAATTTGCTATTCCCTTCGAGAGTACTGAGCACTACCATGCAGGGGATCATTGGAATTGGGTTGACCCTGATCAGAAACAAGCCTGTCCTAAAGACAGTGTTCAGTCGAGGAGAGAAAAAATGTCTTGCGTCCTCAGATTTGCTTGCTTTGCTGCCCTCGTGGCCGGTCTTGTTGGTTTCCTCCCGCACGCCTCTCAAGCACAGGCGCCCCTTTTGAAACGAGGAGACACGAACGACGACAAGAAGGTCGATATTGCCGATCCGGTCTTCCTGTTGAATCATATTTTCGGCGGAGGCAAGGCCCCGCGTTGCAGGTCAGTCGCGAACGCCAACGCTGATGCATACCTCGACATCTCGGATGCCATCGTCATCCTCTCTTTCCTCTTCGCGAGCCCGGTCCCGCTCCCCCCGCTGAGCGAAGTCGAGATCAATGAGTGCATGGCCATCGAGCCTCCTCCCCCCTCGGGATTGCGCCATGGAACGTTCCAAGACGTTCTGGATCCGCCGCACGGGATCGTCGGAAGCAAAGTCGAAGTGCTGAGCGACCACACTGTCAAACTCTCCAATTTTTTCTATGACGGCATGGGGACCCCCAGGGTTGTGGTACAGCTAACGAAGGATCCTTTCTCACACATCGGCTTTGTCATCTCAGATGACCTCATCCGAAACCGTCCCTACGTGGACGAGACCCTGGTTTTTGAAATCCCCGCGGGAGTGACGAACGAGCAGTTCAATTTTGTGAATATCTGGTGCGACTTCTTCCCGCTTCACTACGCGATCGCGAAACTTTACGATGGGCCGCTCCCCTGATCAGCCAGGAGGCCTGAGCGGGAATAGCTGTGCCACGAGTCCCCTCCGGCGACGGAGGCAGCGTTCCCCACGAAAGACAAGAGCAACTTGAACAACACGCAGAAAACAGTAGGCTCTCAGCGCACGGAGAAGAAACGGGATGCCGCAGTTACTGTCGGCCAGGGCGCCTTCTGCTACGAGGTCTGCCCGGGTTGGGACCAGTTGCCTGAAGGTTGGACCTTCCTGGAGGCCACCTCCGTTGCTTCGGACTCGCACGGACGCGTCTACGTCTTCAACCGCGGGGACCACCCCGTGATCGTGCTGGACAGGGATGGTGCCTTCCTCAGAGCGTGGGGAGAGGGACTCTTCGGCCGAGCTCACGGCATCTGTATCGGGCCTGATGATTCCCTCTACTTGACCGATGACGCAGGCCACACGATCCAGAAATTCACACCGGATGGAAGGCTGCTTCTCACGCTTGGCACGCGGGGCCGCAAGTCCGACACGGGTGTAATCGGCCACGACTACCGCACCATCCAGCGCGTGGGGCCGCCCTTCAACGTCCCCACGAACACCGCGCTCTCGCCGGCAGGAGAAATCTATGCAGCCGACGGCTACGGAAACGCTCGCGTGCACAAGTTCTCGCCGGACGGACGGCTGCTCCTCTCGTGGGGCGAGCCCGGAAGCGGCCCGGGCCAGTTCCAGATCCCGCATGGGATCGCGGTGCGCCAGGACGGCACGGTGTTCGTCGCCGACCGCGAGAACTGCCGCATTCAGCTCTTCTCGCCGGATGGGGTTTACCTCAGCGAGTGGGCCGACATCGCGCGGCCGTGTCAGGTCTTCATTGACGCGCAGGATAACGTCTACGTGGCCGAGTTGGGATTCCACGCAGGTATATGGCCAGGTTCGAGCCCGCCTTCGCCGGAGGCGACCGGCGGACGCGTGAGCATCTTTGACCGCGGCGGCAGGCTTCAAGCCCGCTGGGGCGGAGGCGCATGCCCGTGCTCTCCGGGCGATTTCTTCGCCCCGCACGACCTCTGGGTCGATGACCGCGGAGACATTTATGTGGCCGAGGTGACCATGACTGCGGGCGGCAACAAGGGCAAAGTACCGCCGGAGTGTCACTCACTTCAGAAGTTTGTAAAAATCGATCCTCCAAGCCTGCGCTAACTTGAAAGGGAGGCACTCCAAAGTCGTGACTGCCAGCGGTGTCGATACGGAATCCCTCCCGGAGCCCTTTTCCGCTTCCTCGACGTAGTCGATCGGCAAGAATTGCAAATATTCAGCCCACATGGCCGGCCAGGGAACTGTGAGATTCACCGCCGATGGCGGATTCTTCTGGACTGACAGCAACCTACAACTCAACGATCAGGAAGATACCAGGTCCCATGGCCGTCAGCACCCAACCAGAAACCACCGTAAAGCCAAAAATCCGCGTCGCCACCTTCGACGGTCCCGGCTCCGATCCCGTCATCCGCGAGGTCCCGTGGCCGAAGATCCCACCCAGGGGAGCGCTCATCAAGATCGGCGCCTGTGGAGTCTGCGGCACCGACCAGCATAGCCTCACGGGTCACTGGCCGAAACCGGTGCCCTGGCCGTTCACTCTGGGCCACGAGCTCGCCGGGGTCATCGTCGAGATCGGCGCAGAATTGAAAACTGATCACATGGGCAAGCCGATCGGAGTCGGCTCCAAGCTCATGTTGCCGCCGCTCATGCCGTGCGGATTCTGCGCCTGGTGCAAGCGCTACCCGGAGAAATCCAACAAGTGCCTCACTCCCGTCTACTACGGGCGCTATCTCG
>SXIK01000207.1 GCA_005772855.1 Planctomycetia bacterium | reverse complement strand
CCGTCGAGCGGCGATTCCACCCAGGTAGGCGTAAAGTGGGATGCCTCTTGCGGACGCGGCTGCTTGAGCAGCTGCCATGCTGACCCCGAGGATCGCGTTGGCGCCGAGGTTGCTCTTGTCCGCCGTACCGTCGAGTCGGATCATCGCCGCGTCGATATCCGCCTGGCGCG
This sequence comes from Planctomycetia bacterium, assembly GCA_005772855.1. Lineage (GTDB taxonomy): Bacteria > Planctomycetota > UBA8108 > UBA8108 > SXIK01 > SXIK01. Next base: position 8,296 of record SXIK01000207.1, on the reverse strand, counting down.
TCGCATCGAGGCCCTTGAGGGCCTGGTGGATCGGTCCGTTGACGTTGCTGACTGCCTTCAGGACACCCTTGCCGCCGTAGTGCTGATCGTCCTTGTCCCGCAACTCGAGGGCCTCGAAATCGCCCTTCGAGGCACCGGAAGGAACCGAGGCGCGCCCCCTGGAGCCATCCAGCAGGGTGATTTCGACCTCGACAGTAGGGTTGCCCCGGCTGTCGAAGACCTGCCGGGCCTGGAGGAATTCGATGCGGGTGTTGGCTGAACGGGGCATGTGATTATTTTGCTCTTGTCTTCTGGGCCAGGGTCTTGCTAATTGCAGACGTAATAAAGCCCGCTACTTTTATCAGCCTCGGCTTGTAGCCAACTGCCCTGAAGCTGTCAACGTCAAATTCAGTCGGAGGATACTCAGCACTTGCGCACGGAGCCAAAGACTCAAGACCCAAGAAGTGAGCACCCTCCGGAGCTTCTCAAGATCGATCAGGACTACCTCGTACGCTGGGGTCAGAGGGAGGTCGTCCGGGCCGTGGCGTTCGGCGCCGGCGCAAGCGCGGCTATTCTTGCAGCAGCTCTCTGGTGGAATCCGTTTTGCCTCCTTGGGCTCATCATTCTCTTGCCCCCTGTGGCTCTCCTCATTCTCTTCTTCAGGAACCCGAAGCGGGTCGTGCCGGACGGGCAGGGTCTCGTCGTCTCCCCGGCGGATGGCACCATCACCGACCTTACCCAGGTGGTCGAGGACGAGTTTCTCAAGGGGCCCGCGATCCGTGTCGGGATTTTCCTTTCAATTTTCAGCGTGCATGTGAATCGAGCTCCCGTCTCGGGCAGGGTCGAGTGGGTTTGCCACCGTGAGGGGGCCCACCACGATGCCAGGAGGCCCGAGTGCGCCATCGAGAACGAATCGAACCTGATCGGCATGTTGCGGGACGACGTGCGTGGACCTGAAGGCGCGCGTATTTTGGTGCGGCAGGTCTCGGGGGCGATCGCCCGACGGATCGTTTGCCCACTCGAGCCGGGGGTGTTCGTCGCACGCGGCGGGCTCGTTGGAATGATCAAGTATGGATCCCGAACCGAGCTTTTTCTTCCTGCCGGTCCCGACTTGCGCATCTGCGTGAAGCCAGGTGACAAGGTGAGCGGGGGCAGCACTATCATCGCCCAGCTTTCCGGCGCTTGATGCCGGCATCCCTTTCATGGAAATTAACCGAAACGTACTTCTGCCCAATCTCGTCACCGTGGGTAACGGGATCTGCGGCTTTTGGGCGCTCGCCCACCTCTTCAAGGCCGAGTGGAAGGGTCCTGGCCCGCTCGACTTCGTCGATCCCACGGTCTTTTCAACAGCAGCCTGGCTGATCCTTCTCGGGATGGTGTTTGACGTCTTTGATGGGAAGGTGGCTCGAATGTCGGGCGGCGAAAGTGCACTGGGAGCGCAGCTTGACTCTCTCTGTGACCTCGTGACGTTCGGCGTCGCTCCGGCTGTGCTCATGCTCCGACTGAGCGTGAGTGATAGCCCCCAATGGCAGCGGGTTGTCTGGTTCTTCTCGCTGGCTTACTTCCTCTGCGCGATGTTCCGTCTTGCTCGATTTACTGCGGAGAACGAGCCCGACGACACGGCTCATGTTGCGTTCAAGGGACTCCCGAGCCCAGGAGCGGCTGGCTGTGTGGCGTCGCTCGTGATTTTATGCTGGTACCTTGTTGCCCGCGACAAGATTGAGCTGAGGTGGCTCGCCACCTTGGTGGCCCCGGAAGTTCTTCAGGTGGTTGCCCTCGGAATCGTGCGGGTCTTGCCGCCACTGGGTTTGCTGCTGGGCTTTGCGATGGTATCGAGCCAGCTCAGGTTCGATCACATGGGCAGCTGGCTCTTCGGCCGAAAGCACGGCTTCGATTTCTACGTTTATCTTATCTTTGGTGGGATCATGGCCGCGTTGATCCCGGAGGTCATCATCCCCCTCCTCTTTCTTGGCTACCTCGTCACCACGCCGCTCAAGTCCATCTACCGGCTCTGCGTGCCCGTGCGCCAGGGTAGAGCGGGCCTAAACAATCCTCAGGACTAGACTCTGGTGGATCTTCCCTCCTCTCCCATCTCCGTCCTTCTCGGTGTTGGCTCCAACCTGGGCGACCGTGACGCCAACATTTCCAGGGGACTTGCCCTGCTGGGGTCAAGGCCCGGGGTCGAAGCCGTCCGTGAGAGCTCGCGGTTCGAGACGGAACCGGTTGGCGGTCCGCCGCAGGGACGGTACTTGAACGCCGTGGTCGAGTTGTGCGTCACCATGGGCCCACGAGCCCTGCTCGGCAAGCTTCAGGAGATCGAGGCGGCGTTGGGGCGAGTCCGGGCCGAGAGGTTCGGCCCGAGGCCCCTCGACCTCGACATTCTCCTTTACGGAGACGTCGTTGTGAGCGAGTCGGACCTCGAGATTCCACATCCGCGCATGCTCGAGAGGGCGTTTGTGCTCGAGCCGCTCTCTGAAATTGCACCCGGGCGGATTCACCCCTTGACCGGCCGCACCATCCTGGACCACTGGCTGGAGCTCTCGGCCAGGGGGGCCCAGGTCACTGGCGGGGAAGGGGGGGGCGCGTGAGAGTTTTGGAGAACCTCCAGGAGACGACCTTTCTCTGCCAGCGCTACAGGGCGGCGGGTCTTTCGATCGGATTCGTCCCGACCCTGGGTGCGCTCCATGCTGGCCACGCCTCACTCATCCGGCAATCTGCTCTTGAGTGTGAAAAGACGGTGGTGAGCATCTTCGTCAACCCGACTCAGTTCGGCCCGGGCGAGGACTTCGCCGCATACCCGAGGCAAATGGAGGCGGATACCGAGATTTGCCGTGGGGCCGGGGCAGACCTCGTGTTCTTCGCGAGCTCCGGGGAGGTCTATCCGGAGGGATTTCAGACCTGGGTCACCGTGGAGGATCTGACGCGGTCGCTTTGCGGAGGGAGTCGGCCCGGTCATTTCCGGGGCGTCGCCACCGTCGTGACGCAGCTCCTGTCGATCGTCCAGCCGCACCGCGCCTATTTCGGCCAGAAGGACTATCAGCAGTGTCAAGTTGTGCGGCGACTCACTCGGGATCTTCACCTCGGCCTGGAAATCCGTGTCGCTCCGACGATCAGGGAGCCAGACGGCCTGGCCCTGAGCTCCCGGAATCGGTACCTGGACGTTTCCGCCCGGCGTGTAGCTCCCCGGATTTACCAGGCGCTTCAGGCCGGCAGTGGGCTCATCCTCGGTGGCGAGCAGAGTGTCGAGCGGGTGATCGGGCGAATGATTGAAGAACTCAGCCCGGGAGAGGACTTGAGGCTTGATTACGTCGAGGTTCGGGACTCCGAGACGCTTCGTGAGCTGGAGGAAGGCCGGATAGGCCCCGGGCCAGGCAGTGTGCTCCTCGCCGTGGCGGCGGTGGTAGGCAAATCTAGGCTGATCGATAATGTACTGGTCCCGCTCCTCTGAGCGCAACCAGAGGGGTCGTTCGCAGCTCCCCGGAGCCCTTCACGCATGCACTTCGAAGAGATCCCCGACGGTCTTCGAGTCTTCTCTCCCGCGAAGCTCAACCTTTACCTCGAGATTGGGCCGCTCAAGCCGTCCCTTTATCACGACATTGACAGCATCTTTCAGAGCATCACGCTCTACGACGTGATTGAGGCCCGGCGCGCCCCCGAAGGAGTGCTCGAGCTAGAGGGCGACCTCCTGGGGGAGCCGGCGGAAAACCTCGTCCAGAAGGCAGCGGCGAAGCTCCTCTCGAGTGGCCTGATTCCTCGAGACCGAAGACCCGGGGCGCGGATTCGGCTCGAAAAGCGGATACCTGTCGGCTCAGGGCTCGGCGGCGGTTCGGGCGATGCAGCCACGACACTCTGGGCCCTCTCGAGGCTCTGGGGCGTGAACGTAACGAGGGATGAGCTCATGCCGCTCGCGGCTTCGCTGGGGTCTGATGTCCCGTTCTTCCTTCTGGGGGGTACTGCCCGATGCCGTGGCCATGGCGAGTGGCTCGACGACTGGAACGACGTCTTCGACGCGGGGCCGGCCTTGCACTACGTGCTGGTCTATCCGAACGTTCACGTCCCAACACCGCAGGCTTATCGGCTCCTTGATCGTTCTCGCGAGGCGGCCGCCCCCGCGACCTTGACACTCCCATCGCCCCTCGATAGCATTTCGCCTGCTTCGGTGCGAGACCAGCTGGGTTTGGGCAAGCTCTTCTTTAACAGATTTGAGAGCGTGATCCTTTCGGAATTTCCGCAGGTGCGTCAGGTCCACGATCTAATGTCGCAGGAACCTTTCCTCGGAGTGCTCATGTCAGGAAGTGGATCCACGGTCTTTGGTGTCGCCCATTCGGCGGGCGATGCGGAGCGGATCGGCGGACGGCTCGCTGCTCGGCTCCAGGGTCAGGGCAGCGTGTTCCTGGCGCGCAGCGAGCGGCCGTTTCTCGACTCGCCTATCCGGTTTCCAAGCCGGGTCGAGTCCGGCAGTCCGGCAAGGTGACGCATGACGAAGCGCTGATCTCGAAAGGAGACCTGGTGGTGGAGATAACCGAGGTGCGAATCAAGCTCATGTCGTCAAAGAGCGACAAGCTGAGGGCCTTCTGCAGCATCACGCTCGACGATAGTTTTGTCATCCGCGACGTGAATGTCATCGAGGGCACGAGGGGGCCCTTCGTGGCCATGCCGAGCCGCAAACTCATGGAGCGATGCCAGCGCTGCGGTGAGAAAAACCACTGCCGAGCCAAGTTCTGTAACGAATGTGGTGTCCGGGTCTTGGCTCCAAACCGCGATCGCGAGGTTTTGAACCGGCTGAAAATGCACGCCGACATAGCTCACCCCATCCACCAGAGCTGTCGCGAGCTCCTCCAGAGCCGCGTCCTCGAGGAGTACTTGAGAGAGCTTGAGAAGGCGAAGGATCCAGCCTACTCACCTTGCGAGCTCGAGGTCCTCGACGAGGACTTTCTCCTTTACGAGACAGGGGTCAGTGTGGAGGACGTTCTTGAGGAGAGGGAGAAGTTGCAGGATGGATGGTCGCCGACTGATGCCTCCGGAGCTCGGAAGGTGTCCCTGGGTCCTGCTACTCCACGGTCGGATGCATTCCGTCCCTTCAGCGGCCATCGCCGGGATCGCCGCGACGACCCTGGGAGACCGAAGGGTACGGCGCGACCCCTCGGCCCTCGTGCTGGCGGAGGGGAGCGAATGGCCCCCCGGGAGGTTGTTCCCGAAAATCGTGCGGGAGCGAACCGAGAGGTCAGCGACTCTCGGATGCCAAGGAGCCAGTCGCGCCTCGAGCCCTTGCCGGAGGGCAAGTCCCTGCGAGATGTTGCGTCTCTCGGCCCTCTGAAGGCCGAGGAGCCTCCCATGAAGGATCGTCTGCCCCGGGGGGGGGCTGCGAACGAGCCCGAGGACGACTTTGGGGCCGGGCTCCTGTCTTGATGATGCTCCTCGCGAGGGGAGGACCTCCACCGCACCGGCTGCCTGGCGGCGCCCCTCCGGTAGCACGCTGCGCGCGCCTTCGCCGCCGAGCGCGGGCAAGCCTTGTTCAAGATGTCCCAATCTCGGCCGCACGAGGCATGATGGCCTCCCCCCCCGAGGGAGTTGTGTTGCAAGATCGGCTCAGAATTGCAGGGCAGACTGTTCATTGGGGTTTGCGCTCCAACAGGTGGACAGCGCCAGCCCGTAATGTATACTTCAGGCGAATTGTGGTTTGGTCGTGTTGCGGAGCAGAGGAGCCCCGAGTGCCTGGAGTGTGGCGAATTACGGGAAGGGCGATGGGGGGGTGGCTTCTGGCGTTTTGCCTTGTCACAGCGCTTCGGTCCTTTGCAGGCACGAATGATTCTGGCAACACCGTGCAGGCAGGAGCCGAGGCGCAGAAACATCTCAGCTTCGATGTTGCAGAGCTCGAGGGGCCCGACCCGAAGGTCGCCGAGCTGGCCGCGCACAGGCTTCTCCAGGCCGTTGCTGCCAGGGACGAAAAGGCAGAGGCTTCACGGGTCGCTCACCTGAACTTCCTCCTTGAGAGGGTCGAGGCGGGGCGCATTGCCCAAGCCTCTACCGAGATTGTCCGGTCCAACGAAATCGTGTGCGCGACACGCATCATTGATGCTCTCGCCACCTGGACCACGTCGGGCGGTCCTCCATTTCCTCAGGTCTCCGAGGTGGTGCAGCCGCTCCTGGGCGTGGGCCCTGCGTCGTTTCGAACCGCTGTGAAGCGAGCACTCAAGGCCCTGGTTCTTCACGAGTTGAAGTCGGCGAGGCGCATGGACACCCAGGCCGCCGGGGCCGGCTCCGCGACTCTTGCCGCGCTTGCAGCCCGGTTCCTCGAAAGCCCATCACCCCCGGAGGCCTTCGTGCGCGATGCGAGCCTTATTTTTTGGGAGGCGGACGGCAAGGGGCTTCTCGGGACACTCCTCGGCGCGCTCCAGCTTCATGCTGGCTCGGCCCCGGGCATGCCCGGGGCCCTGATGGCCAGCACCTGCTTCGACGAGCTTCAGGCACGAGTGGGTTTGAGCTTCCCCACGGTCGACGGGTGGCAGAAGTGGTGGGCCGAGGTCCGGGAGTGGAGCCTCGAGCACATCCTCGCCGACGCGCAGCGCAGAAGTCGAGAAGAGTATGTGGTTCTCTGGCGGCAGATGCTTCGTCGCCTGCGCGAGACCGGAGATTCTGAGCGGTTGTTCCTTGCCATTCAGGACACGATCGACGGCATGAACGTGCTCGAGCTCCGTTTGGCGGCGGTGGCCGCGCTGGGGGATTTTGCGGAATGGATGACCAATCTGCCCCCCGGCCCCAATTCCAATGGTGCTGGAGCCGACCCCAGGGGCCGTCTGCTCGCCAGGGGTGCGGAGCGCCTCTGCGCACTCAGCGAGTCGCGCTCCGTGCCCGGAGAACGGCCCGAAGTGCTCCGGGCGTCCCTCGTTTCCTTGCGGAAGTACCATGCCTTCCTTGGACGTAGCCCGGCGCTTCTTCAAAAGGTCTCCCGAATTGTGGCCGAGAGAATTCACGAGCTTTCGCTCGAAGGAAAGCCGCGGGTACCGGAGGATCTTGTCGAGACTCTTCGCATTGCCGGAGTGCTTCGAGTCGCGCAAGCGCAGTCCTTTGTGGCGATGCTCCTCGACGAGCGTGGGTCCACCCAGGAGATGGACATCGAGCTGACCACGGTAGCCATCACCTGCCTGGGTCGCCTTCTCGAAGAGGGCGTCTCGCCAGAGGGAGCGGCCCTGGTTCTCGGCCAGTTTCGGAAGCCACGCTCAAGCCCAGAGAAGGCTGTCAAGGAGCTTCGTCGTGCTTGTCTCTCCGCCCTTGGCTCCGGGAGCGAGAATCCGCAAGTGAGGGCCGACCTCCGCATGTTCTTCAAGGACTCCCTGTGGGGGCCGGGAGGCGGCGCAATAGGAGTTCCGCCCAGGGGCGACAAGGACCTTCGCATCCTGTCCATACTGGGTCTTGGAACATTGGCCAGGCAAAGAGATTCTGGCGCATTCGAGGCCTTGACGGAAGTCTTGAAGAGGCAGGATCAGTTCGAATCGCAAGAGGTTGCCGCTGCCCTTGATTCACTGTCCTACCTGGGTGGACGTTCGGTGGTCACGATGCTTTGCCGCTGCCTCACGGACGCGAAGGACAAGGGCGTGGAGGACCACGCTCGAAAGAAACTCTTGAGCCTTGTGGAGTCGACCGGAGGCTTCGCCCTCGCCTGGGCCCTTGAGGACCTGGAAAGCTTTGCGCTCGCGGAGGAATCGCTGGTGCCCATCGAGCAGGTATTTGCGCTCGTGGAGTCCCCCCAGGCGAAGGCGTGGATTTCAATGGAAAAGGTCGACACCACGAAAGCAGGCAGGGTTGAGTGGCTCGCGAGGGCTCTGCTCGCTCTGGCGCACGCCGCCGATCTTCTGGACAGGGATGAGGTCATTACCGAGACGCTGAATAGCCTGGGCGACCTTCTCTTGAAGGCCCCGGAGGCAAGAGAGGCTCTGGGCGACGTGTCCATGTCGCTCGCTGCCTTCAAGACATCCCTGAGCTTGCGTTCTGCCCTCAGAGCGAGGTTCTCGAAGTCTGACTTGCAGGATTCACTGGCGACACTGAAGGAGCTCGAGGCTCTCCTCGCAGCCGATCCAGGTCTGTTGGGGCGATGGCGAAACCTTCGCTGGACCATCCGGCAATTTTCCGAGGCACCGGCCTCGGAGCGGATCGAGCGAATTCGATCGAGCTGGCACGCCTTTCTCTCGTCGGACTCTTCACGGCCGCTGTGGCAGGACTTCCCGCCCAGGCTTCGTGAACGAATCCTCGGGAAGCTCGAGTCGCTAGGTCCGGGACAGTAGCAGCTTGGTAATCGTGTAGAGAATTTTCCAGCCGG
>SXIK01000206.1 GCA_005772855.1 Planctomycetia bacterium | reverse complement strand
GGACCCTCCCCCACGTCGGCCGCGACACGCGGCCTCTCCCTCCTCGGCGCCTGATGGGCGCCGGGCGCCTCTGGCGCGAGCAGCCGCAACCTTTCGCAGGCTGCAAAAGGTCTCATCACTGCCCGCGTGCGGTATAAATACCCCGGAGCGATTTCAGGTGGGTGCGCCTGGCGCAAGCGGAACTGAGGAGATGATGGGGCCCCCGCACGGGACCCTTGCGGTCTGGGGCTGGGTTCTGTTAGAGGATTGTTGCTAGTTTTCGAGACCCTCTAACTGAAGGACCCAGGCATGAAAAGAATCAACGTGGCCATCGTCGGGCTCGGTTTCGGCTCCGAGTTCATCCCGATCTTCCAGCGTCACCCTCACGCGAATCTGCACGCGATCTGCCAGCGGGACCGCAAGAAGTTGGACACGATAGGCGATGCCTTCGGGGTTGAGAAGCGCTACTCCGACTACCAGGATCTTCTGAAGGATCCGGACATAGACGTGGTTCACATCAACTCGCCGATTCCGGACCATGCCTGGATGTCCATCGAGGGTCTCAAGGCCGGCAAGCACGTCGCGTGCACGGTGCCGATGGCCACGAGCATCGCCGACTGCAAGAAGATCGTCGACCTTCAGAGGAAGACCGGCCTCAAGTACATGATGATGGAGACCGTCGTCTACGCCCGTGAGTTCCTCTACATGAAGGAGCTGTACGAGAAGGGGGTTCTCGGCAAGATCCAGTTCCTCCAGGCGAGTCACCAGCAAGACATGGACGGATGGCCGAATTACTGGCCCGGGCGTCCGCCGATGTGGTATGCGACGCACTGCGTCGGACCCGTCTGCGGCATGACGAACGCGACAGCCGAGTATGTCTCTTGCTTCGGATCGGGCACGATCCGCAAAGAGTTGATCTCGAAGTACAACTCGCCATTCGCTGTGGAAACCACGCATATCAAGTTCAAGGACTCCGACCTGAGCGCCCGGATCTACCGCTCACTCTTCGACGTCGCCCGCCAATACCGCGAGTCCATTGACGTCTACGGCTCGAAAGCCTCGATCGAATGGCCGCTCGTCGAGCATGAGCCGCTCATCCTTCACACTGCGAAGCGTCCCGAGGCCAAGATCCCGAAGCCGGTCAAGGTGCCGGATTACGCGAAGCGCTTGCCGAGGCCGATCCAGCGCTTCACGACCCGGGGTGTCTACGACCTCGCGAAGAAAACGCACCTCTCCTTCACCCAGGGCGCTGGGCATGGCGGCTCGCACCCGCACCTTGCCCACGAGCTCATTCAGGCGATCATCGAGGATCGCGACCCATTCCCAAACGCTCGTCAGTCAGCGAACTGGACCTGTGTCGGCCTCTGCGCGCACGAATCGGCCCTCAAGGGCGGCACGATCGTCAAGCTTCCGGCGTTCACGCAGTAGGTGGGGGGACCTGGCTCCCCGGCGTTGCGATCACGCCGGGGAGCCAGGGGGCCGGGGAAGACGTCTTACGGCTCACCGATCAAGTACGCCACGCCCCCCTGGTTCAGCCAGACCTCCTCCATCTGCTCGCGGTCGTAGACGGCGATGCCTTGCGTGGCATCGTTGGCGGCTGGATCGTTCACGCAGACGTTTCCAGCGGTGTCGAATCCCGTGAGCACGAGGAGATGCCCATCGGTCTTCGGGTACGGAGCGCCCTTCAGCGCTCCCATCTTGTCCCGGATGCTGATGACGAGGGGCTGTCCGGCTGCGATGGTTTCCCGAGCGGCTTCCCAGCTCCGAAATCTCGCGATCCGGCCCCGCGCGCCCAGCGAGAAGGCGGCCTGAATATTTGCTGGCCAGTTTCCATAGATCCCTTGGTCCCGGTCGTAGGCCCGTGCGGCCACCACCCTGGTGGGGCGGTCAATGCCGCGGTAGGCGAGGATCATGGCCACGGAGGTTGGGCTGCAAATCCGTCCGCGGATTGCCGGATCCTCGACCTTCTGGCTGCGGAACGGGACTTCCAGTCGAATCGCCTGCGTCCCGGGAAGCGTCGCAGGCTTCTTGCCGAGCTTTGCAAAGAGCTCCGCAGAACCGGGAGAGTTACTCACGACGACCGTGAAGCGCTGGAGCCTCGTCTCCTCCGCTGCGCCGTTGTGAAGTCGCAGACGATACTGAAAGGCATGATAGAAGCCCTTCGCGCTGAAGCAGTCGATATTGACCTTCCCTCCGGCATCCTCCGAGAGGATCTTCTCGACGGGCGAAAAAGCTCCGAAGCGCCCGAGGTGGTACCAGCCCGAGGGCACCTCGCCCCGCGCCTGCCGGGAAAACCGCAGCTCGACCGTGAAGCCGCCGTCTGCCGGGAGGCTCACGTTCCACGAGACGAGGACTTCATTGAACGGGAAGTCCGAGGAGTTCCACGGCGAGGTATGCGTTGAGCCAGCGGCGGTCTTCTCCAGCTGCGCCCTTGAGAGCGCCTCTCCCTCCTCGGTGAAGTCCCGATCGATGGCGTGGCGAAACCGAAGCTCGCCGCTCCATGCTGCTCCGGCGGCCCCAAGGCTCGAAAGGAGTAGAGCGGCTGCGCCGGTGCGCGTGGTCATCGCCTGAGCATTTTCCTGTAGCTCGTCTTGCGCATCTTGGTCGCTGTGGAACCCAGCTTTTCCATTTCCGCTTTCCGGAGCTCGAAGTACGTCTCGAAGTTGCCCTCGAAATAGCGCTGACGGCCATCCTCCTCGAAGACGAGGATTGAGTTGACGACTCGGTCGAGGAAAAAACGGTCGTGGCTGACAATGATGGCCGAGCCGGCGTAGGTCTCGAGCGCGTCCTCGAGGACGCGCAGCGTCGTCAGGTCGAGGTCGTTCGTGGGTTCGTCGAGGAGCAGCAGATTGGCGCCCCTGCGCAGAGTCTTTGCCAGGAGGAGACGGTTGCGTTCACCGCCGGAGAGCTTGCCGACCAGGGTTTGCTGCTGACCGCCCTTGAACTGGAAGCCGCTGAGGTACTCGCGGATGTGGTACTCCTTGGACCCGACCAGGATGACGTCGCGGCCCTCGGAGATCTCCTCGTAGACCGTTTTCTCGGGGTTGAGGTCGGCGCGCGACTGATCGATATAGGTGATCTTCACGGAGGGGCCGAGCTCGATCGAACCGGCATCGGGCTTCTCCTGCCCCAGGATCATTCGCAGAAGGGTCGTCTTGCCAATGCCGTTGGGGCCCACGATTCCGAGGAATTCGCCCGGGACGAGGTTCAAGTTGAGATCCTGGATGAGGACGCGATCGCCAAAGCCCTTCCTGAGGCCCTTGATGTGCAGCACCTTGTTCCCGAGGCGTGGACCCGGCGGGATCACGAGATTGACGGTGCCCGGGATCATCTCCGGGCCCTCCTCCACCAGCTTCTCGTAGTTCTTGATTCGAGACTTCGACTTCGATGTCCGGGCTGCGGGCGTGGAGTTGAGCCACTCCAGCTCCCGCTTCAAGAAGCGCTGTCGCCTGTCCTCGGACTTCTGCCGCAGCTCGAGCATTTCGTCCTTCTGCCGAAGGTAATCCGAGTAATTACCCTCGAAGATATTGAGCCTGCCGTTCTCGATTTCGACCATGTAGTTGGCCACATTATCGAGGAAGTACCGGTCGTGAGTTACCATCACCACCGTGCCCTGGTAGCTGTCGATGAAGGTTTCCAGCCACTCGATGGTGGACGCGTCGAGATGGTTGGTGGGTTCGTCGAGGATCAGGAGGTCGGGGTGGGAGATCAGTTCACGGCAAAGGGCGATTCGGCGCTTCTCACCACCGGAGAGCTTCTCGATGCGGGCATCGCCGGGAGGCACCCGGAGGGCCTCCATGGCCACCTCGACCTGGTGGTCCACTTCCCAGCCGCCGACGGCGTCGATCTGCTCCTGGAGGCGGCCCATTTTATCCATGAGCTTATCGAGCTTGTCGGCGTCCGTCTCGGTGCCCATCCGATCGCTCACGGTGTTGAACTCGTCGACCATCTCGTGGATGTGGGAAAGGCCGAGCTCGATGGTCTCCCTCACGGTCTTCGTGGGGTCGAGCGGGGGCTCTTGTGAGATGTATCCCACTCGCACCCCGGGAGTGAACCGGAGCAGCCCCGAGTACTCCTTGTCCTCGCCGGCAAGGATGCGCATGAAAGTGGACTTCCCGACACCATTGATGCCCAGGATGCCGATCCGTGCGCCCCGGTGGATCGTGAAAGTGAGTGACTTCAGGACCTCCCGGTCGCCGAAGATCTTTGTGAGGTCTTTGACAGTGACGAGCGTCTCGCCGAGGAGCTGGGCCATGGGACTTTCGTGGGCTTTCTTCGTGCTGAACCTTGTGATGGAAAACCAAGCAGTTTAATGGTGACTCTGAGGAAATCAACGACGGCCCTGCCGAGGTGCTCGACGCAGGTTCCATGGGCAGCCTGCTACAGTGCGCCGCAAGTGGGGGTCAAGAATCTCCTCCAGGCGTTATAACTCGCGCGCACACACGTGAGACATTCCGAATGGGTAGAGGAGGACCATCTCAAGTCTGGCACTCGTTTCTGCTGGAGGGGGAGGCGGACCCTCCCCCTCCTCGGCGCCTGATGGGCGCCGGGCGCCTCTGGCGCGAGCAGCCGCCTTTCGTAGGCTGCAAAACGTCTCATCACTGGCAGCGTGCGGTCTATCCCGGCAAGCCCTGTTGGCAGCGAGACTGCCGTTACCGGGCACCCGCGGTCCGGCGCTCTTTCTTCCGGTCATCCCACCATCGCTGGTAGATCTTCAGGGCACTGCGGCGTTGCTCATCATCGTCATTCGACTGGTATTCGCGGTTGAGTCCTGTCACCTTGCCTAGGGCTTCGGCTGCGTCCGCGCGAAACTCCTGTCGGTCGCTCTTGAGCCTGTTCATCAGGTACGGCACCGACTCCTCGAGCTTCAGGTCGGCCAGCACGTCGCCCAATTCACCCATGTCAGTGAGCAGGCGGGGCTCCTCCTTCACGAGAGTCAGGAGGTACTTCTCGTGAGACCGATCACCGCCCTTCACAAAGGCTTGCGCCGCCCAGACGCGCTCCGGGATCTCTGGCGACTCCAGGTACGCCGCGACTGCACCGTCCGGATCCTGCTGGGTTCGAACACCCACCTTGCCGAGCGCACGCAGCGCTGAGCGGCGAACCTCGGGGTCCTCGTCCTCGAGGAGCTTGAGCAGAGCGGGGAGGCCTTCGCAATTCTTTAGCTCTCCGAGCGTGCTGGCAACGATCTTTCGCTTGCGCGAGACCGGGTGCCGCGAGAGATTCACGAGCTCGTCAAATCCGTTTGGGCCAGAGGTCCCAAGGACTCGCAGGTAGATTTCGGAGCCGAGGGGGTAGTCCTCGGGCCGGTTAAAAAAAATGTCCGAGAGGGTCAGCCGAAGCTCTCTTGAGTCGAAGTTCCGCAGCACAATCTCAGCGTTACGCCACGCTACGCTGCCGGCAATTTGCCCGCACTCCTCGATCTCCCAGATGGCTGCCTTCACCGAGTACGGCACCGACTGAGCCCACTCGTACTTTTTGATGAAGTTCAAGGCCTGGAGGTAATTGGGCCTCCATTCGTTGAGCGGCCGCCGCTTTTGGAGACTCACGATGGGAATTGTTGGCCCACCTTCAACAAGGCGGAGTACGGGTTTCGGCGTGAAGATTTTTCCCGGCTCGAGCACTGTCAGGTGAATCCCGCTTGCGGGTACCTGAAAAGGGCCCTCCGCTGGCCGCGGCTCCTCATGAACGAAGCACCACCCCTTCTTCGAGTAGTAAGCTTGCCAGTTCTTGCCGGAGTCGCCGACCAGCTCCACGTGAACAAACTTTGGATTGGCCTGCTGGGGTGCGAACCACAGCCGTGTCTCCTCGAGGAGGAATTCGGGCACATAGGGGAGCTCGAAGAAGACAGTATCGAGGGTTTTCACCTCGGGTGTGGCAAGGGCATGGGGTGCATTCATTCGTAAGCAAGAGAGTCTGAGCGATTTTGGTAGTAGTTCCAGTGGGATTTGGCGCAATGGAATTATCGGCCGCCGGGAGGAGACGCTTCAGGCGACGACTTCAACGGCCCCGATAGTGTAGAATCCCGCGCTGCATGTACCGATGGTTCATAGCCCATAGATACCTCTTCTCGAGGATCATCACGTTTGCGGCGCTGGTCGTAATCGCCGCAAGCACCTCGCTTCTGATCGTGATCATCTCTGTCATGGAGGGATTCAGATCCGAGCTGCAGGCTCGCATTCGTGGCACCAGCTCCGACCTCAAGGTCGAGAGCACTGACTTCATCGCTCTACGGGAGCCCGACAAGGTTTCCGCCATCATCGAAAAAGTCCCGGGGGTGAACGCGACGGCACCGTACGTCGAGACCATCGTCTTTTACCGCACGAACGTGGGTTTCTCCAGCTTGCGCGATGTTCAGCACAGGTTTCTGCGAGTCCTTGACGTCGAACGGGAGCTCAAGGTGGGCGAGCTCCAGAAGTATCTAGAAGCCGTCGAGCTTCCCCGCTTCCCCTGGCTCTCGAAGGATCCTCGCGTCGTCTTCTCGGCGGAATGGGCGAGAAAATGTTTCGATAAGGCCCAGGAGTTGGAGGTGAAACCCATGGCAGCGCCCGCGGCGATTCCCGGCGCAGTTCTCGTGGGGCAAGAGGCCTACGTGAAGCTGGGGCTCTATCCCGGAGCACAGTTACGACTCACCGCCTACTCCCCCAGGACTCAAGAGCCGACCACTGGCGAGTTCATCGTCACTGGTTACTTCAAGACCGGCCTTTACGAGGTCGATTCGATGACGATCCTCATGGAGCGTGGCGAAGCGAAGAATTTTCTTGGGCTTGTCCTCGACGATGGCCGCGAGACGGCGTCCGGCATCCGCATCGACGTGAGTCCTGAGCTTGAGACCGAGGCCGATCTTGAGCGAATCCGATCCAGCGTCGAGGCCGCGCTGGATCGCGAGGGCGTGACGTTCTCTCGCGCTGTTACCTGGCGAGACGAACGAGCGACACTCCTGGGGGCCGTACGAGTCGAGAAGGGGATCATGAGCATCATTCTCGGGATGATCATCCTCTTTGGCGGGCTCATGATGTTCATCATCTTGACGCTGCTCGTTGTCGAGAAGACGCGTGACCTGGGGGTGTTGCAGTCTCTCGGCGCCACGCCCCACTCCATCGCCTCGATTTTCTTCCGCATTGGCGTCGCACTCTGCGCGTCGGGGTTAGCGATCGGAGCCATGCACGGGATCGGGTTTGCCCTCATCGTCAATCTCGTGCAGAGGTGGATCAAGCTCCTTACCGGCTACGAGGTCTTTCCGCCCAATGTTTACTACATCGACCATATCCCCGTTCGATTCCAGGCTGCGGACCTGCTCTGGATTATTGTGCCCACTGTGCTTGTGAGCCTCTTTTCGAGCAGTATTCCGGCCATTCGAGCTTCCAAGAAAGACCCCGTTGTAGCCCTGCGATATGAATAAACGCCGGTGGCTCGTTCTGGCGTTCGGGATCGGAGCGTTGGGCGGGATCGGCGGGATGGCGCCGTGGGTCTACCGGTGGATCCGGGTGGAACAAATAATTGCGCAGCTGGAGGCGGGAGACAATGTGGCCGCGCGAGCGGCGTTGGTCGCGGTGAAGGGGCTCGATCGAGCGACGGAAAGGCTGCTCCAAACGAGGAGTGCTGCGATTGCCGCCAACTTTGTGGAACTCGCTGTGGAAGGGCACCTGCCCGGGATTGCGCGCAACGAGGCTTTCAATCTCCAATTTCCACTTTGGCTTCACGATCCGAAAACCCGCGGTGCAGAAACGAATGGGGTGGCCCGTCGGGGCCGAACGGTCGTGACCGTAAGAGCGCAGGACTCACTGTGGGAGTTGCTCGATTACAGGAGCTCCTGGGGGCCCCAATCCATTCTTCCGCTGCCCAGCTCCGGCCGGGTCGAGCTCTATGTCCAGTACTTCCTGGCCGGTGAAGGCGCGGACGCCCGTCTTGTCCACCATCGCAGCGTCTGGGTTGTCCACCCGACTGGGTCAGAAGGATCCGAGAGAGACGCATCAGGCACGCCCATCTTTCGCGTGGAGATGCAGGACCTCACTGACGTCCCGGATCCCATTCAGCTTTTTCCTCGCAGGCCAGTGGCGGTAATACTCCCCACGGGAGAGTCAGCACTCGAGATTCGCCTCGCCAGCATGGGCACGTGGCGGCAGTTTGTCCCCGGGCGCAGGCTTTACAACGGCTCCGTCGCTTACGCGATCTACCTCGATCGTTCCGGGGTCAAGAAGGATCCGTTCCTCCTTGGATACGTCGGTGTCTCGGCCGCGACCAGTCTCGGGACGTGGTTCGCGGAGGATGCCGTGCTCGGGGAACCGATCGTTGATCTCGACAAGGGTGCGCACCGAATCAGCCTTCACGTGCCTCGGAGCGCGGCGATACTGGAGACGTTCTCGAAGGTCAAGCTGCTCTTCCGGCCGGCTCCTTCGTTCGCCGAGCGGAACGGGTTTCAAGTCTCGGCGCCAGAGTGCCTGCCGTTCGAACGGGAGCTCCGTATCCCTGCATTCGAGAGGTAATCGAGTAGAATCTGAGGGTGCCATGCGCAAACCCTGCCGCGCCATCCTCACCGTCATCGTCTGTGCCGTCCTCCCGTTCGTCTCGTCCAGCCCCATTCGCACCGAGGATGCTCCCCGCAAACCGGAGGACATTGCCGCTGCTGCGCAGCCCGCCGTCGTTGTGATCAAGACGCAGGGTCGCTCGGGCGATGCCCGCAGCCAAGGTTCAGGCTTCGTCCTGCGCGCAGACGGCGTCATAGCCACCAACCTCCATGTGATTGGTGAGGGTCGCCGGTTCACGGTGGAGTTGGCAGGCAAGACCGTGCTCACCCCCAGAGCGATTCTTGCCTTCGACCGATCGAAGGACTTGGCGCTCCTTCAGGTCGATGGTTCGGACCTGCCGTTCCTTCCGCTGGGCGACTCGAAGGCCGTCCGCGCGGGCCAGTCGGTGATCGCGATCGGAAACCCGCTCGGTCTCGGGCTCAGCGCATCGAGCGGCGCGATCGCCGAGGTACGTGAGATTCACGATCGGTCGCTGATTCAGGTCGCGATCCCCATCGAGCCCGGGTCGAGCGGTGGTCCCCTGATCGACATGAGCGGCAACGTGGTCGGGATCATTGCGATCAAGGGCGGCTCGAGCACCGGCTTCGCGATTCCCATCGACGACCTGAAGCCGCTTCTTGCTTCTTCGAGGCCAATCCCGATCGAGCGATGGTTCACGATCGGCGCGCTGGACTCGAAGCTCTGGCGCCCAATCCTTGGAGGCGAGTGGCGACAGCGCGCGGGCCGAATCGTGGCCTCGGGCAGTGGTGATGGCTTCGGCGGCCGGACGCTCTGCCTCAGCGAGGCGGCGCCCCCCGAAGGGACCTTCGAGCTGGGCGTGGAGGTGAAGCTGGAGGACGAAAGCGGCGCAGCCGGAATCGCCTTCCACTCCGATGGAGGGGACCGGCACTACGGCTTCTATCCTACCCAGGGCTCGCTCCGGCTCACGTGCTTCGAGGGGCCCGATGTCTTCAGCTGGCGGATCCTGAGGACGGTGGCGAGCCCAAGCTACAGACCCGGCGAGTGGAATGCGATCCGTGTTCGGCTGCGAGGCTCCCGGATTACATGCCTTGTAAATGGCGAGGCGGTGATCGATGTCGAGGACCACGGCCTCAAGAGCGGAAAAGTAGGGATTGTCAAGTTTCGTGCTCCGGGCGCAGAGTTCCGTAGCTTTCGAGTCGGCCCCGAGCTCGATTCGAGGGTGGATTCTCCAGAAATTGCCGCGAAGGCCGAGGAGCTTGGGCGCAGATTCGCATCCGGTGAGTTGAAGGAGTCAGAGGCTGGGGCTGAAGCCGCAAGGCTCGGCGAGGGTGGAATCCTGGCCCTTCGGGCTCGCTCCCGGTCTCTCGAGAAGGAGGCAGGGCGCCTCGCGGAGCTTGCGGAGCTTGCCTGCAAGCAAGCCATCGTCCGTCGACTCGAGGAAATCCTGGGCCTCGGCGAGGCAGAGGCAAACCTCCTCGAGGCGGCGTTGCTTGTGTCGAAGCTTGACAATGCCGACCTCGACCTGGCTGCGTATCTTGAGCTTGTCGATCGCATGGCCCGGGATGCTGGCGAGAGGCTCTCCGTGCTGAAGACTCCCCGGGAGCGCGTCGAGGGCCTCGCGCGCTACATGTTCGAGGAGCTCCTCTTTCACGGGAGCACATCGGAGTACTACAATCGCTCGAATAGTTACCTGAATGAGGTGCTGGACGACCGCGAAGGAATTCCAATCACACTCTCCGTGGTCTTTCTGGATCTGTCGCGTCGAGTTGCCCTGCCTGTTGTGGGAATCGGCTTGCCGGGCCATTTTGTGGTCGAGTTTCGGCCGGCCGACGGGGAGCGGCAGCTCATCGATGTCTTCGGCGGCGGGAAGCTCATCACGCGTGCCGAGGCCGTGGTGCTGAGCGGCGATCCGATCGAGGAAGCTCACCTCGAGGCCGCTACCCCGAGGCAAATCATCGTGCGCATGCTGAGTAACCTCCTGAGCGTGGCGCAGAAGGAGGGTGATGCCGGGAGCATGCTTCGCTACCTTGACGCCCTGATTTCACTCGAGAGTCGAGTCGGACTGGTGGGCCGCCATCGCTGGTCGAGGGCAGCGCTCCACTTTCAGGCAGGTAAGCTTGAGAAGGCCCGGGACGATGTGCTTTGGATGCTGGACCACGAAGTCGCCGGAGTTCCCCGGGAGTCGGTGGAGGAGCTCTTGAGGATGCTCGAAGGAAGTCGTGAATAGGGACCTGGTCCAGTTGTCGCTACTGGCTTCTGCTGGCTGCGAGCGCGAGTACCAGGATTGCACCGGCGCGTCCTGGGGCGCACCCAGGAGGAAAAGCTCTTTCGGAGGGTGGAGGAGCACGCCGGCCATGCGGTGGTGGTCTGGGGGGTGCAATGGAATCGGTGCCCCCCGACAGCCGGGAGATAAGGCCGGCCCCGCGGAAGTGTTCAACAGGCTGCTAGAGCCCGTAGAGCGACTCGTACTTGTTCCAGAGCATGTCAATGAAGGGCTTGTGGCTCGGGGGAGAGCCGGTCACGACCTCCAGGAGCCGTTCCGCCTGGAAAATGCGGCCGCGTCGGTGCACGTTTTGGCGTAACCACTCCAGAAGATCGCCGAACTCTCCCCGGGAGAATCTCTCGGAGAAGTCGCCGCAGTCCTTCAGAGCTCTGGCGTGGAGCTGCGCGGCGAACATGTTTCCCAGCGTGTAAGTCGGGAAGTAGCCGAAGAGCCCGCTTCCCCAGTGCCCGTCCTGAAGGCACCCGTCACGGTCGCTCCCGGGCGTGATTCCAAGATAGGTCTTGTAGCGCGAGTTCCATGCGTCAGGCAGGTCGGCCGGCTCGAGGTTGCCGTTCACCAGAGCACGCTCCAGCTCGAATCTCACGAGCACGTGAAGGTTGTATGTAACCTCATCGGCCTCTGCGCGGACGCAGGTGGGGCCCACACGGTTGATTGCGAAGTGAAACGCGTCGAGGCGTACGCCGCTGAGTGCGGAGGGGAAAGCGTCCCTTGCTTTCTCGAAGAAGAAATTCCAGAAGGAAAGACTCCGACCGACGATATTTTCCCACAGTCTCGATTGTGATTCATGCATGCCGATGGACGTCGTGTTGCCGGCGGGTGTCCCGAAGAGCTCCGGGTCGAGGCCCTGTTCATAAAATGCGTGGCCGACCTCGTGGACGACGGCGAAGAGGCCCTGCGCGAAATGGCTCGTGCTATAGCGGGTCGCGATCCGCGAGTCGCCAGGTCCGATTCTGGCGCAGAACGGATGCACGGTCTCGTCGATACGGCCCGCGTTGAAGTCGAATCCCAACTGTTCCGCAACCCTGCGCGTGAAGGCGCGCTGGGCGTCGAGGGGATATTCCCTCGTCAGAATCGTGTCGTCCGGCTGGCGCCGAGCGTTCGAGATCCGATTCACAAGAGGCACCAGCTTGTCCCGGAGCGCCCCGAAGGTTTGCTCGAGCTTCGTGGCGCGGGCCCCGGGCTCGTAATCCTCGAGGAGGGCGTCGTAAAGCTCTCCCTCCCGATCGAGAGCCTCGGCCTCGCTACGCTTCAGTGAGACCAGTTTCTCTAGCCACGGTCTGAATCGGGCGAAATCGGACGTCTTGTAAGCCGTGCTCCATTCCCTTTGGGCGCTCGTGCTGACCCGGACGATCTCCTCGAGCAGCAAGCGCGGAATTTTTCTGCGGCGGTCGTGTGACTTCCGGATCTCCCTGATGTTTGCTGCTGCAGGCGTGTCAGGGTCCTCGACAAGGGGCGAGCTTTCGAGTGTCTCGAGAAGCTCTCCAACGGCTGGGTTGGAGAGCATCTCATGCCGGAGACCCGCCAGGAGCGCAAGCTGCCGGCCCCTTTGTTCCACCCCGCCCGGCGGCATGTAGGTTTCCTCGTCCCAGCTGAGGAGCTCCGAGCAGGAGCTGAGGAGCGAGATCTCCCGAGATCGCCGGATTAATTCGTCATACTTCGCTTGAATCCTTTGAGAGACTCGCATCGTTGGCCGCGGGTAGAATAACGCCCATTGAGCACTTTTCACCCACGCAGCTTGGAGAAAATGACCGAATGCTGACACCAGCGGAAGAGCAGGGTCTGAGCGGACTTAACCTGGCGGGTCGAGTTCGGCAGGCATTTTACCGTATTCCCGAGTCGGCCTTGAGCGATCTCATGAGGCGCATTCAGGAGTCGGCATTCGAACGCCACTTGGTTTACATCCGCGACGGCAAGATCGACACGATCAACGTGCTGGCCTGCCCCTTGACGGTGCTTTCCGAACAGGTGGCCTACGTGCACTCCGTGTCGCTCACCATCCTTCGAGCGCTGAAGCAGCTTCCGGAGATCTACCTCCAGGACTTTGGCGTCCGCGAGATCCTCAAGATCCCGGAGGAGGAGGAGAGGTGGCTCTTTAGCTGTTGGGGCAAGAGCCAGCAGGAGAACGACCCCGTATTCGGTCGGCTCGATGCGCTCGTCGATTTTACGCGTCCTACCTGGAAGCAATCGCTTCGCTTTGTCGAGCCTAACTTGAGCGGCATCGGTGGACTCCACCTCGTACCGACGTCAGAACGGATCCTGGCCGAGCTCGTGGTCCCGCTTCTCCGAGAACAGGACTCTCAGCTTCAGCTCGAGGTCGGCCAAGATATGCGCGACCTCCTCATGCAGGAGGTGCTCGACCACTCGCAGGCGATCGGCCGGCCGGCGCGCACGATTTGTTTCGTGGAGCCGAAGGACGGAGGAAGCGGAACGGATGAGCAGGAGGCGCTCGCCCGGCACTTCCACGATCGCTTCGGCCTTGTCGTCTTCCACGCCGATCCGCGGGAGCTTGGCTTGAAGGACGGCGAGGTCTACTGTGGCGGCGCGCTGGTGGATCTGGCCTACCGCGACTACTCTGTCAACGATCTCTTGCGTCTTGCGGAAGGGGGCGAAGGCGTCGAGTCCATGCGAACGCTTTTTCTTCAGAACCGCATGATTTCGTCGATCACCGCGGAACTTGACCAGAAGAGCTGTTGGGAAGTATTCACCGATCCGGTCATCGCAAGCCGGTACTTCAGCGCCGACGAGCGACAGATCTTTCGCCGGCACATCCTCTGGACCCGAATTGTCTCGGACCGCAAGACCACCTTGCCGGACGGGCAGTCGGGCGGGTTGCTCGATTTCATCCGTCGCGAGCACGAGTACTTGGTCCTGAAACCGAACCGCTCTTATGGCGGGCACGGTGTGCTCCTGGGCCACTCGATGACGCAGTCCGAGTGGGACACGGCGATCGAGAGTGCCCTGAAGGATGGGGAGCGGTGGGTTGTTCAGCAGCTGGCGAGCATCCCCGTTTACGAGTTTCCAGTGATCAGTCCCGACGGAGTGGTCCACGCGGAGCCTTTCCACACGGTCATGGGTTTCGCGGCGACAAAGGACGGAGTCTCGATCCTTGGCCGTGCTTCGCAGAAGCAGGTTGTGAACGTGGCGCTACGAGGCGGCATCTGCGGCGTCCTCAGGGGGCATCCTGTCGGTGGTCTCCAGGGGCCGGGTCGCTGGTGAGGAACGTACTCCTGCCCAGTTGCGACAAGACGTCTGAAAACGGTGCCGGTTCCAGCGTCCTGACGTCCGACGGCACTGTCCGTTTGATGCCCGAAGCCGATTTCGACGAGCTCACGGCGTGGTAAGAGGTGCGATCGGCAGCCTGAGCTCGAAGCATGCGCCATCCGTGATGCCGGTGTCGAGCCTGAGGTCGCCGCCCATGCTGCGTGCAAGCCGCCGGCTGAGTGCAAGGCCCAGACCGACGCCTGGCGCCGAGTTGGCCGCATCGCTTGCTGACTTCGAGAAGGGTCGAAAGAGCCGTCGAGCCGTCCGAGCCGAGACGCCCGGGCCGTGGTCGCGTACCCGGATTATGGCGTTACCGTTCTGCGCGATCACGGAGATTCGAAGACTTGGATCCCGCGCTCCCTGAGCGTACTTGCAGGCGTTGTCGACCAGGTTAAATAGGATCTGCTCCACGGCGCCAGAGTCGGCCCTCAAGCCGACGCGTTGGTCCAGGGCAGGAGGCTCGATCTCGAGCTTCATGCCGGCCTGTTCGGCCCTGTCGCTCAGGCGATCGCGAATACGTTCGAGGAGTGCGCCGACGCCCACCATGCCGATCCGCGCGCCGCGGTTGCCACGTCGCTCTATCCTGGCGAAGGAGAGCACGTTCTCGACCAGGTGGCTGAGACGATCAGCCTCGGTGCACAGCGTGACCAGGTAGCGTTTTTGCTTCTCCTCGTCGTTCAACATGTCTTTTGAAAGGATCTCGGAGTACATGCGAAAGGTTGTCAGAGGTGTCCTGAGCTCATGGGTGACGGCAGAGACAAATGCGGCGCGTCGTTCGCTCAGGGAGAGCACTCCAAGGAGAAGTGAAGCCACCGCAAGAGCGGCGAGGAGCACGCAGGCCCATGCTGCAATGAGCGAGATGCGGATTGGCGAGGAGATGGATCCGCTCTCGAGCACGACCGCACCCGGCACGAGCATCGCAGGCAGCGTCGCGAGAAGGTGGGAGCCCTTGTCGTTCAAGTCTCCCCTGGCAGGCTCGAGCCCAGCGTTTGGCAGGAGGTCCCCGATGCTCTCAAGGAGCCATCTCCGAAGCCCTGGCCAGTCCACCCAGCAGCCCTGCATGAACTCCTCGTCACCATAGGAGATCTTTCGGGCGAGTACGAGTGTGGTACCGACCCAGTACGGTTTCATGATGGCGTCCCTCATTTCGAGGGACACTAGCGCATTGTTGTTGACCCAGGAGTAGCTCTGCACCACGGCCACGTTTCCCTGACGGGCGCTGTATTCGAGGTCGTTACGAAGCGTCTGCGCCTCCGTACTCTGGCGGGACATCGGCTGCTGTGGCTGGCCACGGTACGGGTCGGCGCGTGAGACGGGGGACGCCGGTTTCTCGTGTCCCATTGCCGTGAGCAGGCTTTCCCACGACACCCGTGTCTGGAGCTCTGCGAGCATTGCCCTTGCCTGAGCAATCCGGTCGTCCGTGGTGCACCCGTCCCTGGCAAGCGGCAAGTGGTCACCCGTGGGGACCTGTGGTGAGCTGACCTTGCCCTCAGCATCGAACTGGAAGTGCAGAATCATGTGCGGTGGCAGGAGAAGCAGGAGAGGCGAAGGCACCAGGCCGGAATTCGTCTCCTTTCCCACCACCGCGCAGGCGAACATCTGGTCGCCGGGATAAAAGGAGCGGTAGATGAAGTGCGGGCGCATGGTTTCTCCGGAGATTACCGGGGTCATCGCGGAGTCCATCCGCCAGAGCGCCAGGCGGATGTTCTCCTCCAGGTCCGCCTCGCGATGAAAACGTTCTTGCGCCTCGTCGCCGCGGATCACCGCCATGCTGATCCAGCCCATGGCTCCCAGCACGACCGTGACGCACAGCGCGAACCCAAACCAGATGTGCCACGGGCGAATCATACGTTTGCGCCTTCCTGGCGAGCGAAGAGATACCCCTTGCCGCGGACCGTTAGTAGCACCCGTGGGCAAGTCGGGTCGTCTCGCAGCTTCTCACGCAATCGGGCCACGTGCATGTCGATCGTACGCGTTGCGATGCCCCGCGGGTTCATGCGCCAGACTCGCGAGAGGATCTCCTCTCTGGATATCGCTCGGCCTGCATTGCCGGCGAGGTATCGAAGGATCTCAATTTCGCGATCGGACAGCTCGATACGATTGCCATCGTCGAAACGGACCTCGCAGCGGCTCAAGTCAGCGACTCCACCCGGAACCTTGATATGTCGTACGTCGGTGGGACGCTCCGCCGAGCGACGCAAGACTGCCTCGATGCGTGCGAGAAGCTCCTTCACGCTGAAGGGCTTTAGCACGTAATCGTCGGCGCCAAGCCGGAGGCCCTGCACGCGGTCGTTTTCCTCGCCGCGGGCCGTGAGAATGATCACGGGCAAGGAAGGACGAGTGGCGCGCACGTCCTTGAGGATCTCGAGCCCTTCCCGCTTCGGCAGCACGAGGTCGAGCAGGACAAGGTCGCAGTCGACCCTGACAGCCAACTCGAGCCCAACCTCGCCGTTTGCAGCCTCGAGGGTCCCATAGCCATCGAACGCGAGTGCGTCGAGGATTCCCTGGCGGATAGCGGCGTCGTCTTCGATCACGAGAATCGTTGGCTTCGGCATCGCATTAATTATTTTACAGTCGTGCTCTTCCGATATCGTCGATTGCGAGTTGATCCCGAGCCAGGGAACTGCTCCGCCGCCCGCGGGTGCGGAGCACATGGTGCCCCACGAGGTCGAGCGCATCCCACACCGACCTCGCCGCCTCGACGAATCCCAGAGCCTCGAGCGCCCAGGCAACGGACTCCGCAGTGCCCACTTGCCCAGGACAGGTGGGCTCGCGTAGACGCCAGCGCGGCGTGGCGTTATCCGGCAGCCTGCGGAAACGCAAGCAGCGAAGGACGGGGACTCGCGTCAGCATGCGCCGGGCTTGTTTCCACGTGGCGTCAAGAACGACAAGCCCGGGTCTGTGAGTGCTCGAACGCTCGAGGTCGAGGCGCGAAATCACCGGAATGTCGGGCAAGGGAAAGAGCACCAGGGAGTTCATGGCGTCATCAAGAATCGGATCCGTGGCGAGAGGTCGACCCGGGTCTCCGTAGCTCAAGAGCTCGCAGCCTTGAAGCACGAGGGGCAAGAGGTTGCCAGTATTGCTCTGACTGAAGCGCTCTTTTACGTGCTGCAGGATCATGACTGGCAAGGGCGACGGCACGCGCGATAGACGAGAGCAAAAGCACTCGGTCCCATGTGCCTTGCACACGGTGCAGCGATGTTTGCGCTTTTCGTGAGCCAGGAGAGAAACGGTGGAGTTTGACACGAGCAGGATCTTACCCCTCCTGGTCTTAGAAAGCGCTGCGACGGTGGTGTGGACAGCCCCACCTCCCGCGGTGGAGGCGCTGCCGTGGGGACTTGCTCAACAGGCTGGTAAGGCCTTCCTCATCCGGGGTCGACTTTGTAATCCTCGGTCGTGGGAGAGATTGCACCCTTTGCCTGGATGGCGACTGCTGCTTAAGGCATCACGCTTTCGTGAGCGCGCACATCGTGGCGAAAGCACTGCCGAAGTGAGGCCTGGTCCCTTCCCCGGGCACGCGTGCCAGGGGTCGGAGGCCACGACCGGCAGGCACACGGTGGCAGCGACGCGACAAGAGTCATGGCGTCAATTCCCGGATCATCGCCTGCGCGTCGGGATCCGCCAGAGAAATGCGATCACGCACATCCCGGCCACGCCGAGCGCCGCTCGCACCGCCTTGCCCTCGGCGAAGAATGCGATCGAAGTGCCAAAGCTCACGATGACCATGGCAAGCGCGATGATCTTGGCGCCGCGCCCGATGCTGCGGTGCTCCTGCCAGTCGCGAATCGTCGGGCCGAAAAGCCGGCTCGAGCACAGCGCCTGGTGGAGGCGCGGGGAACCACGCGCCCAGCATGCAGCGCCGAGCAGGATAAGCGGCGTGCCAGGCACGACGGGGAGGAACACGCCTGCGAGCCCGACTCCCAGGAGGACCGTGCCCATGATGAGCAGTGGGACGCGCACCGCGAGACGCCCGGGGGGCGGCGAAGCAGCGCCTGGTCGGGCGGAAGGCGGTTCCATGGAGCGATCCGCGTCCATCACAAGCGCCTTCTCGGCGGCACGCTACAGTGCGCAAAAAGCACGCCTGCGATGAGCGCCGTGCCCGTGGGCGACAAGCCAAGGGCCGCCGTGGCACACCCAGCCATCGAGCGATGGAAAGGAGCGTTCCCGGAATAGTAGGGCTCTGGCGCCAAAGATCGGCGTGCCACCCGCTGCAAGGATCCGCCCTTTGATGACATCTTCAGAATCGTGGGGACTCCGACGAGGCACGTCGTGTGGGAGAGGAGTGCGGCGACGGCAGCTCTGGAATCGACTGATTGCGCATGCTTACCTTGATACCATGGGGAAGCATATCCGCCAGCCCTGGCTGCCCGCCAGCTGGACGCTGGCATGGGCCTGGCTCGTCCACGGAGACCCTGGTCGTCTGGACGGGTAAGCTCGGTTGCCCCGGTTCCCGCGTCCAGGCAAGGCAATCAAGGAGATCCTCGGCTGGAGGCCAGCACCTCCCGACCGATCGTGATCTGCCACACGTGCTCGCGGATCGCCCCGACCAGGATCGGGACTTAGAGGAATTTCCGGATCACTTCGGGTTTCACGTGGAGCGGAACGGTGACGATGAACATGAGTCCTCTCTTGCTATCGAGATTTCTTTGGAGCGCCTCGGGGTTTGAAGCCTCAGCGCCATCTCGTTGGTCGATAGCGACGGACGTTGCTACAAGACGAGGAGTGAGGGGGCCAGGAACGTCGGTGGCTTCGGCGAGCCGCAAGCTCCCCCGGGAGACGGCCGAATTGCCGAGCGGGAGAAATCCCCGGAACCGCACCGGTGCCCTCCCGGCTTCCAGCGGCCGAGCGAAGGCGTGAGTGCGTTTGCAAAACGGTGGACTTGGGGACCGCCTGCGGGCATATCATGGCCAATACTGTTCAACGAAGCGTCGGCAACCCCTTGACCATCGACACCACATGACTCAGCCCCACGACCCCCAGCTTGGCACTGTCGACCTCCTCGACTCCGGGAATGACTCGATTTACAGCGACCTCCGTACTCACGCGCCCGGGCCAGCAGGTTCGGTACCCTTGACTCCCGAGCTGCTACTCGACCGTCCCAGCGGCGACGTTTTTGCTCTGACGCAAAACGCAGGCATGGGATGGGACCCGAACGAGCTGACGCGAAAACAGTTTCTCATCTTGAGCACCCAGGGTGGGCTGCGCGCGCCCGATGGCAGCCCGATCGCGCTGGGATATCACACGGGGCACTGGGAAGTGGGGCTCCTGGTCGAGGCCGCCGCGCGGGAGTTGAAGAGGTTGGGAGGGTTGCCCTTCGCCGCCTCCTGCACGGATCCCTGCGACGGCCGGACCCAGGGCACTGCGGGAATGATGGACAGCCTTCCCTACCGAAATGATGCGGCGATCGTGCTGCGCCGGCTTATTCGCTCGCTCCCGACTCGCTCGGGGGTGCTCGGGATAGCGACTTGCGACAAGGGCTTGCCGGCGATGATGCTTGCGCTGGGAGGCTCAAAGCATCTGCCCTGTGTGCTCGTGCCCGGCGGGGTCACGCTTCCCGCGGAGGGTGCAGAGGATGCGGGGCGGGTCCAATCGCTTGGCGCACGCTTTGCGCACGGCGAGGTGACGCTCGAGGAGGCAGCAGCGCTCGCTTGCCGCGCCTGTGGATCGCCCGGCGGCGGCTGCCAATTTCTTGGCACCGCGGCGACGTCACAGGTGGTGGGTGAAGCGCTTGGGCTGTCGCTCCCACACTCCGCGCTGGCTCCGTCGGGGCAGACGGTCTGGCTTGACATGGCGCGCCGATCTGCGAGGGCTCTCCTTCACCTCGAGGCAAGGAGGATTCCGCTCTCGCGCGTGGTCACAGATGCCGCGATACGGAACTCCATGGTCGTCCACGCGGCCTTCGGCGGCTCCACAAACCTTCTTCTCCACGTGCCCGCGATCGCGCACGCGGTTGGGCTCGCACGGCCGCGCGTCGAGGACTGGATGGACGTCAACCGCAAGGTTCCGCGGCTCGTGGATGTGCTTCCGAACGGCCCCGTCGGGCACCCGACCGTGCGCG
The DNA here is from genome assembly GCA_005772855.1 of Planctomycetia bacterium. Taxonomy (GTDB): domain Bacteria; phylum Planctomycetota; class UBA8108; order UBA8108; family SXIK01; genus SXIK01. Next base: position 24,319 of record SXIK01000206.1, on the reverse strand, counting down.
TGTTCCTTGCGGGCGGAGTGCCGGAGGTCATGCTTCACCTGCGGGCACTCGGCCTTCTTGATCTCGGTGTGCTCACCGTTGTTGGCGAACCGCTTGGGCGCGTGCTGGAGTGGTGGGAGCGAAGCGAGCGCCGTCGTCGGTTCCGCGACCTGTTGATGGAGCGCGATCGTGTGAGCCCGGACGACGTCATCCTGAGTCCCGAGCGAGCCAGGGAGCGCGGCTTCACGAGCACGGTGACGTTCCCACGTGGCAACCTGGCCCCCGAGGGCTCCGTGATCAAGAGCACGGCGATCGACTCGAGGGTGCTCGACCCGGACGGTGTCTACCGGAAGACCGGACCTGCACGCGTCTTCACGCGCGAGGCGGACGTCGTGCGGGCGATCAAGTCGACGGGTGCCGATCGCGTGAGGCCTGGCGATGTCATCGTGTTGATTTGCCGTGGACCGATGGGGGCCGGCATGGAGGAGATTTTCCAGATCACGTCGGCGCTCCGGTATCTGAGCTTCGGCAGCCAGATAGCGGTGATCACTGACGCGCGATTCTCCGGCGTCTCGACGGGCGCGTGCATTGGCCACGTCGGCCCGGAAGCGCTCGCGGGAGGTCCCATTGGCAAGGTACTCGATGGCGATCCTATTCGTATCGTTGTCGATCGCAACCGCCTTGAGGGTTCCATCGATCTCGTCGGCGACGTGCGCGGCGACCCGAAACGCGTGCTTGCGAGCGAAGAGGGCGCCCGCGTGCTTGCGGCGAGGCCGCCACGGCCGGATCTCTCGGCCGACCCACTCCTCCCCGACGACACGCGCCTCTGGGCCGTGCTCCAGGCCGCCAGCGGCGGCATCTGGGGCGGCTGCGTGTACGACGTCCGTGCGATCGAGGCGTTGCTGAGGGGGCAGGGGCGGAAAACCGAGTGAACGCGGCCAATGGCTCCTGCCGCATTTCTATGGCTGCTACGCCAGTCCTCCCCGCAGGTCGACAGGCTTGATTCCCACCTGGGCGAAGCGGAAATAGACGTTTCGCTTGGTGGTGCGCATCTCCTTCGCAATCTCGGCGAGATCGCCCGCATGGCGCTCGAAGAGGTCGAGGAGGTACTCCCGCTTCACCTCCTCGATCGCCTGCTCGAACGTCTTGCCCTCGAAGAGCCACCGGGGGAAGGACGGGGCCACGTCGCCATTGCCAAGCACCTCGGCCACGCGGGTTTCGTCGACGGCACCTTCCGTTGTGACGGAGAGCCGGCGCACTACGGTCTCGAGCTCGCGCACATTTCCCGGCCAGGCGTACCGCTTCAAGGCATCGATCGCTTGCGGCTTGAACTCGATCGGCTTGCCCGGGACCTGTCGCTGAATTTGGTGGAGGAGCAGCGGAATATCCTCCGCGCGCTCCCGGAGCGGTGGAACATGGAGGTTGATCCCCGCAAGACGGTAATAGAGGTCCTTGCGAAATGCGCCCTGGAGTGAAAGCTCCTTCAAATCGTGCTGCGACGACGCGATGACCCTGACATCGGTCTTCCGCTCCACGCTGCTCCCGAGCGGACGAACTGATTTTTCCTCGAGCACGCGCAGGAGCTTCGCCTGCGACTCTAGTGAGAGTGAGTCGACGTTGTCGAGGTAGTAAGTGCCTCCATTAGCGGCGAAAATGTACCCGGTTTTTGAACGCTCGGCGCCAGTGAACGCGCCTGACTCGTAGCCGAAGATGTCGGCCTCGAGGAGCCCCTCGGGCACGGAGGCGCAGTCCTGTGCGATGAAGGGGCCTTCAGCTCTTGGGCTCAGGGAGTGGATGTAACGAGCCAAATAATCCTTGCCCGAGCCGGATTCACCGAGGATCAGGACGGGGAGCTCGGAGCCTCGCGTGCGGAGGACCCAATCGAGGAGCTCCTTCATGCGGGGGGACTCGGTCTGCCCGAAAGTCGCCGTGGAAAGGGTTATCGTGCTGGCCCGAGCTTTCGTGAGCGAGCCGGTAAGCTCACGACGCTCGTCACGACTTCGCGGGGTGGGAGGGAGGACATTTGCCAGCAAGGCTGTAGCCGTCTCGAGAAAGCGCAGAGTTGCGCCCTCGAGCTTTTGAGGAGCAAGCTCGAGGTAGAGGACCCCCCTGGCCCCGGAGTGGATCCGAAGCGGAATGAAGGTCGCGTTCGCCGATTCCCGGGACTCTGCCTCGAGGGCCTGTCTGCGCAGATCCTCGAGCTCTGACTCGGAGCGCTGTCCCAGGCCGTGCGCGATCGCTGCCCGGGGCGTATCGCCAAGGAAGACGGCCCCCGCTTTCGCCTCGGCGCCTTCGAGAACCACTTGCAGGGCCTGGCTCGGCTGTTGAATTTGCGCCAGCTTGATGATTGTCTCGTAGTGTCGGCAGGCCTGCGAATCGGTGGCGTCTTGGTAGCCCATGGAATGCTGCGCGAGGAGGCCCAATCGGGCGCGGTGGTCTCTCGCGAGGTAGGCATGCTTGTCCCCGGAAGCAAGATGGGCCGCGAACGACCGTTTCAGAGCGTTTGCCTTCCGCGCCCTCACCGGATCACCCGTCTCGGCTGCCACCAGGGCCAGGAGCCAGACAACCTCCGACGTGTCGTGTGGATCGAGGCTGCCCACCGCATCTGCGATTCGGTCTTCGAGCTCCCCTCGGTCTGCCTTGGAGGTCAAGAGTGCGAGCCGGGCACCGAGGTAGGGCATGCGGACGTTCGCCCGTCGGGAGCCGCCGGGACAGTCATGGGAAGCCAGGGCCTTCGCTGCTGAGCGCAAGTGCTTCGCTGCTGCTGGCGCGTCTCGCCTCCGAAGTGCCAGGTCGGCCAGGATCATGGCGCATTCGAGCACGCTGGGCCACTGGTGCGACTTCTCGAATGCGGCCTGGGTTGTCGTCAGGAGAGCCTCTGCGACTTTGAGATCACCCAGCTCGAGCAATGCCTGACCCTGATAGACGGAATCCCAGAGATCCACGTACAGCGCGGATCCCTGGGCCTTGATCGATGTTTGGGCCTTGATCGATGTCTCGAGTCTCGTCCGGGCCTCGTCCTTTAACCCGCAAAGGGCCGTAAGGCAGGCGAGGCGAGCATTGATGGCTCGATCGAAGTGGGGGTCCTTGCCCTTTCTGCCGGAGAGTTGTTCGCCCATCGACCTGGCCAGGCCCCATCTCCCGAAGTGTATGTCGTTCTCGAGCTGGCAGAGGCGCCCATAGGCTGCAAAGAGAGGGTCCGGCAGCTTCTCTGCGATTTGAATGGTGGCATCCCATCTGGCCTTCGAGTCACGAAGAGCGATCCTCTCGACAAGGCCCCTCGTGTGAGTGAGAAAGAGCTTGGCCCTCAGCGATTTCCCGGCGTGTGGCATCTCGCCAGCGATTCGCAAGGCCTCCTCGGCTGCCGGAAGCTTGCCCAGGCGGGCCTGAAGCGTGGCCATGTTGCACTGAATGCTGAAGACAGCGGTGTTGTCGCCCAGACTCCTCGAAAGCTCCCCGGCGCGCCGGTAGGCCTGCAGAGCCTCTCGCAGGCGGTTATCCTGGCTGTAGGCGATTCCGAGGTTGTTCCACAGCAGGGCCGCGTTCGAGAGCGCCCCTAGCTTTTCGGCGTGCTTGAGTCCCTGGACGAGCTCCCTGGATGCTTGTTCGTACTCGAACTGCCGGAGAAACACGTGGCCGGCGGCCGAGTGAAAGTTCAGCGCGTGCTGTGCAAATTCCTCTTTCCGCAGGATCCTCGATCGCTCGGAGGCGAGTATCTCGAGGCCCCGGTTGGCAAAGGTCGACGCCTTTGCGAAGTCGCCGCGGAACAAGTGGAACGCCGAGAGCTCCTGGAAAAGGTAGAGCTGCTCCCCCAGATCGTCGACAGTTTCCACGATGCCCAGGGCTTCCTCGAACGCTTTCCTCGAGGCCTCATTCTCTCCGCGACGCTGATGAATTCCGCCTATCTTCCGAAGAAGTCGAAGTCTTGCGGTTGGGTCGCCGGTGTGGAAGGCGAGAGCCTCATGGAACGCAGCCGCCGCGGCGTCAAAGCGGCCGCTCCTCGCCTCCAGTTCGCCAAGACGCTCGAGGAGCCGCGATCGATCGCGGCCTGCATCCACGCGCTCGATCGCATCACGCAGGGTTGCGATCGCCTCCTCGATGCGGCCTGCGGCTCGCAGAGCATCGACGCTCCGCTCTGCCGACTGAAGCCCGAGTTGCAGTTGCCCGGCGCGCAAGAGGTGATGTGCTGCTTCTCTCTGGCTTCGAGGATCTTTCAGGAACTGAGTTCCGAGTCGGTCGTGGGCCGACTGGATCTCTCTAGATTCAAGGGCCGCGACCACGGTCGCGCGGGCGCGGTGAGTGACGTGGTATCCGGCCTTCGTGCCCCCCAGAAGGCCAGACCGCGCAAGCCGCTGAATCACCGCCGAGCACTCCTTCCTGTCAAGCTTCGCAAGTCCGCGAACGGTTGACTCGCTCAGTGGCCGCTCGGCGAGCGCCAGAGGGATGAGCGCCTTCCGTTCGGTCGTGGTCAGTTCTGTCACTCTTGCCGCGTAGGCGGTTGCCAGAGCTTCGGACACTTGCGACTCGCGGGGCGAGTCCTCCCTGCTGCTCTCTTCCGGCTGGCGGTCATCTCGAAGCTTCTCCAGCAGGAGAGCGGGGTTTCCGCGGCCGGCCTTGACGATGCGGTTCGCCTCCGTTGTGGAAAGAGTCGGCGCAACGCAGTTGAGCAATGCGAGACCTTCCTCGCGGGTCAGCTCACCCATCCGGACGGTCTTCACCGCTGAGGCTTCAAATTCCTCCTGTGGGGGGGCAATCCCCGCGGAAATCCTGCGCGTTGCCAGGATACCCACCCGCAAGTGCTGCGTCTCCGTTCCCGCTGCCAGGCTCAATGTCCGCAGGAACTGGACCAGCCGTGGATCGGAGGCGCCGAGGTCCTCGATCACGAAGACAAGGGGATACGCCGATCGCGCGGCGAGAACGTCGAGGGCTTCGCGGAAAACCCGCGATTCTATCGATCCCAGATCGAGATCCTGGATCTCCCGGTGGGTTTTCTTGTCGGAAGCGATTCCCAGAAAAGTCAGGAGAAATCTCCACCTTCGCTCCTCGGTGGGCGAGGCCTGGTGGAGGACAAGGATTTTCTCGATGACCTGCCTGAGCCCGTCCTGATCACGTTCGCCGTGAGTCTTGACGGGCACCACTTGAGTGCTCAGGTCGAGCATCTCGGTGGCGCAGGCCTCGGCAAGCCGGGACTTTCCGATACCCGCTTCGCCTTCGAAGACGAGCAATCTCTGGCCTCGGCCTTGTTTCACACCACTGAACCAGTTGAAGAATGCATCGAGCTCGCGCTTTCGCCCGACAAAGTCGGGCTCCTCGAACTGTGGTTCTGCCACAAGGGAGACCCCGGGCACCGCACCCTCGAGGGCTGCAGTCACGTCCCGGGCGCTTTGAAAGCGATGTCGTGGCGACTTGGCGAGCATCTTGAGGATCACTCGCGAGAGGGCTTCCGGTAGACCGGGAGGAGAAGGTGGCACGAGCGTACGGTGGTTGGCTGCTATTTCAGCGACCGTGCGCCCAGAGATGGGCATCCGCCCTGTCAGCGAGCGATACAGCGTCACGCCCAGCGAGTAGAGGTCGGCTCGGTGGTCGATCGGCCCCCCGTCAATGACCTCCGGGGCCATGTAGTATGCGGTGCCTCGCGGCGGGCTACGCCTCTCGATTTCGACGTTTTGAAACAGGCCGAAGTCGATCAACTTGACCCGATTGTCCGCAATAATCACATTCGCGGGCTTGATGTCGAGGTGGAGGAGTCCCTTCTCGTGCAAGTAGGCAAGTGCCGATGTGAGTTGCAGGAAGAGGGAGACGATTTGAGCTTGTGTTTTTGCCCCCGCCTCGCGGCGCAGTGCTCGCGTATGCTCCTCAAGTCCAGGGCCCGAGACGTGCTCGAGCGTGAAATAGGCCGCACCCCTGGAGGGCATCCGGCCGCAGTCGAAGGCTCGCGCTATGCCGGGATGCCTGAGCTGGCGCAGGATCCGGAACTCGCGCAGGATCTCCTCGGGGGAGACCTCAAGGCGGCAGATCTTGAGCGCCACCTCTCGTCCTCCGTCGAGCCGGTCGCGGGCAAGGAATACCGAGCTCGTACCGCCCGTGCCCAGCCTTCGCAGAATCTCATATCGGGGGTGGCGGGGAGTCCGAGCTTTCGATCCTGCCATGAGATGTCGTTTGCGAAGGCACTGGCGTGCCCAAATTCAGTAATAAATGCAGCCGAGATTGTCAGGGCTCAGGTCCGAGACAAGCTGGGTCGACAAAGTCACACTACTATCTCCAGGGACAAAGAGAAAATTGAGAAGAGTGACTGAATCGCTGAGATCGACGTTGCCGTCGTCATTGGAGTCGCAGGCATCCTGGCAGGTCACGTTATTAATGCCGAGGAATAGAAAACTGAGGATGGTAACTGGATCGGAGATGTCGAGTTTGCGATCTGCGTTTGCGTCGCCCCTTGCGAAGACGTTGACGTCCCCCAGGATGGACACGATGACGGCTCCGTCCTTGAGCTCAATCTCGTCGCCGTCATCGTCGTACTCTGCCCCATCCTCGATCTCGGTGCCTTCCCGGCGCGTGTGGTTGTAGATGGGGCTGCCGAGGGAGTCTCTGAACTCGCTTTCAAATTCGTCCTCCTCGTCGTCGTCCTCCCCGCGGCCGAAGTGGATCGGATAGGTACCGGCAGGCGTGTTCTGCTTCACTTCGATGCCGAGGGTCACGAGCTCGGAGCCTCCCGCGGGAATGGAGTACTCCTGGCGGCCAGAGAAATCCGTGATCACCGAGGCTTGAACCCAGCCCGTTATGTCATCCAGGTCGGAGAGGAACTCGGAGCTCATGGGGTTCCTGTCGACGATTTCCTGCACCTCTGGCGACAGAACAGGAGTGGAGACGTTCCAGGTGTTCACGTCGTACTTGAGGCTAAACGCTGCGAGGGACAGGCCGACTCTCGCATGAACCCGGATGGAGGCCTTCACCTGTTCGCCGGGGTGCGCTTCGACCGTGGACGCTTCGAACACAATTTTCCGGTCGTCCAGCTCGTCCTCCGGCTCGATTCCCTCGGCCTGGGCGCTGCCGACAGTTGCAGCGAAAGCACAAAAGGCAACAAGGGGGGTCCAGGGCGGGCTCGAGCGTCGGCGGCTTCGCAAAGTCAGGCTCATGAGGTTCTTCCAGTTCTGCTCTCCATGTCCAAAAGATAGCAGATCCGGGGAGCGAACGAAAGGCTCGCTGTGCTCCCCGGGCTGCTTCCGGCACTCAGCCTTGTCGCGCCGGGATTTCGCGCCCGGTGCAATTCGAGTGGCCGTTGTTCACCGGCGCACTCTCAGGGGGTCGCTGGATCATCGTCCGTCGCGTCGTTGTCGCCAGGATGGTCGTCGCCTTCTCCGGCTTCATCGCCCTCACCATCACCGTCATCATGATGGCCATCGCCGTTGTGGTGATCGTCCACGCCGTCGTCGTCCACGTGGTCTTCGTCGGAGTCGTCGTCGATGCCGTCGTTGTCGTCATCGGAGTCGTCGTCGTCCGACACTCCGTCGTTGTCGTCGTCCTCGTCCTCGTGGTTCGGCTGATCGTCGTTGTCGATGTCGGAATCGTGACCGTCGTGCTCATCTTCATCCTCCACGCCGTCGTCGTCGAGATCTTCACCCTCGTCATTCGACTTCAGCTCGATTTCGGACGCGAGAACACTTCCGTCCTCACGAAGATCGCCCTTCACCTCGACCTCCTGGCCCTCTTGAAGTGCGGCCAGGCCATCGGTGTCCTCGTACGACGTTTTCTCGTCGACCACGACCGTCACCTGGCCAGCGGTTACAGTCTCCTCGCCCCGGCGCTTGTGGACGGAGAGATTGACCACAAACGAATTCGAGGCCACGTCGACCGAAGCCACCGTGCCGTGGAATTCCTTCAGCTCCACATCGCTCTCCTCGCCATCGTCGTCGCCGTCATCGTCTTTCTCGATCACGGGGTTCAAGAAAATCTTGCCCTCTCCGCCGTCGGTCAGCGAGGAGGTGAGGTTGAAGTCGAGGACGAGGGCGCTAAGCGTTCCGTCCGTGACGGTGACGGGGACTTGAAGGTGGATCTCCACGTCTCCGTGGTCCGGGACCACGAGGACCTCTGCCTCACCAGCTCTCGCACTGGCATGATCGAATCGGATTTCAACCTCGCTGTACTCTCCGGCCGGCACGGGGATCGAAGCGATGATGCTCGAGGCGGAGGCGTTGTCGAGCAGGTTAACGACCTTCTCTGCCGTCGGGTCGCCGGCCGGTGGGAAGACCTGGAGCTCCGTACCGTTGGCTTGAGTGACCTGGACTTCCTGGATTGTAATCCAGAACTCTGTAAGGTCCGCCGGGGGGGTGTCGTGTATCGCAAGAAGGAGGGTTCCTTCGCCCACCATGCCGGCGTCACAATGAAGCGAGTCAGGGGTCGTGTCGAGTCCTGCGGCGGGGAACGGCGCAGGCGGGGTCCTCGTCGATCCCTGGAAGAGGAAAAAAGCGTGAAGACCGCATCCGAGATGTCCATTGCGCCGTCATCATTCGCATCCGCAGCGTCAGCACAGGCTGGCGCCTTGCTGCCGAGGAAGCTATAAGCCAGCGTGAAGACGGGGTCGGCAATGTCGACCCGGGCATCCGCGTTCGAATCGCCTCGAATAAAAGTGGACTCTGCAGTCCTCGCCGACACAGAGATGCTCAGGAGAGCGGTGACACAGAGAGCTTGACGGTGGAGACAACGCATCAGAGAACCTCCAAGAAAGTGGTTTCCCGTACTTGTGAATACCGCTGACGCAAATCCGGGACCATCCCGGCAGGCGGTTACAAGTCATTCATTCGGATTGGCTTTAACTGATAGCGCGGCGACCTTGTAAAAAGCCCTTGACGCTCCTGCGCGTAGGGTGTGAAAGAACCTTTCACGGCCACCGAGCTTCTGAATACCTTGATCCGTCCCAAGGCGGGCAGACCTACGGGAAGGGTAAAGCAAAGCCCTTGCCAGCTTGCGAAGTGCTCTGTTTTCAGCGGTAATTCGCAAAGATAGGCCCGATCTCCGCGCCGACTTGTAAACTGGCAGGCCGTCCGGGGGCTGGGTGGTGTGAAGATATCCTTCCCTGCGAAGCCAGGGCACCGCGCGGCCATGATTGGGATCCTGGGTGCAGATTCTCGTTCGAGCTTGACCCGCAATTGTTCCTCGCCGTCCGCCTGTAGTTTAGCGAGCTTGGCGCGCATACTTGAACGTGAAGAGCGTGAGCGCCTCTTGCTTCCTTGGCGGTCTCCTGGGCATGGTTATCGGGCCCTGTCGGGAGCGCACACCTTGTGCGGAAATGTAGGCCTGGGTTCTGTGGGCAGGTTTGCCGATATGCACTCGGGCGCCGCGATGGTGTCTTGCAAGTAAATGACTCAGCCCTCGATACACCTTATCTTCACAACGCGCCTCCATCCCTCCTGGCAGTGGCGCTGGGAGGAGGGCTGTGCGCAAGCGTTGCAAGTCTTCCGCACGGCGGCGGAGATGCTTCGCGAGGATCCCAGGCTTTCTTTCAGCCACGGTGAGGCCTGGGCTTACCTCGCGGTTGAGCGGTTGGACCCCCCACTTTTTAGGGAGATTCAGCACCTTGCCGCTGACCGCAGGTGGTGTGTGAGTGGGGGTTGGTGGGTCGAACCCGAGCTTCGATATGCCGGGCTTGAGGCGCTCATCAGAAACCTGGCGTTCGCTCGAAAGTATTTTCTGGAACGCTTCAAGGCCCGGCCACGGGTCGCCTGTGCGCTCGAGACGATCGGCTTGCCGCCCGGCTTGCCCCAGCTACTTCGGCAGGCGGGTTACGAGCTTCTCCTCAGTTTGGGGCCCGAGAGCGTGAGCCATCCTGGGCTCACCACGAGCCTGGCCGACTCGAGGCGTCTCGTTCGTTGGCTTGGCGCAGACGATTCGGATTTGGCGGGTCTGAGAATTCCCGTCGGATTCGAGCGCATTGATTCGCAGGGCCTGGGAGCGCGCCTCGAGGCTGCTCGAGATCTGGCCCTGCTCTCGAAGCAGCCCGTCCCGGTCTTCTGGGGCCTGGGTGACGCGGAAGGGGGAGGGGGTCGCGATGACTTGCGCCGCATCAACGACTTCAGGAGCGCAAACGGCCACTTGGAGGTAGTCCACGGCACCTTCGAGGGCCTTCTGGAGTTGCTCTCCGACGCTCTGGCCGGATTGCCGATCAGCACGGACGACGGGCTCGGCGCTGGCGCCGCGTCCCACACCTCGCACGCCAGAATCAAGCGGCGTGCGCGTCGCAGCCTGGGTCTCCTGACGCAAACGGAGTCACTTTGCGCGGCCGCCTGGAGCTTGCGCGAAGCGCAGTATCCCGAAGAAGAGCTCCTGGAGAGCTGGCGCTCGCACGTGACCAACGACGCGCAAAAGTCGCTTTCCGGCTCGCTCACGGAAGCGGGCGCTCTCGATACGCTCGACCTGTACGGCAAGGCGGAGGAGGTGCTGCGACGGCTGCGGCTTGTGGCTGCCGTGGATCTGCAGCGTGGGGTGCCCTGGCGCGTTTCTCGGCCGCTCGTCGTCCTGAATGCGAACCCCGGGCTTGCGCGGATGCCCCTCGAGGCCGAGTGCTCGCTCGACCATGGCCACCAAGCTGGAGGCGAGTGGCACCTGCGAGTCTTTTCGCCAGATGGCACCGAGGTCCCCTGCCAGGAGGACCCGCCGGCGTCGCTCCTCCCATCGCATGGTTGGCGGCGAAAGGTCGTCTTTGGCGCCGACCTGCCGGGGGTCGGAGCTTCGTATTTCAAGGTCGAGGTCTGTCCAGGCACTCGCAGACTCTGGCCAGCGCCCGCGGCGCTGTCTCACGTTATCGATCCGAGCCGTGGGCTTCTCACCTCGCTGGAGCCCATTCAGGGACTTGAGTGCTTGCGTGGTCCGCTCTTCGAGCCCCTGGTGTTCGAGGACCTCGGTGGATCCTCCGGGCACGCGGCCGCAGTCTCTGGACCGTGTGTTGGCCGGTTCAAGCTGTCGGAGGGGCCTCGTGTCCTTGTGAAGGGACCGATTCGGTCCGTCACCGAGAGCGTGCTTTGTTTCGCGCAGAGCCGCATCGTGATGCGGGTCGTGGCGTACGCCGGTTGGCCCGTGCTCGAGCTCCAGCTTCGGATCCACTGGAATGAACACCGGAAGCGACTGAAGCTCACCGTCCCGACCGTGTTCGCCTCGGCCGCGCCGCGCTGCGAGTCTGCCGGCGCCAACTTCTTTCTCCCGGCGGACGGTCTCGAGCGATGGCACGGACGATGGTTTGCGTTGGGTGGCCAGGTCGGTGGGAAGAGCGCCGCAATCGCCGTTGTCCATTGCGGCCAGCACGGGCTCGAGGCGTCCGAGGGCGAGGCGCGCATCTCCGTGCTTCGCTCCGTGCCTTCCTGCCACGAGTCGGGTCAGAAACTGGACGATTCAGACTGCGAGCTCATGGACCAGGGCGTGCATGATCTGCGCTTCCTCATCACAGCTGGAGAGGTGAGCACGGTGATCCCAAACTTGAGCGGGCTTGCCGACTGGCTCGACGCTCCGCCGAGCGTCCTCGTGGGCCTGTCCGTACGGCTGCTGCCCCATCAGAATCGGGTCGACTTCTTGAGCCTCGAGCCACTCGGTGTGAGGCTGTGCGCATGCAAACGTTCCTCCGACAAGCTGGCTCTGGTGCTCCGTATTGCCGAGTCTCTTGGAGTTGGCTGCGAGGCGGTGCTGCGTCTGGGCAATCCGAAAGTCGAGGCCCACGTCTTCCTCAAGCCATTTGAGATCAAGACCCTGCGTATCGAGCGCGGCGGCCAGTGGCGTGAAACTGACGGGGTCAACGAGGACTGAGGGCGAGGCAATCATCGACCCGGCGCCTTCGTCTTGCACGGACTGGCTCCCTCCGTGTGATTCGCTGCGTGATCGGCCATGTCGTTGATCCAGGGGAGTCCCTCGGATAGCTTCAAGGTTTCAAAGCGTCTTGCGAAGGTCAACGGAGAGTGGGACTGGCCCCTGCAAGGATTCATCAGTCTCTACTCAAGGTCTCTGCCCAGATTCAAGGAGAGCACAATGAAGATTGGTATGGTCTCGGACTCGCTCGCTCAGCTCGGTTTTACGGAAATGCTTGACACGGCAGCTCGGTTGGGCGTCGAAGGCATCGAAATGAATTCCGGAAATTGGTCGTCAGCTCGCCATCTCGACTTGAAGACGCTTGTGGCGTCGGCGCCGGCCCGAGCCGAATTCTTGAAGGCATTCGCGAGCCGCAATCTCAAGCTGATTGCGCTGAACGCCAATGGCAACCAGCTTCACCCCATGGACGGAGAACGCCAGTCGATGGTGCTTGAGGATACTGTCCGGCTTGCCGGCGCTCTCGGTGTCAAGAAAGTCTGCCTTATGTCCGGGCTCCCCGGGGGCGCCCCAGGTGACGCGGTGCCCAACTGGATGGTCATGGCCTGGCCTCCCGAGTCGGCAAGGGTCCTCAAGTGGCAGTGGGAGGAAAAGCTGCTGCCCTACTGGCGCAATCTCGCCCGCCTCGCGGCGCAAAATGGGGTCGAGCAGCTCTGCGTCGAATTGCATGGAAATCAACTGGTCTTCAACGTTCCCTCGCTGCTTCGGCTGCGCAAGGAGATCGGGCCCGTGGTTGGCGCAAATCTCGATCCTAGCCACCTGATGTGGATGGGCGCGAACCCGATTGCAGCCATCGACGCGCTGGGAGAGGCCATTTACCATGTTCATGCGAAGGATACCTTCATCAACGAAGCGATCTGCGCAACAAGGAGCCTTCTGGAGAACGGTTCGCTCATGGACATTGCGGCTCGCTCGTGGAGCTACATCACGCTGGGGTACGGCCATGGCGAGGGCTGGTGGCGCGACTTCTGCTATCGCCTTCGCATGAACGGCTATGACGGCTGGCTCTCCATCGAACATGAAGACGTCATGCTCTCCTGTGCCGAGGGCCTCCGCCGCTCCGTCGACTTGTTGAAGGCGGTTGCGCCAGCGGAAGTGAGCGACTATGCCCCACAGCCGATATGAGGTGCTCGGAGCCTTATCCCGCCCGACCGCAAGCTCCCGAGTATTGCCCACCACAAGTTTGTTCCTGAAAGATGGCGGATGGCGGCGCGCAATGCTGCCGCTTGGACTTGATCAACGAACTGTCAAGGCCCGTGCTTCGGGAACTCCACACCGGCGACGAAGTCGAGTCCGAAGCCGGGGACCATCTGATAGACGTGAACGCGCATTTCGGGATGGATCGAAGTCAAGAGGTACGCGTCCCGGGGCGCGACGCCGTGATCCTCAACCAGCCATTCCATGAAGGCGATGATCGCACGTTGGACGGCTGACTCGAGCGGGCGGTCGATCCCGAGGAAGACGATCGTGCGATCCTTGATGACTCGAGGCGCTGAAAGACGCTTCCCCGGGACGACCGTCAAGGAGAGCCGCACGACCGAGCGGATCTCGTTCGCAGTGCCCGTGAATTCGGTGTCGGCCTGGGAGGCGTGAACGTCACCCAGGAAAAGGAGTCCGCCCTCCTGATAGACGTTGAGGAGCACGGTGTGGCCGGGAGAAAAGTCACGGACGTCGAGGTTGCCGCCAAAGGGGCCCTGCCCGAAGCCGCTCGTGGGCACATGGCGCTCCGTTGCGGTCGCCAGCGTGCCGATGAAGGGCTGCACTGGCCAGGAAATCCGCTCGTCGAAGTGGACGGTGCCATCGTGGAAAGCACCGCTCGGGCCCGGCTCGTTACGCAAAATGCGGGTGCAAGGACCCGAGTCGCCCAGCCACCGCTTCGAGTCGCCGAGCGGGCCCACGCCAGGGCGCAGCCACGTTGCCCCCTGCTCGGGCACTTCGATGTGCTCGATGCGGACGGCGAGGAGGTCGCCGGGGCGAGCGCCCTCGACAAAGATGGGACCGGCGACGGGGTTGACGCGAGGAGGGTAGTCGCGGAGCTCGGGGCGATTTTCGACCGTCGGCAGCACATTGCCCGCCCTTAGCCGGCCCGAGGCCGCGTCCTCCGTCTCCACCTCGAAGCTCTCGCCCTGGGCGACGTGCAGGATGGGCTTGAGGCGGTAGTCGAGCTCGTAGAGAAGGGCTTGCGATCGGGGAATGCGCTTCATGAGGTTCCTGTTCACAGGGCGTTGAGCCTTCGGGGCCTGGCGACGCCTTGTAGTTGAGTCCTTGCCGTGAGCGTAACCGCAGAGGACTCGAAGGCCAATGCCTTAGCGGGATGGGTGTCGCAGCGGGACGGGTCCCTCCGTTCGTGTCCTCCGGATCGTCGCTTGTTTTTCCATCGTTTTCGCGTTCCAATTCCTCGAGTCATCGTCTTCGGAGCCTCGCGCTCGACATTCTGCGACGTCCAGTGGAAGGACCTTCAACGTGAAAGAAATCGCTTATGCTGCCCCCCGGACCCTCTCGGAGGCCGTGCACCTGCTCTCGGAGCGCGGACCACGGGCTCGTGTGCTTGCGGGGGGGACGGACCTGATTGTTCAGCTTCGTGAGAACACTCTCAGCCGACGTCTGGGAGGATTGGACCCCGACACGATCGTCGATGTGAAAAACATTCCGGAGTTGACGCAGCTAGTGTGCGACCCGGTCTCTGGACTCACCATCGGGGCCGCGGTGTGCTGCTCCCGAATCTACGAGGACCGCGCGGTCGCGCAACATTACCCCTGCATTGTCGATTCCGCTTCCTTGATCGGCAGCGTCCAGATTCAGAACCGCGCCAGTTTTGGCGGCAACCTCTGCAACGCCTCGCCGGCCGCCGATGGGATACCGCCGCTGGTTGTGCTGAAGGCCATGCTGCGCGTCGTGGGGCGAAATGGATCCCGCACGTTGCCAGTGACGGATTTCTGCACGGGCCCGGGACGAACGGTGCTCATCCCCGGCGAGGTGCTGGTGTCGATCCACGTCCCGCCGCCTCGGCCACGCTCCGGCGCGAGGTACCTCCGATTCATTCCGCGCAACGAGATGGATATTGCGGTCGTTGGCGTCGCCTCCATGCTCGAGCTTGAAGCCGATCTCTCGACAATCCGCGACGCAGGCATCTGCCTCGCCGCCGTCGCGCCGACCCCAATCCTCGTCACGGAGGCTGCCCAGGCGCTGATTGGCAAGAAGGCAACCCCCGAGGTCTTCGAGGCCGCGGCAGAGGCTTCGCGCAAGGCAGCGAAGCCGATTACCGACATGCGTGGAGAGGAGTGGCAGCGGCGCCACCTCTGTGGTGTCTTGACTGTCAGGACGCTTGAAGACGCTTTCCATCGAGCTCGAGGACGCTGAAAGGAACCCGAAACAAAACATGAAATCGCATCTGACATTTGAGCTGAATGGCGAAGCAACAGAGACTTTCTGTGAGCCGCGTCAGAGCCTCCTGGAGGTGCTCCGCGATGAGTTGAAACTCACGGGATCGAAGGAGGGCTGCAACAACGGCAACTGCGGCGCGTGCAGCGTGCTCCTCGACGGCCGCGTTGTTAATTCCTGCATCGTCTTTGGGCTGGAGGCACAGGGCCGCAAGGTGACGACGATCGAGGGCCTTGCCGAGGGCGGGACGTTGCATCCTCTTCAGCAGAAGTTCCTGGAACACGCAGCTCTCCAGTGCGGTATTTGTACGCCGGGCTTCCTTGTGGCGGCGAAAGCGCTCCTGGATGTGCACCCGCATCCCACGGAGGCCCAGGCCCGTGCCTGGCTTGCGGGCAATCTCTGCCGCTGCACGGGCTACGACAAGATTATCCGGGCGGTGCTCGATGCTGCCCCATCGGCCTCGGGAGGGAAATGACAACATGAGCGCAAAGACTTCAGGTGCTAAAATCGGCACGTATCAGGTGATTGGAACGCGGCCCATCCGCCACGATGGCGTCGAGAAGGTCACGGGACGCGCCCTCTACGGCGCCGATCTTCAGATGGCGGGGCTCCTCCACGGCCGCGTGCTGAGGAGCCCACACGCGCACGCTCGCATCCTCTCGATCGATGCTAGCGCCGCGCTCTCGATGCCGGGAGTCAAGGCTGTCGTAACAACCGCCGACTTTCCCGGGTCCGGCAATCGTGTGGCCGACCTCGGCGAGGGCACGATCAAGGTGCGAGATCTCTGTGCAAACGTTCTGGCAGGCGAGAAGGCTCTGTATCGGGGCCACGCGATTGCCGGCGTGGCAGCAACTACTCCGCAAGTGGCTTCAGAGGCCCTCAAGCGTATTCGCGTCGAGTATGAGGTGCTTCCGCCGGTGATGGATGTGCTCGAGGCCATGAAGCCTGGCGCGCCGATCCTGCAGCCCGATTTGCGCACCGAGGATCTGGGCGAGAAGGGCTCGACACCCACCAACGTCGCAAAGCATTTGCGGTTTGAGAAGGGCGATATCGCTCAAGGCTTCAGGGAGGCCGAGCGCATCTTCGAGGAAGAGTTCAAGACCTCGATGGTGCATCAGGGCTATATCGAGCCACACAACGGCACCGCACTGTGGAACCCGGGCGGCGAACTGACGATCTGGACGAGCACCCAGGGAGCTTTTACGGTTCGTGACCAGGTGGCAACGATGCTCGACGTGCCGGTCTCGAGGGTGAAGGTCGTGCCGATGGAGATCGGCGGCGGCTTCGGCGGCAAGATTCCCGTCTACCTTGAGCCCGTGGCCGCGCTGCTGTCGAGGAAGACAGGGCGGCCCGTGAAGCTCTTGATGGACCGAACGGAGGTTTTCGAGGGCACGGGGCCAACACCCGGCACCGTGATCCGCGTCAAGATGGGCGCTCGCAAGGATGGGCGCATTACCGCAGCACAGGCCTGGCTTGCCTACGAGGCCGGAGCGTTTGCGGGGTCGCCGGTCGTCTGTGGAATGATGTGTATCTTCGCACCGTACGATGTCGCCCACCAGCTCATCGACGGCTACGACGTGCTGCTCAACAAGCCCAAGACGGCTCCCTACCGCGCCCCGGGCGCCACCAGTGCAGCCTTTGCAACAGAGACGGTCCTCGACCAGATCAGTGAGTGGGCCGGGATCGATCCGATGAAGATCCGCCGTTTGAATGGCGCGAAGGAGGGGACACGGCGCGTCGACGGTCTCGTCTATCCACGGATCGGATACCTGGAGACGGTCGAGGCTGCGTGCGGCCACCCGCACTGGACAGCGGACATCGAGAAGTTGCCAAGCCCGCAGGCACACACGGTTTCAACGAAGGCGCATCGTGCGAATCTTCTCCACGGACGAGGCGTCGCCTCCGGCTTTTGGTTCAATATCGGGCTCAAGTCGAGTTGCATGGCAAGCGTGAACCCGGACGGCACCGTGTGCCTCGTCGAGGGTTCGACAGACATCGGTGGAACCCGAACCTCGGTGGCGATGCAGCTCGCCGAGGTGCTCGGTATTTCTGCCGAGGACGTCAAGCCTCAGGTCGTCGACACCAATACGGTTGGGTACACCGATGTTACCGGTGGTAGTCGGGTGACCTTTGCCACGGGCCTCGCGGCGATCGAGGCCGCTCGCCAGATCGAGCGACAGATGATCGATCGCGCCGCCGCCTTGTGGGAAGTGAAACCCGGCGATGTCGAAGTCTCACGCGGGTGCTACCGTTTGCGAGCCGGCGGCAAGTCTCTCACGTTCAAGGAGCTATCGGGCAAACTCTCCGATTGCGGCGGTCCGGTGGTCACTCAGGTGACCGTGGATGCGGACAAGCATGGGGTGGGCTGCGGTTTTGCCACGCACGTGGTGGACGTCGAGGTCGATGCGGATACGGGGAAGGTCACGATCCTTCGCTATACAGCAACTCAGGACGTTGGCAAGGCGATCCATCCAGCGTACGTCGAAGGGCAGATCCAGGGCGGAGTTGCGCAAGGTATCGGTTGGGCGCTGAACGAGGAGTACTACTACGACCTCCAGGGCCGGATGCAGAACTCGAGCTTCCTCGACTACCGGATGCCCACCGCGCTCGACCTGCCCATGATCGAGGCGGTGCTTGTAGAGGTGCCAAATCCGGGACATCCCTTTGGCGTGCGTGGGGTCGGAGAGGTGCCCATTGTTCCGCCGCCTGCGGCCATCGCGAATGCTATTAGCCGGGCGATTGGTACGCGCCTACGCACGCTGCCAATGAGCCCTGCCCGGGTGCTTGAGGCAATACTCAAGAGGTCTCGCTAGCGTTGGGTAGCCCGTTACAATGGCCCACATCTACCTGCCGGCGCATCTTGCCAAGTTCACTCGCGGCCTTCGCAACGTCGAGGCTTGCGGAGCCACGCTCGGCGAGGTGATCGACAACCTCGAGATTGCGTTTCCAGGTATCCGCGAACGATTGGTCGCGAATGACCGTTTGACCCCGGGGCTCGCAGCCGCAGTGGATAACGTGCTGGCAAGCGGGCTCCGCGAAGCTGTTCGGGACTCGAGCGAAGTCGTTTTTCTGCCTGCGCTGAAAGGCGGCGTTTGACTGCCTTCTTGAAGAAAGCTCCCCGGTCGCGATCGAGTGGCTTGCCCATTGAAAGTCCTCCTGCACACCCCAGCGAGTCCTCATGCACCCAGTAATCCCGAAAAAAGCCTTGCTGGTCGTCATCACAGGCCTGGTCATCTCACTTGCGCGCGGACAGTGCGCTGACCCCGTTCTTCGCTGGCAGCTCAAGGAAGGGCAGGTGCTGCGTCAGACGATCGAGACGGACGTCTCGACGACGATGAAAGTGGGGCCCGCACTCAACAAGGTCTTCCAGAAGCTGACCCTCGGTACGCTCTTGACGGTGGTGAAGGTCGACGCGCATGGCAAGGCAGAATTGCGACAAACCTGCGAGCGCCTTTTCCTCAAGATGGAGCTGGAGGGCGGGCAGAGCTTTGAGTATGACTCGCAGGCGGCGAAGGATCCGAAAGGCCCAATCTTCACCGCGCTGGGACCCCTGTTGAAAACGGTGTTGGCCTCCCAGGCAAGTCTCGAGGTGTCAGCGGATGGAAAGGTCGAGAGGTTCAAGCTTGCCTTGGACGTCCTGAGGGCCTTCAGGGAGGCTCCCGGGGCCCCTGCGATGGGGGAGCTCTTCAGCGAGGAAGCGTTCCAGCGCATGAGCTCTCCGTGGCCTGTTCTCAAAGGTGGCCCCCTGAAGGTAGGTATGACTTGGGTGAGCCGGACGGAGTCCAGGCTTCCCTTTGGCACCCTGAGCACGGATCAGGCTTACACCTACGCAGGCCCCGAGAAGCGAGCTGGCCGTGAACTTCACAAGATCCTGCTCAAGGGGACTCCGAGTTTTGAGAAGAGGGAGGGGCAGGCAATAAATCTCCGCCTCAAGCGGGGCGAATCGAGCGGGATTCTGTTTTTTGATGCTGAAATGGGGCGTTTCGCCGAGCTAGAGCAGAAACAGAGCATCACCCTGGAGATCCATGCCCTGGCGGACGGGCGCGACAGCGTGACCGAGTCAATAACGCGTTGTCGACTCGAGGAGGCTCTCGCGGCAACGAAATAGTACGGCCTTGAAGCAGCGCGAGCTTGCCCGATCCGGCGGGTTGACGCGGCTCCTCCCATCGCGTAGCTTCGCATCAACGAAAGGGTATCATTTCCAATCTATGAGCCAGACACAAGACAAGTACCTCTACTCGATCATGTATCCGAACTTTGGCCTTGTGGCCTCGATGCTCCCTCCGGTCGAGTTCGGCAGACATTACGCAATCGGCAGCACTCGATATTTCCAGGGGCAGGTGATCTTTATCGAGGTCGATATCAACTTTCGACACGACTTCTTTCCGATCGATGAGGTTCTGCGGGAAGTGAAGCCCAAGGCGGACGGGTCGCCGAAGAGAACAAAGTTCGTGAAGACCTACCGCGTCCTCGAGCACCTCGACCTGAGCGCACTCAAGAGCCTCTACGTCACCTCGACAAGCGGGAAGGTGCTTGAAATCGAGCGCAAGAATTACAACCGCACCCACAAACCCAGTTTGATTCGGACCTTCCAGGAGATTTGTCCCTTCTCGTACGTGCTGCTGACTTACATGACTCCGCCCGAGTTCGGTGTGTACATTACCGATCCCAAGAATCACGCGAGGGGGGCGCCCAAGGTCATGTTTACCCAGATCGATCTGCCCATTGAGAAGTTCCTGCGGGAGATCGAGGAAAACCCTTTCCTTGGCTCTCCGATCCCCAACGTCCACCCCCACAAGTTGCGGGACCAGATTCTAGAGCTTCGGGCCCACCCGGAAAAACTCATGAAAGGCGTTAGCCTTGACTCCGCGCTGAGCCGGCTTCCCTTCCTGAGGCTCCGCACGGGCTTCTGGATCGCTGCCCCCAACGAGTTCGTTTACTACCCGATCCCGGACCGTGAGACTCTCGAGAACGAGCATTCGGCCTGGTTCAAATCGCTGAGCCAATGATGACCTGGTCCCGCGCGCCGCGGATGTAGGTGTCTGGAATCAGGGTGCCCTCGGTGTTCAAGTGCCACCCGGCGATCCGTCCGCATCTTCACGAAGTTCCCTGATCCTGTCGTGCCGCTCCACTTGAAGGTGCGTGCTTGGCCAGGCCCACTCCATCCCGAATCCCGAGCGGCGTCTTGCCCCAGCCTCCGCGCACCCTGCATGCGCAGGCCGGGGGCTCAAGCATGCGGGGTCTTCTCATCGAGCCGATCCAGGGCCCATTCTTCAAGGGGCCTTCGGCCCTCGAAGGCTATCGTCGCGCTGTAGCCGAAGCCCGGAGCCTCCAGGGAGTGCACGGAGACCACACCGTTCTGGATCCTGAGGAATACGCTGGCCTCCCGTTCCTCGTAAAGGTCGGTGTGCGCAGCGGAGGCTGAGGTGGCTTCGGCCGGTGGCAGGTGATCGAGCCCCCGGAAGTAGTGGTGACCATTTCTTTCGGCGAAGTCGATTCCCAGAGCGGCGAGAAATGCGAGCTCCTGCTGAAGCGGCAAGACCGGTGTGCAGGCGAGGTCGTCGCCTGCCTGAAAAAGAAGCGGCAGTTTTTGCTTCGTTCGCTGTCGGTTCGACTCGAGCATCCAGGCGCGATTACGAAGTGACTTGAAGAGGCCCTTTGAGTTCCTGTGCGAGACGCCGAGGTAGCCAAGTTGTGCCGCGCGCTGAAAGGAATCCAGCTGGTCGTCGCTTTCATCGATCAGGAGCGGTTTGATGGCGCTGAGTCGCGCCACCTTGGAGGCCACGGGAGGGGAAAGGGCCGATTCCCGGGGGAAGGGTTGCTCGATGTGGAGGACGGAATCCATGAGTTCCACTCCGTAGGGCCGCCCTCGCAGCGTCTCAATCAAGCGCTCGAGCGCGTCAGGCTCGGCGTACTCCTCGCTTCCGTCGAGTGTGATGGTGTAGCCTTCACGACAGCGCTGCTGGATGAGAACGGCAATGCGCGAGAGACGCTCCACGTCTCGATCGTGTTCGCCGCTCACTTTCACCTTGAAGTGGGTGAGTCCATAAGAGTCGATGTCGTCCTCGAGCGCCTGGGGCAGGCCATCGTCCAGCCGGTCCTTGGCCCGGATCTCCCCTCGGGTGAGGGGATCGCCGAGTCGCACGGTATGCCGGCAGTGGATCTCCCGGAGAGGCTCGCGCGGCAGCATCTTTTGGGTCGGAAGCCCAAGGAGATCGGAACGCAGCGCCTCAAAAAAGCTGACCTGCCTGAGCCGGCAGAGGGCGTCGATGATCGCTCGCTCCAGAAACGAGCCGCCGAAGCAGGCTGTGCGCGCATCGATTCCACGGCGTTCGCATTCCTGGCGTAGGGGTTCGTGAGCTCCCTCCCAGATCTCGACTGCCGCCAGTGGGGTCACCCCGGCATTCAAGTAGACCTGTCTTGCCGCGCGAAATGCGTTGAGCTGATCGTCCACCTTCTGGCCGTAGTTCTTCTCCGGGCTCCGATCGAACCAGTGGGCCAGGAGGCCATCGGAGGCGAAACCCACGGCTCTCTTGCCGTCTCTTGATTCGATCTCGACGCGGACGACGAGCAAGGGCGCGGAGATGGGAAGAGGCCTTCCGGGGTGGAAAGGTATCCGGCTCCGGATCTCCTGAACCACGGCGCTTGTATCCACCAGACGAAACTTGGGCGTCCCCCGTCTCATGGGCCCAGAGGGTACGGAGGGGGGGCCTGGTTGTCAAACCGGTGGCAGGTCCGGGGGCGGAGGCGCGAATGACTTGGCTCGACCCGGAGGGGGTGAGAGAATGCCTCGAGCTTTTCTTGAACATCCGTGAAATCAAGGAGGCTGGCTCATGGGACTTTCCGACGCTTTTCTGCCCGAGTTCGACCACGAGATGCAAAACACGCGACGCTTGCTCGATCGCATTCCGGAATCCAGGCTCGAATGGAAGCCGCACCCCAAGTCGATGAGCCTTGGAGCTTTGGCCTCTCACATTGTGGACGTGCCGATGTGGTGCAAGTCCATCACGGGTTCTGACTCGTTCGATCTTGCTCCGCCGGGAGTTCCCGCGCCTCCACCCCGCGCCTTGAAGACTCGAGCCGAGCTCTGCTCCAGGTTCGACGAGAATGTTCGCATGGCCCGAGCCAGCCTTGGCACCGTGACCGACATGTCCTGGATGCGGCCCTGGAGCCTTCTGAAGGGCGGCCAGACGCTATTCACCCTGCCGAGGGTGGTCGTGTTCCGAACCTGGGTCATGAGCCATCTGATCCATCACCGAGGGCAGTTCACCGTGTACCTGCGCCTTAACGACGTGCCCCTCCCCCAGATTTACGGCCCCTCCGCAGACGATAGTGGGACGTGACCACTGCGTGCCAGCCACGTGAGCTCACCCCTTCGGCGTGGCCGCTCAGATGGCGATGATTCCGCCTTGCGATTCGGTACCGATTCCGGATCGAGTATCATGGCTTCGTGGCCAAGCTGCGGTTTATTTTCCACCCACCCAGCGATCGGGCGCCGTTTGAGATCCCCCTCGGGGAAAGCGCCGTCACGATCGGCAAGAGCGCGGAGAAGAATTTCATCATCATTGGCGACAACCGGATTTCAAGGGAGCATGCCCGGGTCTTGCCAAGGGACGGTGCTTACTTCGTCGAGGACCGTGGATCGAAGAACGGGACTTGCCTTGACGGCCGCCGAATTCCGCCGCTCGAGCCGCAGCTCCTGAAGAATGGCGTGACCATCTCGTTCGAGGGGGTCTGTAGCATTCAGTACGTCGAGGAGGTTGACCAGGGCCTCGCCCAGGAGACCGAAAATGACCTTCACGTCGAGACACTCGTGTGTCACCCGGCGCTCCAGGTCTCCAGCGAGTCTCCTTCGTTCGACCGCGGAGCGCTCCTGTCCTCGAGCCCGGGTCAGTTCGCCGAGCACCTCGAGCTTCTGGAGCTTCAGAACAAGAAGCAGGCGCAGCGGTTGAACCTTCTTTATCAGCTCGGCAAGTCACTGAGCTCGGTCTTTTGCCTCGAGGAGATCTATCGCCTCGCCAGTGGTGCGCTCTTTGAAGTCACACCGGTCGACAGATGCTGCATCCTGCTCCTGAAGGAAGGGCAGAAAAGCCTCGAGCCAGTGCTGGTTCGTGACCGGGAGAGCGGGGCGACTGAGCCTGGCTCCCGGATAGAAATTTCACAGACGATCGTGCAAAGGGTCATCTCCGAGCGTGTTTCCGTTGCTTCGTTCTTCGCTCAGAAGGACTCCCGGCTCCAGGGCGCGGCGAGCATCCTCCTTCAGGGCATTCACGCTGTCATCTGTGCTCCGCTTCTTGGCCGCAGCGGCGCTCTGGGAGTCATCTACGCTGATCGTCGCTGCCCGAAGGAGACGTTCACAACGGACGATCTCGAGCTCCTCAACGCGATCGCGGGGGCGACGTCGAGCGCCATCGACAGTGCACAATCTTATGAGAGGCTCTCCCGGGAAGCTCTGGCCCGGGCCGCGTACGGCCGGTTTCTCCCTCGGCACGTCGTCGATAGCATTCTCGCCAGGCCCGAGTCTGTGACCCTCGCCAGCTCAAATCAGACCGTGACCGTCCTCTTCGCCGACATCCGCGGATTTACTCCCCTCGCCGAGAAGCGAAAGCCCGAGGAGATTGTCCGGTTTCTGAATTGTTACTTTCAAGCCATGACCTCGATTGTCTTTGAGCACACGGGCACCCTCGACAAGTACCTGGGCGATGGCCTCATGGCGCTCTTCGGTGCGCCGTGCGCGAGCCCCCAAGATGCGTTGAACGCGGTGCGCGCCGCCGTGGCGATGCAGCGTTGCGTTGCGAGCTTGCGGATCGCGGAGAAGGATTCCGGTTTCCGCGAGCTCGCGGTGGGGATTGGAATCAACACGGGGGAAGCCACGGTGGGGTACATGGGCTCGTCGGAACGTCTCGACTACACCGTCATCGGCGACACGGTGAATCTTGCCGCGCGTCTCGAGCAAACCTCGCAGCCCGGTCAAATTCGGATCTCGAAAAGCACCCGCGAGGCCATCGGGGATGCCTTCGCGACGAGAGCCCTCGGGGAGATCCGTGTGAAGGGCCGTGAGGGCGCCGAGCAGACTTTTGAGGTCCTCGTGTGAAGGACGTGGGACTCGTGG
>SXIK01000205.1 GCA_005772855.1 Planctomycetia bacterium | reverse complement strand
GGTGCGGGTGCGGGTGCGGGTGGCGGAAGCGGTGGCTCCCTCACCGTGACGTCGACTCCGTCGGTGACGACGTTGCCGACACTGTCCACGAGCTTGACGTCCACCGCAAACGCCCCGGGACCTCCATAAGTGTGCTCGACTCGGGCTCCCACGGCCGTGGCACCATCGCCAAAGCTCCAGTGGCACTCCTGCGCGTTCACTTGAGTGCTTCCGCTCTTCGCCACGGCCAGGAACCACAGTGCTGTGGCGGCCCCTCCCTCGACCCGACCAAAGCTCTCAATCAAGACCGTGGGCGGTGAGACAAGATCTAGCTTTCGACCCAGCACGCGCTCGACTCCGGCCGAATCGAAGTATCGGACGCGAACGCTGTAAAGAGCACGCTTCGCATAGGAGTGGGTCGGTGAGACCTCGCGCGAACGGGTGCGATCGCCGAAGTGCCAAAGCTTGACCCTGGCCTTGTTCACCGCGGCGTTCTGGAGCTCAAAGCGAACCTGGAGCGGATTTTCCGGATGGATCCAGGTGAGGATTCTGAGCGGCACGGGTGCAGATTGCGCCCGGACAACTCGAGTCGAGATCACCATGGCAATAACGGCCAGGGTTACAACACGCGCGAGAGTCGAAACTTTCGAGCTCGTGCGGCTGGAATTCATGGACATCTGGATCATGGACATTACCCATCCCTTCTTTTCTGGTCCCCCGCGACCTGGCGCCTACCCGAAGCTCCATCCTTCTGGCCGGCACCCATGCTTGCGGCACTGGCATGGGGCCCTGACTCAACCGCGGGGACTTGTCCTGCAGACCTCAGGAACACCCCCGGGAAGCTGATTTCTGCAAGAGGCGAGCCAGGAAGAGTGTCGCGAACACAAACCTTCGCCTGTGACCACGATGGAAACACACGCCGCCGAGCGATCCAGGCTCCCCTTACCGGACCTTCCCGGGAGTTATGCCCTGAGCAGGGAAAATAAGGGGCATGCCAGGCCTTACTCTCTCAGCGTCGAGCGGTAGCGTTCCGAGACGCGGCTGTGGACTTCTCCTGGTAGAACTCCCGGGTCGCCTGCACCATGGGCCCGAGCGAGAAGTTCTCGAGCACGCAGGCCCTAGCCGCCTGCCCCAGCGAGGCACAACTCTCCGGGTGCGAGATGAGATCTCGCAGCCGGTCTGCCAGGGCTTCGTCGTCCCCTTCCGGGACGAGCAGACCCGTCTTGCCATCCTCAACAATATGGAGCAACTCCCCAACGGCGCTCGCCACAACCGGTTTGCCCATGCTCATACCCTCGAGCGCCGTCGAGCCCACGCCAGCCTTCAGATTCGGCACGACGACGATATCAAACGTGCGGTAGAGTCCACGCCGATTCGGAATGTGTGGCGAGAAAGTCACCTGCTGCTGCAACCGCAGATCCTTCACCAGCCTCCGCAGGTAGGGCTCCTCCTCTCCTTCCCCGACAATGGCGAACATCGCCTCGACGCCCATGTCGAGGAGCCTCCGGGCGGCCTTGATCAGCACATGGTGCCCCTTGACCTTCTGAAGGTTTCCCACCGAGCCCACGACGGGAATCCAACCCCGATCCCGAGGCCTCTGCCAACCCTCGGGCTCTGGTGAGAGCGCATCCGTGTCGACTCCTCGGTGGATCACCCGGATGAGCGTCTTCGGCACACCGAGATTATTTACCAGAGACTCACGGACCACCTCGTTCAAGGCGATCACGCCAGAGAGGAGGTGATCCGTGATCCGGGGGGCGCTTGAGTCTGGAGCGCGATGCACCGTCACCACATACGGCACGCCGAGCTTGCGCGCGATTCTCTGTCCAAACGGGGCGCTCCTCAAGTTTTGAAAGTGGAGCAATTCGGGCTCGAATTCCCGCAGAAAACTCAGAAGCTTTGAAAAGCTGAAGGGGTTGAAGCGAACCACGTAGGTCTCAACCCCAAGCGCCCCAAACGACTTCCGGAGGTCGCCACCCGTCGTGCAGAGACGAATCTCGTCCCCCAGCTTGCCAAGGGCAGAGGCCAGGTCAAAAGTGTACGAGGATGTCCCCGCATAATTCAGCTTCTCATTCAGAAAAAGTAAACGCACGGCAACCCTCCCGGATAGCGCCCGGCTCGAAAAGCATTCCTGGCCAAGATCGAGCGAATTGCCACAAACAAGGCAATTCAGACTTGTAACCATGAAGCGGGGTCAAAATGATGCAGGTCATTTCGTCAAGTGCTCCCGGCGGTCCTCTTCACTGGATCACTTGCACAACAGGCCTGAGACTGGGCGGGATTGTAGACACTGAGGCGGGACGTTGGAAACAAAATGCAGCGGCTACTCCAGGGTCACTTTCCGATGCAGAAACGGGCAAAGACCCAGTCGAGCACGGCGTCCCCGGGGCTCGCTCCCAGGACGTCGTCGAGCGCGGCCATCGCATCGCGCAGATCGGAGGCCACGTACTCGAAACCCGCGGTGGAGGCAAGTCCACCCAGTGCCCTCGCGAGAGCGTCGCCGATCCTCTCGAGTGCCAACTGCTGGTGGGTGCTTACGAAAAAACTCGGCGCAACCCGTTCGACCCGGGCAACCGCGCCGCGAGTCCGTTCCACAGCGGCGACCGCTCCAGCAACCAGGTTCTCAAGCCCAGAGCGCTCTCGAGCGCTCACCCAGAACGCTTCCGGCGCCTCAAGGACGGCTTCTTGCCGGGCCTGCGAATCCACGAGATCTGCCTTTTGAAACACGGTAATGATTTCAGGGGCCTTGATCCGCTCCCTGGCAGCGAGCGACGCTCGGAAGTCACCAGTTGAGTCCACCACCCAGACAACGAGGTCCGAACTCTCAAGCTCAAGCTGCGTGAGCCTGCGGACGGCACTCCAGATCACAGATTCCTCGTCAGACTCCCCGCCGAAGGTCCAACCCTCCGTGTCCGTCGTTCCGGCCAGGTCGATCCACTCGAGCCTGCGACCCTCGAAGAAGGTGACGCCTCGTACGGGGTCGCGGGTCGTACCGGGAACCGGAGAGGTGAGTGCCAGTGGTCGCCCGCAAATCGCGTTCAGAAGGCTCGATTTCCCTGCGTTTGGAAAGCCACAAAGAACCACGCGAAGCGAGCTGGGGGTCATCACCCGCAGCGCTGTCGCATCCTCCAGTCGTTCGACGTTGGCCTTCACCTCCCCGACTCGCCCCAGGAGAGTTTCCCGCGAGACCTCCGGGATATCCTCGTCAGGGAAGTCGAGCGCCGCCTCGATGAGGGCCAAACATTCCAGTACGCCTTCTCGCAGGCTTCGAAGCCGCGCCCCCAGTTCGCCTCGAATCCCACGATGGGAGGCTCTGGCCTCGGCCTCGCCCGCTGCGGAGATCAGCTGCGCCACACTCTCGGCCTCGGTCAAGTCAATCCGCCCGCTCAGAAAGGCCCTCTGCGTGAACTCGCCGGGCCCGGCCCACCGAACCTCGCCTTCCGAATCGGGACTCGAAGCGATGAGACGCCGAGTGAGGAGACTCACAAGTGGCAGCGAACCAGGCAGGGTGATCTCGCACAAATCCTCGCCAGTGTAGGAGCGCGGCGATCGATAGACCGCAACGCGTACAGGCAAGCTCAGGGCGTCCAACTGCAAGCTTGCCTGGACCTCGCTGAAGCCCCTGCACGCCAGGATGCGGGAGCCATCAAGGCCAGCGAGGAATGCAACTCGCCCGAGAGCCCGGGGCCCACTCAATCGCACGATGCACACGCTCCCTGCCCCGGGAGGAGAGGATACGGCCAGGATAGTGTCGGCGGTGTTACTGCCAGCCATGAAACGCCTGGCTGCCTAGTGCCGCCCACCTTGCTTCGAGCGCGCGTCCTCTGTCTTGCGGGAACGGGCGGGGTACATGGCCCCACTGTTGGGAGATCCGCCAGCCGTGTCTTGCCCGCTGCCCAGCGCCACAGCACGTTCCTCCTCGTGCCTGAGCTCCGCCTTGATGATCTTGCTTTCGAGAATTCCTAGCGCAGCGCTCGTCATGATGTAGAGAATGAATCCGGATGGGGATGCATAGAAGATATATCCGAAGAACGCCATCATGAAGGTCATCATGTTGTACTGTTGACGCATCTGCGGGTCTTCCGGCTTCGGCTGCATCCGCTGCTGAACGATCGTCAGGATCACGTAGAGTACGGGCAGCAAGTTGAACCACTCACCCAGGAGAGGCACATTGAAGCCAAACTTGAAAAGCATGTCCGGTCGCGTGAGGTCCTGGATATACAGGAAACTGGCCTGTCGGAGACCGATGGCGGACTGAAGTGTCGTGTACAGCCCGTACCAGATGGGGAGCTGGAGAAACATGACCAGGCAACCCGCCATTTGCTGGCCAGGGTTGATGTTGTTCTCCTTCCAAAGTTTCTGTGTCTCGGCATTGAGGCGCTGGCGGTTGCCCGCGTACTTTTCCTTCAGCGCATCCATTTGCGGCTTGACGCGCTGCATTTGCTTTTGAAAGCGCTGCATGCTCGCCTGCGTGCGCTTGTTGATTGGGTGGAGGCAGAGCTTGACGACGAAGGTGAGCAAGATGATCGCAAGACCCCAGCTCCCGAACGTCACAGACTTGAAGATCCCGAGGAGCCAGGTGAAGAATCGCGCAATGGCACCATGCTGATCGACACTACTCAAGCTCAGGGGCTCGTAGCGAGCGAGCGGTCCCTTCTCCTTCGGCCCAAGATACAGCCCGAACTCGTGCCGCACGGGCGGCCCGCCGGGCGGCAAGGAAACCTTGGCGCTGCGAAAAGCCACGCGCAGGTTCTTGTAGGCCTGGTCCTGGATTGAAGCAGCCTCCTGCGGAGGCAGCTCCAGGAAGGAGCGCCCATGTTTCTCGTGGGCCAGCCGGTCGAGCGATTGGTCATCCGGGTAGGAATCGGCAAAGGCCCTGTCGACAAAACCCGCTGACTTGCCCGGTTCAACTGGAAGTGGGAAGAGAATCGCAGTGAAGTAGGCGCTCGAGACCGCCACCCAGGCGACTCGGCCACCCGAGAGGTCCCTGTGAGCGATCTTTGAAGCAGCTGTCGCCTCGGTGGCGATTGCCTGATCGTTCCAGGACCCCGCGACCAACTCGATGTCGGTGCCGGGAGCTTGCTCATTTTCAGTATCCATACCCACTCCGCCAAAGAGTCGGTAAGTGAGCGTGGCCGGGGTCGCCGCCTTGTTTTGGAACTCGAGCGTCACTTTCAAGTGACGTGCGAGCGCCTCCTCGGGCCCCTCGCCGGGAAACTCGGGCCCTCCCGCAGAAATCGTCTTCGTGATCGAGATCGATTCCAGGTCATAGCGATACACGAAGACCGGAGGCGCCCCGTCCGGAGACGTTCGCTCGAGCTCCCAGTTGGCCTCCGGGGCGATGAGGGACGGCCTGGCCGGATTGGTAGGATCCTCGACCTCCAGCGTGAAGACGCCGGGCCCATTGCGAGGCGTCCGGAGCATCTTGTAAGGGCTGGTTTCATTGACTGACTCTGTAAATTCTCCCAGCGAAACGCTCGAGAGGCACCCCCCCCGCGAATCGGCTACCAGCTCGAAGCGCTTACCCACAGAGCCAGAGATTTCTTTTCGTTCCCGCTGGGGAAGCACCGGCTTTCCCGGGGTCACTCCCGGGATTCCTGGACGGTCCGCCAGAGGGTCGACCTTTTCCGCACTGGGGACCCTCGGGGGTCCAGCTTGCGGCTCCGGGGCCCGCGCAGGCTTGGGCGGCGGGAAAATCCACATCCAGCCCCACAGAACTGCCATGGAGAGGACAAAAGCTATGAGGTACCGCCAGAGCATTCTTCGGTGTGTCCTTGTGGGCCGCGAGCTGTCGCGTCGAGTCGCCTGACAACAGGCGAAACGCGACCGGGTGAAGATACTGAAAGGGCACGAGAATGCCACGAAAAAGAGTGAGGTCCTTGCTTACTTCCCCTCTTCGAGCCGTTTGGCCAAGTAATCGGGAAGTTCTGGATAGCCCTTGAAACGGAGGACCGTACGCTGGACATCATAGTCCAGCCGTACGAAGCGGATGCACTCCTCATCCACGATCACATAGGACGCACGCCAGTCCCCGTCGCGTGGCTGCCCCACAGAGCCCACGTTGACAAGAATCCGCATTTTCTTCGCCGCGTATGGAAACTCGTAGCCCATGTCCTGCGGCTCGAGAAACGCGTACGGATGCCCCTGGGAAAAGATTCCAGGGTAGTGTGTGTGGCCGGCGAAGCAGACCTGCCAGTGCATGTCCGCCGGCGACGAGAAGATTTCGTCCATCTTCTTCCGGTCCTGGTAGTCCTGCTTGAAGATGTACTCTCGGGTCGGATCGCGCGGCGAGCCGTGAACATAGAGGAACGAGCCCTCCTTGTGCTGCTTCGCAAGACCACCAATAAAGGTCCACAGCTCGCGGTTACGCTCCTGGGGCTCGCTCTTCAGGCTGAGCTGTTCTCGAGTCCAGTCAATCGCGATCTTGGCCTTGGGGTTGAAGCCTATCGCCCCGAAGAGCACTGCTTCCTCGTGATTCCCAAGAAGATTGACGGGGAACCGCTTCGCAAGCTCGATACAGGCCCGTGGATCCGGCCCGTAGCCGATGATGTCCCCTAGGCAGTAGATCTCTTCGATCCCTCTGCGCTGAATGTCCTCGAGGACTTGCTCGAAGGCGGCCAGATTCCCATGAATGTCAGAGATAACAGCGCGCTTCACGAATCAGTCCAGTCCCGGTCTTTCAACTTGCCCAGACGAATCGTCCCGGTATTCTCCTCGATCCTCTTATCGACAAGCGATACAAATTCCCACACCTGAATGGCAAAGGGCCGTTCTATCTTCACTTCGGCTGTTTCTTGTATTCCGCTGTTTGCGTCTTGTCTCACCCGTGCGCGTCTTTTGTGAAGTAAGCCTTCAGTGGAGACGTCTTGCGAATGGTCCCGAATCGAGCGTCGCCCCCCCCTCGCCAATGCCGTAAACAGCGAGGCCATGGCACCGTGAGGGCTCCTGGGAGTGACGTAAAGCTTCCTGCACAATCACTTTACAGAGCGGGAAAATGCTACCTTTCTGCGCGGCACGTGTCAAGCAAACTTTAGCGGCCCTGTAAATCCTTTGCCGCAAGGCGTGCCTGCGAACGCTTCAGCCAAAAATGAGCGCGGCAAGAAGGCTTGCCCCCGTAATCACGCTGAGGAAAGCCCCCAGGGGAACGCTGAAGACGGGCAAGATGCTGTCGCGAACTACGAGGAGATTTCTCAGCCCAAGATAAACACCGAGGGGCGGCGAGAGAATTAACCAGGCGTGAGCGAGAATCTCGAGCACCGGGTTCTCGCTCCAGAGATAGCTTCGCGGCCCCGCTGCGAGGGTCAAATGAAAGAAGAGGACTCCGGCGACCAGAGCAAACCCAACAACGCCACGAGGGTCGGGCAGGAGCTCCCGACGCCAGAGTGGATGCTGGGCAAAGCGGTTCTCAGTTTCCACAGGACGTGAGGTTATCAGGGGAGTCGACGTCAAGGCCCGGGCTCGCGAAGGGCGGAGGGAGGGCCGAAGCGCCTCCGAAGAGATGGGCCAGGATGGCTGTGACGTCACCTCCGTTGACGACGCCGTCATCGTTCGCGTCAAGCGCATCAAGGTTTGGCGGGAAACCGGTGCCCCTTCCAAGGAGCAGATCCGAAAGGAGCGTGGCGTCCGCGAAGTCGAGCTCGCCGTTCGAGTTCGCGTCGCCTCGGCGAAACGGCGGCGCCGGATGCTCGAAAGTGAAAGCGCCACCGCGTGTATCGCTCGCCCCACCCGGATTTGAGACCTTGACAGCGACCAACCCCGTGCCCTCCCCCACAGTCGGCGTCACGACACGAGCTGTCCGTCCGTCGATGAGCGTGACCGATGAAGCTGCCTTGCTGTCAAAGGTAACCCCAAGGCCCAACTCGAAGCCCTCTCCGGTCACAGTCACCTCAGTTCCGCCGCATATTGTGGCCCTCTCTGGCGCGATCGAGGTCAATTTCAGAGTTGGGCCACCGCCCGAGGTACGAATGTCGATTCTTGGGACCAGGGAAACTGTCGTCACCTGCGGCACGAAGACCTCCACGGTCGCCGTCTTGCCCTCATGCCCTCGCAGGTCGGGGGTCGTAAGGAAAATCCGGGTGCCATCTGCAGCCACCTCGGTCACCGGGGCGTTCAAGAGCGACGTCACGCCGTCGACCCTGAAGACCGCGGAGCTTCCAACGGCGAACCCGAATCCCCGGACAACGAGAAGCTCCCCACCCGCGGCCGAGACCGATGTCTTGTCAGCGCTGGTGATCCGGGGAAAGTCATAGGAGTAAGCGCGCGTGAGCGTTCGCGTGGCACCGCCCCGGACCACCACAACGTCGGCCAGAGTCGCAAGCGGCGCCGCGAAGCGCAGCCCGGAATCCGGAACCCTGAAGCGGATCGAGTCCGAGGCGACCGACAGAATCACGGCCGGGAGCACCGTGGGATTCGGACTTCCGGAAGGCCTCAGCAACCGGACCGACAGGTCGGAAGCCGCCGAGCTGCCGGAACCGAAGCCGGAACCGGTCAGTAACGCCTCCCCACCACCGAGAAGTGGACCTTGCACGGGCGCGAGCGACTGGAGGGTGAAGGGAACCGCATCGGAGGTAACCTTCAGGCCTCCTCCGAACAACCCTTCCAGGATGGGTTCGTTGGCCGGAATCGGCTCCGCGACGAAGGCCATCGGCAGGTCATGGCTGTTCCCGGCAACACGCTCTGGCCGCGACTCCTTGAGGAACTCGATGGAGGCGAACTTGGCGGGGCTGTCGCCCGGGATCTTTGAGCGGAAGCGAAGAACCAGGATCTTCATGTCGATCCCCGGCGTGATCGATTTCACAGGGTTGTTCTGATCCGAGGTATCGAGGCCCACCCAGGCACCAGTCATGTCCCCGGTCACGTTGCCCTGGGCACTGCCCGCGCTGTCGGGAAGCACGAAGAGGCCCTTGAGCTTCTTCGTCGTCGAGTCGTAGAAGATCGTTTCCTTCTGATCGTCCAGGCTCGGAGGCAGGAGCTCGACCTCCTTGGGATTCCAGATGAGGTGATACTGAATCGCCGTGACCTTGAAATCGGGGGCCGATGCAGGGGCGTTGAAGGTCGTTCGCACCACCAACTTCACGGGGTCCGTGGATCCCGCAGAAATCGTGGCCCTGTCGAGAAGGACGAAGCGCTTGCGAACAAGCAGCTTGCCGTCGGGATCCGTCGGCACGACCTGATCATCCTGGGTGCCCGTGAATCTCAGGGTCACATCGCCCACGAAGCGCAGCGAGCTTTCTTGCGGCAGGCTGAAATCTCTCGGGATCGAGCCCACGAGCCGAGCCAGGACCCGGGTCGAGTCTGCCGTGCCGTCCCCGTCAGCGTCCGCAGGAATGCTGGCGTTCGTGACCGTCACGACGGCTCTCTTGAGCAGCGAGATCGAGCCATTCTCGATACGGAAGTCACTGACAGTACCGGGGAAGTCGAGGCGCAGACCACTCGACGTGTTGACCGCGAGGAACGCAGGATATTCGATCTCAAAGTGGAAGCCAGAAATGCCGCCGATCACCTCGCCGCGAACAGGAATCTCGACATCCGTCAACCCGACCCCCGTTTCAACGCTACCGATCACTACCTTCGGCGAAAAGTTGAGGTCGCAGATCCGCTCGTAACTGGCGGAGACAACGCCATCGGAGTAGGAGGCCTGGAGCCGGAACGTGTAAGTCCCCAGGGGCGTGAGCCCTGTCGCCACGTGCTTTGTGGCCGAGAGACTCAGCGGCACGTCCGTCGGGTCACCAGAGAGGCTGCCATTCACCCGGTGCTCGATCACCAGCTTGAAGGCGGTGTATCCTTGCCACGGAGGGTCCCAGGAAACGACGACATTCCCCGAGGCATCGGGTACGCAAGTGAGGAGGCTTCCCAGGTTCGGAACCGAGACGCTCAGGCTGACGGACGTGCTGGTATCGCTCGACCTGCCCTTGAGCCTGCCAGCCACGCTGAAGGAGTACTGGCCCGGCTTCACTCCGCCGCTGGAGGGATCGCCCGCAACAAGAAAGCTGCTCGCCGTGCCGGCCAGGGTCTCGGAGACAACTGGGCTCGAGTCTCCGGAACGCTCCACCCGGAGGATCACGGACTCGTAGCCTTCCTTGTTGGTCCATTTGCACAGAAGGGTGAGAGCGTCGCCCGGGTTCGGTCTTGGTCCCGGGGTCAGCTCCAGGCCCGTGGGTGGCTCGGTAACGTTGGTGTCCGGATCTCCAATGGAGCCCCCGGCACAGCTACCCCGCGGTCCCTCCGTGGTTCCGATCACGCCCGAGACCTCGTAGTTGTCCGCTGCGTTGGGCGAGGGAGAGTTATCGGTGAAGACCGTGGCGGCACCGTCGACCGTCTGACCGAGCCGCACCCCGTTGCGGTAGACCAGAAATCGGTCGACCGGGTTCCTGGTGAGGTGGTCCAGTGTCCAGGAAATTCGGTTCTGCTTCCCCCTCTCCACCACGTCACAGGTCACCTCGGGACGATGGATCCCGATCACCTGGCATTGTGCTACCACGGTACGACCACCCACGATCCGCCCCGTGACACTCACGTTGACGGCGCCCGCAAGGGGAGTCGTGAAGTCGTGGGAGGTCGCCGAGCCCGGAAGCGTGGCTGCGGAAACGCCGGCGATAGCAATCGCAAACTCGTCGAAGGCCACCTGCGCCGGCGAAGTCCAGGAAACACGGCCCGCAAGCGAGCCCGGGAGCCGGTCGAGGACAGTGCACTCGGAGGTCAAGTCGGGCGGAGCTGGAGGCGTGAGGGTGATGAGGATGGGATCCCCGTCAATCTCCGCGACCAATTCCAGCGAGGCACCACCGTCAAGCACGAGGATCTTGTTGTCGAAGGTCGTGTTGCCGCTCAGGAACTGCTTCAGCTCGATTTTCGTCACGGCCGGCTGGGTCACCAGCTTCCGCCGGAAGAGAAAGGTGCCCAGGATCTGGCCGTCGGCAATCGACCCCTTCGCGTTCTGACGGAACGTGAGCCGGGCCGAAACATTACCCACACACCCTGTCGTTTGTGCGTCGGGGCAGCGGGTAATGTCCGCGAGCGAGGCGAAGTTGATTGGAACCTCGTAGCCAGCGTAATCAAGGAGACGCTCGTCGTAATCGAGGGCAAGCGAATACCCGGTGAACCTCTCGGTCATGTTCCCGAGCACAACCACGCGAAGGACCTCGGCCGAAAGGT
Source organism: Planctomycetia bacterium (assembly GCA_005772855.1). GTDB lineage: Bacteria > Planctomycetota > UBA8108 > UBA8108 > SXIK01 > SXIK01. Next base: position 4,200 of record SXIK01000205.1, on the reverse strand, counting down.
TCGTGAGACCACCACCATCCGGGGCGAGCTCGAAGCTGCTCGGGGCCGAATCCACCGGCTCTTCAACCTGGTCAGCCAGAAAGAGGTGGACCTTGCCACTGGCCCCGCCCACAAGCACGGCGTCGAGGCCCGAATCTCCGTCCACATCGCCGATGGCAAGGGATGTCGCGTCGGACAACCCCGCCTCACCCAGATCCAGCCTCTCAAACGCGATCTCGTCGCCGGCTTTCGAAAGGAGGAGTGTCAAGGTTCCGTCGGCTCGCAAGAGGACGATGTCGGGGCGATCCTGGCCATCCAGCTCGAGCGAGACCGCCTCCACGGCCCGGCCAGTGAGGGACAGAAGCGAAGGCACAGGCTCGGCGGCCGGTGGGTGAATCAGCAAGCCACCCGGTGCCTGGGAGTTCGCCTCGACGAGGTCGATTTGCGGGTTGCGGTGAAAGAGAGCCCCGTTGGCGTCCCATGCGAGGACGTCCAGGTCACCATCATCGTCCAGGTCCACGACAACCCAGGCCAGAGGATCCACGAGCGGCTGATCGTCCCGGCCCCGAAGCTGCGCAGTCTGCCGGAATGCAAAGCGTTGTGTCGAGCTGTTGATGTTCCGGTAGAGCTCCAGCCCTCGGGCGGTCTCGGCGATGAGGTCGAGCTTGCCGTCCCCGTTCAGGTCAGCCGCTTCGATCCGTCGAGATGGCTCGAAGCCGTCCATCGGATCCCAGGTCGGCACAAAGGTCGGTCTGGGCAGAAGCGTGCTCGGATCCGCGGGGTTGATGTCGGCGGGATCGGGCGCGACGAGGTCGAGCGAGAGAAAACTCAGTCGGCCAGAGCGCTTCGCTTTCTCTCCGGCTTTCGGAACCACCGGAACGGATTCGTGGCTCAGGATCAGATCGGGCTTTCCATTCGCGTCAAGATCGGCGGTGGCGAGAAGCTGGACGTGTGGGACAGGGAGATCAACGGGCTTGCCCGTGATCGAGAAATCACCGGCGTCGCTGGTCTTCAAGACCGCCACCCGGGAGCCAGAGTCCCCGGAGAACAGAACGACGACCTCCGGGATGCCGTCGCCATCTGTGTCGAACGGCACTGCGCCAACTACAGGCAACCCGTTCGAGCTCTCCGGAGGGATCACAGAATCTCTCTGGGTCCAAACACGCTGCCCCGAGTGCGAATAGAGGCTCAGAGTAGTCCCGGAGAGGACCACATATTCGCTTCCCGAGATCTCGGGAAGGAACTCGCCCGCGAGCACGACTCGACCCACGCCGGAGGCAGCGGGCGCCTCCAAAGACGACCAGCCACCTCTCACAGCGCCAGATGCGATCTGAAACTCAAAGAGGTAGGGCGATAGCTTTTGGGCCGAGCCTCCGGCGGCGCCAGACTCGGTGATCTCGGAACCCATCGTGACAGTAACTCTCTCGCCAGGCACGAAAGAATCGTCCGCGGCGAGTCGCCGGGCAAAATTCTGGGCCTGGTTGCCCGTCGACTTCGGGTAGGACGTGTCGCCACCGGTGTGCACGCCGGACTGGGCACCCCGAATCGTCAGCCCCGCAGCGATCGAGTCCTTCACGGCCGAACGGTTGAGCTCGGCGAAGATCCTGGGTCGAGGGGAGACATGGCTCTGGCCCGACGGGGGGTCACTGTTGGTGACACGGAACTCGCCGGTGGCTCCTGCGCTGCCCTTGACGCGGAAAGAGAAGCTCTTGTGGCGGCGGATGGGTGTTCCATTGGCCCTCACCCGGCTCTTGATGGTGACGTGGACCGTTTCACCTTCCTTGAAGGTTGTGCCCTTGGGAAGCAGGAAAACGACCGTGTTCTTGCGGTTCTTCGGTGGCGTCTTCGGGACCTTGCCGCCAGTGTCGTCCTTGGAGTCGGTGGGTGTGGTGGTATCCGGGTGGGCCGCCTGGGCTGCCTCAAACTCCTCCACGTTCATGCTGGAGGTGAGGATCTTCCGCCGGGCAAGGACGACCGTGCCCGTATACGCACCCTGCGTGAGGTCGCCCGTGACAATGAAATTGCGCGGGTCGAGCGTCTGGACGTCCGTCTCGCTAATCCCGTTGGAAAGCTCCACAGCGATGATGGAGCGAGGGTGAACCTCCTCACTGTTCGCTGGTGGGATTGTGCCCTCGACGCTTGTCTGCGAATCGCAGGAGACAAGTGAAAGCCCCAACAAACAGCATAGCGAAGGAAACAGCCTCGAGCGATGGTGGGAACTCATGGCGGATGAAGCCTCGAAGAGTGAAGAAGCCGAGCTTCCGGGGGTTCTCAGGAGACGCGCTTCGGAGGAAGGGTGGCTGGCTTCGATGGTTGCGTTTCACGGCACGAATCAAGCTCAGCCTGGGGAACTGTGTGCGATGTTAGAGGTGGGACTGGGGCAAGTCAATCAAGGTGAAGCCTGGAGAGTCATGGAAGAGCCTCCGCGAGCCGGGCGCGATTCAAATCTGTCTCGCAAATGGTCACTGTGCGCGTCCGCGGAGAAGAATCGGGGCTCAAATCCCCACGAAGGGGGGCGCTCACCAGCGTCTCGGCAAGGAGCGTGCCGAAACGCGAACAAAGAAGAAGGCCCCTCGGGAACCGAGGGGCCTCTGTATTCTCGTCGCGGGGGCGCCCTTGTCAGGGTGTCCCGATCATGGCCGCGCGGAGCATGATTATACCGCACGCGGGCAGTGATGAGACCTTTTGCAGCCTGCGAAAGGTTGCGGCTGCTCGCGCCAGAGGCGCCCGGCGCCCATCAGGCGCCGAGGAGGGGGTTTGCGGCAAGCTGGCGGAGCCGCAAACGGCTCGGAGGGAGCCGGCGCCAGCGAGAGCTGGCGGCTCCCGAGAGCCTGGCCCGGAGGCGCACGCGCAGCGTGCGACCGGAGGGGCCGCGTGTCGTTGTTGCCGCCGCCCTCGCTCCACCCTCGCTCCGCTCGGAGGCGAGCCGTCGTGGGGGAGGGTCCGCCTCCCCCACCAGCAGAAACGAGCAGCAGACTTGAGATGGTCTTCCTCTGCCCATTCGGAATGTCTCATGTGTGGGCGCGCGAGGTATAATTTGAAAAAGGCGATCTCAAGACCTCAATCTCGAGGCGGAAAGACCTGGGTGATGGACTCCCGGACGCGGTCGCGAGATACCCATCGCTAAGAGCAAGTCGTCGAGCCGTCGGGGCACTCGGAGGCGATGACTCCCGCCGCAGTTCCACAGGCCGGAAATGGGGCTGGGGGCGCCGGAAACAGCTTCGAGGGAGTTGCGCCGGGCTGGAGCTCGTACTGAAAGACATACATGGCATCCGCAACGTCCCGCTTGCCGTCGCCATTGGCGTCCGCGGCCGCCTTGCAAACGGTGGCCGGGCCGGAATAGAAGAGCGTGTTCACAATCCAGATGCCGTCTGCGATATCGACCCGGGCGTCGTTGTTTGCGTCCCCACGGATAAACTTGGGAGCTCCGACAGTGCCCCTGGGCAAGAGGGTGATTTCCTTCGTGTCCGAGAAATCAGGCACGCTCCCTTCGCCACCGAGGACAATCAAGACCTCCAGCGGGCGATCCCCCCCCAGCTTGTCTGTAAACTTGACGGTGGTTTTGCGCGATGCACCGCCTTCGGCAATTTCCTTCCTTGAACGCAGCTGGATCGAATCGAGGTGCTTCATGCTTCCGGCAGCGACCGAGAGGACCTCCGTGCCAGGGACGTCGAGCTCGATCACCCCTCCGACAGTCACTCCCTTGATCTTTCCATCAGCGCTCTGGTCAGCCAGGTTGTAGTTGACGAAATCGGGGCCCTTGCCGCCATTTAGCTTCTTCGCGTCGGCACCCGGCTCCCCCTTGAGGGCCTCAAGCTCCTCGGCGTCCAGCGCAATGCCGTAGGACCAACCCTGCACGTCCGACTTGCCCGCCTTGTCCGTGTTGGCCAGGTGGACCTCCAAGTCGTGCGTGTCGAGCTTGTCAGCAACGATATCGATGTCGGATTTTCCTAGCTTGAGGACAAGCCCTCCGCCTGGAGGTGGCGCCCCTTCGCACTTCACGACCACGTCGGTCCCTGTCACCTTGAGACCCTCATCCGGGCCGATGGAGAGCCCCTTGACCGTCAGATTGATGTCGACAGGAGGGCTGCCCGGAACGGCAAGCTCCCTGTGCGCGTACTGAATCTTGGTCGTCTGATCGCCACTCTTGCCGTCACAGGCATTTGCTTTGACTTTGTAGCTGCCAATCGACATGGAGAAGAAGTCCGACACCGGGGCTTC
>SXIK01000204.1 GCA_005772855.1 Planctomycetia bacterium | reverse complement strand
CGGGCGCCTCTGGCGCGAGCAGCCGCAACTTTCGCAGGCTACAAAAGGTCTCATCACTGCCCGCGTGCGGTATAACCACTCCCCCAACGGCGGGTCTTTGTGGTAGCGTATCGGCCGTGACGACTCTCCTCATGCTTCCGCCCCAATCGAACACGACGCGCCTTTGGGCTGCGCGTGTGGCTGCCGCTCTGCCCGAGCTGACCGTTGTCGTCGCGGAGGACGACGCACAAGCTGCGCTCGAGATCGGCCGAACCGAGGCCGCCTTTGGAACGTTATCGCCGACCCTCTTGCGCCAGGCGGCCCGCCTGCGTTGGTTGCAGGCTCCGCAGGCCGCACCGCCCGCCGGGTACTACCACGACGAGCTGATCGCGCATCCGGTCGTGCTGACCAACTTTCGAGAAATCTACAACGACCACATAGGCGCACACATTCTGGCTTTCGTTCTGGCCTTTGCCCGCGGTCTGCAACACTACTTACCGCTCCAGCTTCGCCGGGAGTGGAAGCCGGCTCCCCTGGATACCGGCGTGGTACACCTGCCGGAGGCCACCGCCCTCATCGTTGGCGTGGGCGGAATTGGCAGCGAGACTGCGCGACTTCTGGCTGCCTTCGGCGTGCGGGTGATCGGCATCGACGCTCGGCGCCGGGACGCGCCAAGTGGTGTCTCCCGACTCGCCGGCCCCGAGGCCCTCGACAGCCTCTTGCCCGAGGCCGATTTTGTTATCCTCACGGTGCCTCACACCCCGGAGACCGAGAGGATGATGCACCGCGCGCGCTTTCAGCTAATGAAACGGAGCGCGTTCTTCATCAATATCGGGCGGGGCATGACCACGCGGCTCGACGACCTGGTCGCCTCGCTACGTTCCGGCGAGATTGCCGGTGCGGCGCTCGATGTCTTCGAGCAGGAGCCCCTGCCCGCCGACCACCCGCTCTGGACGACGCCCAACGTGCTGATCACGCCGCATACCGCCGGCTATGGCCCCTACCTCGACGACCGTCGCTGTGAGATCCTGCTCGAGAACTGCCGTCGTTTCCTGGTCGGCCAGCCGCTTCGCAACGTTGTCGAGAAGGCCCGTTGGTTCTGAGGCGGAGACCGGACGATCTCGAACGCCGCCGACTCGCTCGCGCTGTGTACCTCGCAGGGACGGTTCCCGCCTTGCTCGCCGTTATCGATGCTTCTTTTTTCTGAAGCAGCGGAGCGTTCCGCGAAGTTTTTCGAGGCCGTTGGAAGGCCGTGCGCTCTTGATCAGGACGGGCTTGTAGAGCTCGAGTCGCCCGGGTTCAAAGGCGGGATCGCGTGCGGCCATGTCGCTTGCAATTCGAATGAACGCCTCTCGCGGTGTCAGCTCTGCCTCGGCCTCAAAGAAACCCACGAATGCGCCGTTGTAGGACACCACAAAGCTTCGATTTCCGTGCCGCTTTTTTCCGGACGGCTTCGCGGGGCCCTCCTGGTATCGTGGCCCTGGAGTCTTGGCTGGCTGGGCCATGGGCATCGCACTCATGAGAGGCGTTTGATAGCGTTGCCGTGACTTGGGCGGGGACTCCCCGGAGCGTGATCTGGACCCCGGGATCGCGTTGTCCTCGGTCTTGCGTGACTGGATGACGAACTCGCGCATGGTCCGGACCCTCGGCCTTTCCCCGGCCCCCCCTACAGGGTAGGATGCCGCGCGAAAATGGTCAAATGGCCGGGCTTTTCCGCCTCATCTTGGCCACCCACGCTCGTCCGGGGTGAGGCTTGCAAGACCAGCGTCGGTCTATCAACAAGATCCGTGATCACCCTTCTGCCGTCAGCTCTTCCCTTCGCTCCTCTGATTCTTGCTGTGGAAGTAGCCCATCGCAACGATCAGCACGGCCGCCACAATCGGGAACGGAGCGATCTTCCAGAGCGCCGGGCCGAAGCTTGCTTCTCCCTGCGCAGCTTTTCCCACAAGGTTCGGGCCGTACGAACCACCCAGGTTTCCTATCATGTTGATGAATCCCACGGCAGAGGCGGCGACTACCGTACCGAGGAACGTCTTGGGGAGCGGCCAGAAAGCTGGGAGGTAAGCGTAGTAGACGCTCCCGACCCACAGGATCATGATGTACGCAGACACTTGGCCCACGCCGTCGAACAGTGCGGCCGCTGCGATTCCCATGCCCTGGAGTAAGAGGGGGAGCGCGACGTGCCAGATGCGTTCACCGGTCTTGTCGGAGTGGCGCCCAACGGCTAGCATGACGAGGAAGGCGGGAATGAAGGGGAGGGCAGCCACAAGGATCACGAGCGCTCTACGGCCAGGGTCGATCTGGAACTGGGTCTGCAAGATCTTTGGCATGAACATTGAGATCCCGTAAGTCGAAACGTTGAAGCAGAAGTAGGCCGCGGTCAGAAGGAGGACGAGGCCCAACTTGTTCACCCAGGCAAAGTGGCCAACGGCTGTCTTCTTGGATTCTTCGCGTTGAAGCTCGCCTTGAAGCCATTCGCGCTCCTCGGGTGGAAGCCAACTGGCCTTTTCTGGCCTGTCGGGGAGAAAGAAAACAGTGACAAAGCCCGCGAGGACGGGTGCCACGCCCTCGAAGATGAAGATCCAGCGCCACCCTTCGAGACCCCATCCTTCAAAGGTTGAGATGAGGCTCGAGACCGGGAAACCCAGGACGCTCGCGATTGGAATCGCGGCCATGAAGCTGGCGATGGCCCTGGCACGGTCCTCTGGCCGGAACCACAGCGAGAGGTAGACGATCACCGAAGGAAAGAAGCCTCCTTCGAAGAATCCAAGGAGAAAACGGAGGATCAAGAGTTGATCGCCCGGCCTTGTTCCATCGAGTCCGCCAAAATGATACGAAAGAAGGTCAAAGTTTCCGATCTGGATCCACCCAAGAAGTGCGCTCAGGATCGGCTTGCCGAGAAACCCGCACAGGGTTGAACAGATGCCCCAGAGAATGAGGATGCGAACGAAGACCCAGCGCGCTCCCCACTTGACGACGGACAGCGTGCTGGGGATTTCGAGGATCCAGTACCCCCAGAAGAACACGCCCGAGGCGAAGCCAAGGAACTCCTTCGAGAAGCTGAAGCCGCCCTTTTCGGGTGGCAGCTCCAGGCCAAGCGCCGCCGCTGAGATGTTCACTCGGTCGAGGTAGGCGAGGATGTAAAGGAAGAAGAGCCAGGGGATCAGCCGACGCGTCACCCTTCGACGTGTGCGCTCGGCGATATCCGAATTCGTGGGGGAAGGGTTTGAGGTCAAGGGAGCGGGAGAGTACCCGATGCTGCCAGTGAAGCTCAAGGAAAGAGTCCTGGGGCCGCTCTGGCCCTTGGAGGAAGGACGCAAAGATGAAGGCTCGGGCGTGGGGAACATCCCCCGAGCAAGAGCCTGCGCCACTCGAGGTTCCTGGTTTCATCGGCCTTGGTGCGAGCCTGGCCCCCACGCCCCCCTGGTGGGACGGGCTGTTACTGCCGGCGAGGCTGGTATTCACGAGTTCGCTGCCTAAGATGATGCTTTCATGCAGCGAGGCATCACCCCAATTGGATTACCCGGCGACCCTGCCTTCGCGACCGGCGAGGCTGGCCGCGAGCGTGGTGATGCGCGATGAGCGTCTGGATCGGCACTTCCGGTTGGTCTTACGACGATTGGGTAGGATCTTTTTATCCGCCCGGGAGCGCCTCGCGCGACTACCTTTCGCTCTACGCGACGCGGTTCTCCGCCGTGGAGATCGACTCGACCTTCTACGCAATTCCAGCGGCCACCACGTTCGAGGGTTGGGCCGAGCGAACGCCCGCCGGGTTCCGATTCGCGCCCAAGGTGTTCCGAGTCGTGACCCACGGTTCGGAGGGCGAAAGGGTCAGGGTAGAGAAGGTCCTTGCGGATGAGTCGGGGGAACTGGAGCGGTTTCTTCAGGGGGCGACGCTGCTTGGAGAAAAGCTCGCCTGCGTTGTTTTCCAGTTCCCCTACTTCCGGGTGAAGGAGCTCACGCTCGGTGACTTTTTGCCGCGGCTGGATCGAGTTCTCGAGCGCGTGGCCGATAAGGTCCGCGTAGCCGTCGAGATCCGGAACAAGATGTGGATCACGCAGGAGTACCTGGCGGTTCTGAGAAACCGAAAGGCCGCGGCTGTCCTGGTCGATCATCCGTATATGCCTGGACCAGAGGATCAAGTGGCGAAGGGAATGGTGACCGCGGACTTCACCTACGTTCGCCTCCTCGGCGACCGCCACGCAATCGAGGCGAAGACGAAGACCTGGGGCGCAACAGTGGAGGACAAGAAGGAGCGCATCGCCCGGTGGGGCAAGGTCATTCGGATGATCATCGAACGCCCGGATGTGAAGGACGTATATGCCTTTTCGAACAACCATTTCGCCGGCCACGCGCCGGCCACGTGCGTGGAATTGGCGCACAGAATCGGCGGCCCCAGCTGACGGGAACCTTCCAGGAAGAGCTGAGCCCAAGTCAGAGTGAAGGAGCTTACACCATGAGAACGAATCAACGCCCTGGCACATTGAGGGGATTTCTCGCCGCGATCGCGCTTTGTTTTCCGTCGCTCGCAGCTCTCGCTGTTGAGCCAGGCTTCCTCGAGGAGTTCGCCCTCTCCCGGGATCGGACGGAGGTGCTGAAACAACTCATTCCCGGAACCGAGGACTTTTACTTCTTCCACTCGCTTCACAACCAGAATCTGGCACAGCTCGGCGATACCGCGAAGCTTGACGAGGTCGAGAAGCTTCTCGTCCCGTGGGTCCAGAAGCATGGCCGTACGCAGAGGGTTGTCGAAATCGAGAATCGGCAAATCTTGCTTGGGTATCAGAAAAATCCTCGCAAGGCGCTCGACGCGCTTCGTGATCGGCTGACCCTTGATTTTGGCCACCAGCGTGAGTCCGAGGCGCGAGAGGCTCGGCTCCCGGCGCGACTCGACAACAAGCTCCTCGGCCGCGAGATGATGGTGCAGCGCGCGCTGGATCACAGCTCGGGGACGACTGACGGATTCGAGGACCGCTCCCTGGAGTGGGCCGCGCGCCTCAACCTCGGCGCTGAGAGGCGACGCCACCTGCTTGGCCGCCTTACCCAGCCCGATGTTCCCGGCCTCGTCCAGCTTGTGGTTGATGACCTCAATGCTCCACACAGCTCCGGGTTCGGATCGCTCGCCATCCATCGCCGGCTCCTCGTGGGGCAGCTCGACGAGTGCCTGGGGTTGAAGCCCGAGCTCTTGAACGAGACGAACTTTGTCAACGAGTACCTCGTTCGGTTGACGCCGTCGGCAGACGAGGACTGGCGGCGCGACGCGAAGGTTCGTGAGGCCTTTCTCGACAGGCTCTGGTCCTTTGCCACTCGTCTGAGCCCGGCCCACAATTCGCTCAAGGCGCACATTCTCTACCATCGCCTTCACCACGACCGTGCCCTCGGAGTGTTCGATGCGGAGCGTTTCCTCATTTACGTTCGTCTGCCGCGCAACGCGTCGTACATGAGCCCCCAATACCTTCGAAAGGAGCAGGGGCGAAGCTCGCCAGTCGATCTGAACGCCCGCTTTGATGCCGTCACGTTCCTTTCACCGGTGGGAAACGACGAGCCTCTTGTGCGCAGCTACCTCGAGAGGGTCTTCCTGGAGACGAAGAACGTTTCCGCCTACGCCCCCTACTTTGAGAGCCGCTGGTTCAAGAGACTCCAGGCCGAGACGGGCATCTTGTACGGTATTGGTAGCCGGGACGCCTGGCACGCCATCTTGTCGCCCTCCGAGGCGCAAGCCCTCAAGGAACGGATCGACATTGACTTCGCCCCGACGAACAAGACTTACTTCGATCCCGAGGAGCCCGTCGCGCTCGATGTCTTTATCAAGAACACAGGGACGCTCCTTGTGAAGGTCTTCGAGGTCAACGCGGCCAACTATTACCGAGAGAAGCTTGGGGAGGTTGAGGCCACGCTCGACCTTGACGGCCTCGTGGCTGGCGAGGAGCGGACGCTCGTGTTGGACGACCCACCCTTGCGTCGCGTGAAGCGCCGTCTCGAGTTTCCATTGCTTGCGAAACGGGGGGCCTTCGTCGTGGAACTGATCGGTAATGGCAAGGCGAGCCGTGCGGTCATCCGTAAGGGGCAACTTCAGCATACGGTGCGTACGAGCATCGCTGGCCACGTCTTCACGGTGATGGATGAAGCTGGCCGCAAGGTCCTTGACGCGAGGCTCTGGCTTGCCGGAAAGGAATACTTACCCGACGGGGACGGATCCATCACCGTGCCCTTCTCGAGCAAGCCTGGGCGGCAGATCATCGTGCTCGAGCGGGGTAACTTTGCCTCCCTGGCAACCTTCCAGCACGAGGCGGAGAGCTACAACCTTCGGGCTGGAATCCACGTGGAGCGCGAGGCCTTGATCGCGGGCTCGAGGGCCACCGTGATCATTCGGCCATCGATCACCTTGAACGGCGTGCCCGTGAGCCTGTCCCTGCTTGAGGATCCGAAGCTGCTCCTCAAGTCGACTGATGTCGACGGGGTCGATACGACGCAGGAGATCAAGGTTGAGCTCGCAGACGGTGCCGAGATCGTGCACGAGTTTCAGGTTCCAGCGCGCCTGGCATCGATTGGCTTCGTGCTTGCAGCGCGCGTCGAGAACGTGAGCCAACGCACTCACGTGGCGCTCGGCGACAGCCGTCAGTTTGCGGTGAACCGGATCGACAAGACCGACCGAGTCCACGCCGCCCACCTCATGTTCGTGCGCGGCGAATACTCGATCGAGGTCCTTGGGCGCACGGGCGAGCGGCGCTCTGGCCGCGTCGTGGCGATGAAACTCAAGCACCTCGATTTCCGTGAGCCTCTGGAGGTTCGCCTCGAGACGGACAGGGACGGGCGGATCGAGCTCGGGAGCTTGAAGGACGTTGATTGGATAGCGCTCGGAGAGGATCTCGAGCGTCTCTGGCGGCTTCCCCAGGAAAGGGCGAGTCAGCCTGGGATCATTCACGGGAAACAGGGTGGGTCGATCCTCGTTGCTCACATGGGCAAGGCTGGCTCTCTGGCTCGTTCGGACGTCTCGCTGCTTGAGGTGCGAGGAGAAAGGCCCGTCCGTGACCGCTTCGATGCTATCTCGGCGGAACCGGGTTACCTGAGGATCGAGGGCCTTGCGCCGGGGGATTACGAGCTCTTGCTGAAGGGATCTGGCGATCGAATTGCGATCCAAGTTGCCGCCGGATCCGAGGGAGAAAATCACGTGACCTCGCCGACTCGCCGGCTCGAGCTATTTCCCCGCCAGCCGCTGGCCATCGCCTCCGCGGCGATCGAGGGCGACGCGCTTCGCGTCCGGATTGGTGGGCCCGTCGAGGTTGCCCGGGTGCACGTTCTTGCGACTCGTTACGTTCCCGATGATTCCGCCCACTCGAACCTCGAGGCTGCCGAGCGTCGGCAACCGCGCTCCGAGGCGCTCCGGGCGATCGAGAGCGTTTACGTCACCGGTCGCGACATCGGCGACGAGTACCGCTATATTCTCGAGCGCAAGCAATTGAAGAAGCGCCCGGGCAACATGCTCGATCGCCCAAGCCTTCTCCTGAACCCGTGGGCGGTGCGGGACACACAGACAACCACGCAGGAAGCGGGCGCCGGGGCCGGTTGGGATGCGCCCGTGATCTCCGCCGATAGAGAGATGAGCCGACAACGTCGCACGTCTCTTGCTGCTGAGGGGAGGGCTCCGCCGGAGGAACTCGAGGGTTACGCCAATCTTGACTTCCTCGCCGAGAGCGCCGTGGTTCTGACAAACCTGCGCCCAGGCGCAGATGGGGTCGTCTCGATTCCGAGGATCCAGCTCGGGGCGCACAGCGAGGTGCAAATCGTGGCGGTCACACCGGAGGAGACGGTCTCGCGAATTCTTTCTTTACCCGAGCCGGAGACTCGCTTCCGCGATCTCCGCCTCCTCGATGGCCTGAACCCGCAGCTCCACCAGGCCATGAAGCGCGAGGTGAGCTTCGTCGAGAAAGGTCTCTCCCTCACGATCCCCGACGCCTCAACGGCGCAGATTGAGACGTACGACTCGATCGCGAAGGTCCACAGGCTACTCGTGACACTCAGCGGCGACTCGACCCTCTCAGAGTTTGGATTCATCGGCGAGTGGCCGAAGCTGTCGGCCGAGGAGAAGCGAGCGAAGTATTCAAAGTACGCCTCCCACGAGCTCTCCTTCTTCCTCTACAAGAAGGACCCGGAATTCTTCCGCGAGGTCATCCGGCCCTACCTCGAGAGCAAGCTTCACAAGACGTTCCTCGACCACTGGCTCCTGGGCGCCGAGCTGAAGCAGTACCTTGAGCCGGCGGAGTTCGGGCAGCTCAACGTGGTTGAGCGCATCTTGCTCGCTCAGCGGATCGAAGGAGAGGGCCCGCGTGTCGCCCGTCACGCCCGGGATCTGCTGGACCTCGTACCCGTCGATCTTGAGCGGCGGGACCGCCTCTTCAAGACGGCGTTGCGAGGGAGAGCGTTCGAGGAGCGTTCCGAGCTCAAGGCGCCGAGCGTTGCATTGTTGGAGGAGAAGCTCGACGATGCGCTGGCCAAGAATCTGGCAGACAAGTCCGAGCTTGCGGTCGAGATGGACTTGCGGGCCGAGGAGGCTCCGGAGGAATCGGCCGGCGGGAAGCGGCAGCAAGCGAAGAAACTGGCTGCCAGGCCAGCCAGGAAGGGCCAGGGCGAAGCTTCATCCCCTCCGGCCGAGATGGCCGCAGATTCCAAGGATGCAGCCTCGCGCGATTATTTTGAACGCGGCGACACAGAGCGCCGCCGAAAGGTGCGGCAGCTCTTCAAGACCCTGGAGAAAACGCAGGAGTGGGCCGAGAATCAGTACTACCACTTGTCGATGGAGCGTCAAGGCGAGTCCCTGGTCACCGTGAGCCCTTTTTGGGCCGACTATGCCCGCCATGACGCCGCAAAGCCTTTCTTCTCGCCCTACCTCGCGGAGGCCTCGCGAAACTTCACGGAGGCAATGTTTGCGCTGTCCGTGCTTGACATTGCCTTTGAACCTGCGACTCCTGAGCTGGTGCGAGATGGAAAGAAGCTCACGGTCGTGGGCAGGGGCCCGCTTGTCGTCTTTCACGAGCAGGTAAAGGCGGCCGAAATTGCCCCGCAGCAGGGCCCGATTCTGGTCGCCCAGAATGTGTACCGACAGGACGATCGTTATGTGCTGGTCGAGGGCGAGAAGCTCGACAAGTTCGTGACGGGCGAGTTGCTAACGCATGTCGTCTATGGCTGCCAGGTCGTGATCACGAACCCAACCTCCGGGCCACAGAAGCTGGATGTCCTTCTCCAGATCCCACGCGGCGCCTTCCCCGTCCTTGGCAGCACGGTCACTCGCAGCGTTCAGGTTCAGGTCCAGCCCTTTCAGACGTGGACCTCTGACTATCACTTCTACTTTTCCAAACCGGGCACGTTCGTCCACTTCCCTGTCCACGCGGCCAGGAACGAAAAGCTCGTCGGTTTCGCGGAGCCGCGTTCCTTCCAGGTTGTCAACACCCAAAGCGAAGTGGACCTTGCCTCCTGGCAGCATGTGTCGCAGGAAGGGACCGAGGATCAAGTCCTCGAGTTTCTCCGGACGCGAAACCTTCAGGCCGTGCCGCTTGAGCGTGCTGCCTGGCGTCTGCGGGACAAGGCCTTCTTCGAACGCGTCCACACCATCCTGCGGGAGCGCCACGTCTTCAACTCCGTCGTCTGGTCCTATGGGGTCCTGCACGACGTCTTGCCGGCGGCGCGGGAGCTACTGAGGCATTCAAACGATTTTGTTGCCCGGTGCGGGGCGGCCCTCGTTACGACGCTCCTCACGATCGACCCGGTTGAGCGACGCGTGTACGAGCACCTGGAGTACTCCCCGCTGGTGAATGCGCGGACGCATCGGCTCGGCAAGGAGCGTACAATTCTCAACGACCGCTTTCGTGAGCAATACGCGAAGCTGCTGACCATCCTCTCCTACCACCCGACGCTCGACGCGAGCGACCTCCTTGGGGTGACGTACTATCTCCTCCTCCAGGATCGAGTGGACGAGGCACGCTCCTTCTTCGCTCTCCTGAGACCGGACAGGCTCGCGAGCCGGCTTCAGTATGATTACCTGAGCGCCTACCTTGGCTTCTCGACGGGTGACCTGGTGACGAGCCGCTCGATCGCCGAGAAGCACGGGAAACATCCGGTGGAGCGGTGGAGAAAGCTCTTCCAGGAGGTCTTGCGGCAAGTCGAGGAGATCGAGAGCAAGCCTGCCGCGGAGCCCGAGAAGTCTCGCCAGCCCGCGCAAGGCGACCTCGCCGCCACCGAGCCCGTGCTCGACTTGGAGATCCAGGGTGGAGAGGTGATTGTGCACCATCGAAACCTTGCCGAATGCCGCCTGAGCTACTACCTCATGGACGTGGAGCTTCTCTTCTCCCGCAATCCGTTCGTGGGGGAGCAAGCGGGGCAGTTCGCTTACGTGCAGCCCAACGTGGTCGAGACGGTGAAGTTCGACGACGCACAGCGGCCCAGGGTCATTGCCATTGCGGAGCGGTTCCTGGCGAGCAACGTGCTCGTGGAGGTTACGGGAGCCGGCATACGCAGGACGCGCACACGCTACTCGGGCGCGCTGAGCGTCGAGGTGAGCGAAGGCTACGCCCAGGCTCGCGCCATCAGCACCGATACGCGGAAACCGTTCCCGGGAGTCTATGTCAAGGTTTATGCGAAAATGCAAGACGGGAACATCAAGTTCTACAAGGACGGCTACACGGACTTGCGCGGCCGTTTCGACTACGGATCGCTTTCAACGAACGACCTCGACAACGTCAGCCGCTTTGCGATGCTCTTCCTCTCGGAAGCCCGCGGCGCCGTGGTGCGCGAGGCGGGCCCGCCGAAGAGGTGATCCGCCGAAGCTGCAGGTTCAACGGACTGGAAAGCGCTTACATCCAGCGCTTTCTTCGAAAGAAGGCGAGCATGGAAAGGCCCATCAGTGTCATCAGCGAGATGGCGACATAAAACCCTGAGTGCCACTTGGCTGCGGGCATTTCGACGAAGTTCATCCCGAACATGCTCGCAATGAAGTTCAGGGGCAGAAAGATCGTCGAGATAATCGTGAGCACTCGCACGACGTCGTTTGTGCGCAAGGTCAAATTGGAGACATAGCTCTGGTAGAGGCCTTCGCAAAGCTCACGGTAGGAGTGGAGCATGTCCTGAACTCGAATGGCATGGTCCTGTACGTCGCGGAGGTAAACGAGCGTCTCCTTCGAAATGAGTGCGTCGTCGAGCCGGGCCATGTGGGTCAGGAGCTCACGAATCGCCCAGGAGAGCTGACGCAGGTGAATGACCTCACGTTTGAGATCCTGGATCTTGGTGGCCGTCTCCTGGGTCGGCTCGGTCATGACCTGATCCTCGAGAGTCTCGATGCGCACGGCGTACCGGTCGAGGATTGGAAAGTAGGCGTCCATGATCGCGTCAAGGAGCGCATAGGCGAGGTAGTCGGGGCCCGAGTTTCGAATTCTGAAGCGCCCTTGTCGAATGCGATGGCGGACGCCCTCGAAGGGATCATTCTCGGTCTCGTGGAAGGTGACGATGTGGCGTTCACCCAGCACGATGCTCACTTGCTCGGTCGTGATCTCTCCGGCGTCGCCGGATTTCAGCTTTCGCATGATCAAGAAGATGCTGGAGCCGAAATCATCGATCTTGGGGGGGTGGCGTGTGTTGAGGACGTCCTCGAGCGCGAGTGGATGAATATCAAAGATTTCCCCGAGGCGCTGGAGCACCTTCAAGTCCTTGAGCCCGGTGACGTTGACCCACGTCGTGCTGGGTCGCCGTGCCAGGTCGATGCACTCGTCAAGGTCGGTGACTACCTTCTCCGTGAGGGTCTGCCCGTCGTAGTCCATGACGGTGACCTTGGTGGGATAGTAGGCCAGGTGCTCCCTGTGGGACAGTTCTCCGGGGGGACGGAATCCTGGCCGGACCGTCAGCGCCTCGAAACCTACTTCTGGGCTATTGGACTCCTGGCACGGCAATTTGTCTGCTTCCTTTGGGGCACCGAAGACCTGGAACGTGACACACCAGAGCGCCGTATTCAAGCTCCTTATCGGAGAAATTGAGTGTCCAGGTGCAGAGTTAGCGTTGCATTTCATGACTTCGTCGAGTTGCCTGCCGCTTGTACTCCTCGCGGGGGAGGAAAACCTCCCTCGCACCAGCCCGACCTCTCGGCGCTCCTCGCAGAAAAATGCCTGAGCCGGGAGTCTGTGGGGTTGAGGTCGGGGACCTCGACGAGCCAGCCGAGAGGCTCGAGTGTCTCCCGAAACGTGGTCGACTTCCTCGAGCGTGGCCCCGATGCGAAGCCGTGCACATAGACAGCCCCGACGGACGTGGGGCAGCAGAAGAATGCGTCAAGCCTTGGCTCCAAGCATGGCGCAGCGATTCCATGCCCAGCGTCCAGGCCTTTCGTACCCGTGGACGCTTGAAAGGTACCTTGCAGCCTCTCAAGGCGAGATTCGTGTCTTCGTGACCCCCAAAAAAGCGCGCTCGAAGGGCACGGGAGTCAGACCCTTTGTCGGTGTGTGACCCAGTGGATGAGGGCGCCCACAAGAACCCAGCCGGCTCCAGCCAGTATCATGGGTTCGACCCACCAGCCCCAACGAGTATAAGCTGTGGTCACATCGATCCACGCAGACTCGGCCTCGCCCGCCCAACCGATGCCGCGGATGTCGATCGTGGGGTGCCCCAGGGGATTCATGACCGCACAGCCTCGCCGGCTTGTCCTCAAGATCCAACGATGGTTCTCGATGGATCGGTAGGCGTCAAGGCTCGAGCGGTGTCGAACGGCGCAATCACGCCAGGCTTCGGTCTCCAGGGCGATGCTGATAAGTAGTTGCGCGCCCAGCGTGGTTGCTGCCCTCGCCAGTAAGGGAGAGTCGAAGTCGTCCTCCACGCCCACTCCGATGAGTCCGTGGGGCGTCTTCACCAGGACCGGTGTTTGTCCGTCCTGCGCGAAAGTCTCCCGGATGCGGCCGGTTGAGTCAGCCACAATGGCCTGATAATGCTCCTGCCCCGGCGCCACGGGGGCGATAGTAAGGGCCATCGAGGTCGCCTCGCGGGCCACGTTTTCGAACTGTGCGGTTCCCGTCGCGTTCGAGGTCATTGCGCTCGAGGTGGCGGGCCACACGATGAGACCGCCTGTCGTGGCGGGAATTGTGCGCGTGAGCGCGGCGAGCGTCCCGTCGTCACTCGAGTGCGCCGTGACGAGGACAATGTCCGCGCGTCTCGCCGGGACCGCGGCCTCGTTCGCGGCTGAGACGCCGTATCCATGGCATACCAGGGGTACTGCGAGGCCGGCCGCGAAGCACACGATCTGGCGCCAGAGGCGTTGCTCCACGAGTACGCCGAAGAAAAAGCAAGAAGACAGGCTCACTGCGAAGCTGAGGCCGTAGAGCCCCACCACGTTTGCCGTCTGCGATTCCGGGCTCCCGGGTCGCACGGCGGAACCGACAGTGAGCCATCCAGGCACCAGGGCCTCCGGAAATGGGCAAAGCGGACCACGAAAGACCTCCAGTCCTGTCCAGAGGAGGCCCAGGCGGATCGCCTTGACGAGCCCTCGCTGGCCTTGAAGGATGGGGCCGGCCGCGACGGCAAAAATGCCGGACTGTATTCCCAGGAGAATCGGCGCAGTATCTGCGCGAAAGTACGCGATGCCGAGGGTCCCCAGGAAGGAGAGCCCCTCGAAGAATCGCTGGCGCGCCGAGTCTTGTGCCAGGTGTAAACTGTAGAGAAGGGGCACGAGGCTGAACCAGGCGACGTGTTGGAAGGAGTCGTTCTCGATGGCCAGGTAAAGTAGAGCTGCGGAGGCGAAACCCCCGAAGGGCGATATCTTACTTCGAAGGCCCCTTGGAGGCGGGACGGTAGCGGGGACGGCCGGGGCTGAAGCGTTGGTCACAGCGCGTAACTTTCCCGGTGCGCGCTCTCCATGAACGCCACGAGAAGCTGGATCGACGCCCGGATATCGTCCTTGTGACACATTTCGATCGACGAGTGTACGTAGCGGGTGGGGATGCTGATGCAGCCAACAGCTGCGCCCCTGCCCGAGCGTTGCAAGGCAGCAGTGTCGGTGCCGCCCCTGACCAGGACCTCCATCTGGTATCGGATGTTGTGCTCCTCGGCAAGCCGTTTGAGGTGACCGACCAGTCTTGGGTTGCAGATCACACTCGAATCCATGACCTTGATCGCGACACCCGATCCCAACCGAGTGATGTGCTCGTGCGACTTGGCGTCCGGCACGTCGTTGGCCACGGTAATGTCCAGGGCGATGCCGATGTCCGGCTCGATATTTCGCGCCGCAACGGTTGCTCCCCGCAGTCCAATCTCCTCCTGAACGCTCGCGACAGCGTAAACGTCCACTTCGTGCGCGCCTTGTCGGGCAAGCGCCTCCAGCATGACAAAGAGGCCCATTCTGTTGTCAAAGGACTTGCCGTTGAGCGTGTTGCCGATCTCGACCAAATCCCGCTGACGTGTGATGACATCGCCCACCGAGACGAGTGCCTTGACCTCCGCGGCAGGGAGGCCTACGTCCACGAAGTAATCATCGAGCTTTGGGGCTGTCTTTTTCTCCTCCTCGCTCATCACGTGCACAGGCTTTGTGCCAAGCACGCCCAGGAGGTCGCGCTTCCCGTGCACATTGACCCGCTGCGCCGTGAGGGTCTTGGCATCGAACCCTCCGAGCGGCGTGAAGCGAATAAAGCCGCCTTCGTCAACGTGTGTGACGAGAAAGCTGATCTCGTCCATGTGGCTCGAGAGCATGAGACGCAGAGGTTTTGTTGAGCCGCGCCCGGGGGCCCGCCTGAGCCCGATCACGTTGCCGAGGACATCGGTGGAGATCTCATCGCACAGCGGCCTCAATCTCTCGATCACCAGCTCCCGGACTCGTTCTTCGCGGCCCGGGGCTCCGGGGGTCTCGCAGAGTCTACGGAGAAGATCCAAATTCAGATCCATGGGGAATGGGTCCAATGGGTTCAAGTTTGCAGTATCGGGCATGGTCCTCCGGGCATCCATGCAAAATTCAAGGTCAAGGGTCATGACCGAACTGTGGAGCTGCCTGGATATAATAGACGGCCATGACTGGATATGCTGCCGCCGCGGCCCTCCTCATGCTCGCCGCTTCGATGACGGCAGAGCCCGTCCTCGACAAGTTCCCCTTCCTCCTGCGCGCGGGCGTGCAAGGGGTCGGTGAGCCAGGCTTGAGCGGCGAGCTGACTCTGCCGGACGTCCCCTTCAGCCTCGAACGTGGGTTTGGCCATGTCGGCGGCGCGCCGGGCCGCCGGATCGGGGCGATGGCGTTGGGCGGCGATGTGGACTGGCTGCTGGCATGGCGGGAGGCGATGGAGAAGTACGTCTTTCGGCTTCCACCGGGCGAGTATGTGGTTGAGTTGACCTTCCTCGAAACGGACGTCGCGGCGAGCGGGCTCCGGGTCTTCGATGTGTTTGTGGAGGATGCGGCCTTCAAGGGCTTTGACATCGCCCGTGAAGGTGGCGACTTTGCATGGGTCACACTGGCGACCAGGGTCGGGGTGCTCGATGGCTGGCTCGACCTTCGCTTTGAGTCGCGAACGTCCGAGAGGGCACCTCGAATTTCGCGAATCCGCGTTCTGAGGGCCACGGATTCCCTGGCTGCGTCTCCTCCCATCCCCGCATTGACCGTCCTCAGTGGGCCGGGAGCGGTCCTGCTCGAGTGGACCGTCCCGGCGGGAAGTGTGGTGGGAAGCTACGAGGTCCTGCGCTCACAGTCGCCAGCGGGTCTGTTCGTGAAGATCTCGACGAACCCCGTTCATATCCGTCGTTTTCTTGATACCACAATCGAGGTAGGGACGGAGCATTTCTACCGGGTGCGAGCTCACCGCGCCGACGGGTCAGGAAGCGTCGATTCCGGGGTTCAGAACGGGAAGGCGAAGCGCGTAGAGGATCTGGGCCTCCAGGTAATGGATGTCCGGGTGTCCGAGGAGAGCCTGCGCAGCTTGGGCGTGCAGTCGAATGGCCCGATCGAGGTTCCCGCCGAGCTCCACTGGCAGGGAGATGTCCGCCACGTTCTCCTGAGCCTCGAGAAGTCCACTCCCATGTGGCAGAGAAAGAAGAGCTTTCGCCTCGTGCCTCAAGTGGAACGGAACCGAAGCATTCGCCGTCGCAAGAGCCTTTTCCTCAGCGCGGAGGCCGGCGACCCCACGTTGCTCCGCGAGAGCTTGTCGAGCACAGCCGCGCTCGCCGTGGGTCTCGCATCACCGGCCGTCGAGCCCGTGGCGCTCTCACTCAACGGAGTCTACCAGGGAGTTTACTTCGATATCGAGCCGCTGGGCCGACGTTTCCGATCTCGTTTTCGCCTTGACCGCGTGGGGTTACTCGCCCGTGAGACCCGCGGGGACCGCTTTGAGTGGGACTGGGTGCCCCACGGTGAGCAGCGTGGCGAAGAAGGCAACCTCATGGCTCTCACAGAGCTTGTTCAGGAGCTCAATCGGCTTGACGAGGGCGAGATACAACGATTTTTTGAGGATCGACTCTACCTTGAGCGATGGCTCGATCGCACCGCCCTGAGCCTCATCCGCGGGGCCCCTCTTCTGGGCCGCTTCCTCCTCCAGGACTCGCGCAATCAGCGCTGGGAGCTGTTTGAGGAAAAGTCTCCGAACGACTCTCTGGGTATTAGCGACTTCGAGACTCGCTCGGCGCCGCTGGGCGTTGCGGCGTCCATGGACCTGCTTGAGAGCCGCACGCTCTCGGGAAAAGTCTCCAACCTCCTCGAACCGTCGGTGCTGGAGACCCGTTTGCTCATGGATCCTCGCCGTCGCGAGCAGCTTTCCCTGCGCCTCTCGACGATGATTTCAGGCGCGCTTGCACCAGAAAGGTTTGATGAGCTTGTCGATGCGGGATTTGCGAAGGTCCGGGAGGCGGCTCTTTGCGATCCCAACCGTTGGCCTCGAGACGGTGGTGAGGCGTTGCTGTCGGGCCCCCGGCGAATCAAGGCAGACCATCGCGCGCGAGTCGCGGCCCTGCGGGAGCTCGACAGAGGTCTCAAGGTTCGAAGACCGCCGAAGTTACTCCTGAATGAGGTTCTCCTGCGTCCGAAGGGTGGGGAGCCCTGGATTGAGGTTCAGAACTTCTCGAGCGAGTCGAGTGGACTGGCTGGCTGCTACATCACGACCGAGTTTCATCGTCGGGCCATCCGTTTCCCCTTGCCTGCGCCGGAGGGCGGAGCGCTTGAACCTGGACAGCGCTTCCTGTGGCGGCGCGATTCCGGTTCAGTCTTCCCTGCCCTCGGCGCCGACGGAGGGTTCCTCGCACTCTGGCAGCAGGCAACGCCGACGTCCCCGTCCGAGCTGTTGGATTCGATCTTCCTGGGGCGCCAGACCGAGGGCTTTGCGTATGGCCGCGACGCAGAGGGAGCCTGGGGCTTTCTCTCGAACCCGACGCCGGCGATGCCGAACCTGGGTGCTGCGCTCAGGCCTCCACCCCATGAGTACCGGCAGGGGGTCACCCGGGAGAAGAACGGTGATCTCAAGATTTGGCTCAAACTGCGGTGGGATGACCTTCGCGGCGACCAGGGACCCGCCAAGGTGGCTCTCCAGTATCGCGAGGAGGGCGCCGCGGAGTTTCAAGGTGTGGACCTGGCCTGGGACGACAAGGGCTTTCAGTTCGTGATTCACCTCGCTGCGGCCCCGAATCGGAAGCGCACAGCCTATTACTTTCTCGCGAGGAGCGCGGAGGGTGTCGAGCGGGTCTTTCCACTAGCGGCGCCCCGGTTGACGTTCATCCTGCCGGTGGAAGCACCCGTGCGGCTGAACGAGGTGCTGCCGCGTCCTGGCCGGGCAGCCGGGGCTCCGGGCGAGTTCATCGAGGTCTTCAACACGAGTGATTCACCCTTCGAGCTCGAGGGTTGTTTTCTGAGTGACTCGAGCCGCAATCCGACGCGTTGGCGGATTCCAGGAGGCAATGTCGTGCCTCCCCGAGGATTCGCCGTCTTCTGGGCGGACGGCGCTAATCGAGGTAACCATGCCGGGTTCAAGCTCTCGAACTCGGGCGAGTTCCTGGGGCTTTACGGTCGAATGGAGGAGGGCAACCTGCCCATCGACACCATAACATTTCGCAGTGTACAAACTGGCGCGTCCTGGGGCGCGAACCCCGACGGAACAAAACAATTCCGGATCTGGAAAGACCCGACTCCCGGCTCGCGGAACATTCCGAAGATTCCAGGGGACTATCTGAAGCGGCAGTCCGCAGCGCTCGGCGGTGCTCGGCCGCCCGACGAGGTCACCTCGCCCCTGGCGCCCCCGGAAACGGCTCCGCCCGAGCTGCGTCCCGAGCCCGACGAGGATGATGAAGACGAGGATGCTCATGGCATCGAGGGCAGGTGATGGGGAGTGCCGGGGGGACTCGCCTGCGGGGTCGCTCGTGGCTTGCATGAGGCGCGTGGGCTGTTCCCCATCACCTCGTCCCGGGCGCGTGGGCTCTGGGCTTCACTGCTGCACGCTTCACCTCCGTCGGCTATACTCTGTGCCAACTTTTTGTCCAGGGATTCACCGTGGACCTGTCAGAGGTTGGTTAAGACTGGAGATCTCATGAGTCCTCGCCTTCGCTTTGGTGTCTTTCTTGCACCCTTCCATACCCCTGGACAGAACCCCACGCTCGCGCTGGAACGAGATCTCGAGCTGATACAGTATCTCGACAAGCTCGGCTACGACGAGGCCTGGATCGGCGAACACCATTCGGCCGGCAGCGAGATCATTGCTTCGCCAGAGATCTTCATCGCGGTCGCCGCCGAGCGCACACGACATATCAGGCTGGGCACCGGTGTAGTGAGCCTGAGTTACCACAATCCGCTGTGGGTCGCCGAGCGCATCGTGCTGCTCGATCATCTGACGCGCGGTCGAGTCATGCTGGGTGTTGGTCCAGGATCCTTGCCGACGGACGCCTCCATGATCGGCGTGAGCCAGGCCGAGACGAGGGAACTGCTGGAGCAAAGCTTCGATATCATCATGAAGCTTTTTCGGACCGACGAGCCCGTGACGTTCAAGAATCACCGCTGGGATCTGCGCGAAGCGCGCCTGCACCTGCGGCCGTATTCCAACCCGTTGTTTGATATCGCTGTGGCTGCGGTCGCCTCGCCGAGCGGGCCGCGCGTGGCGGGCAGGCACGGTGTCGGGCTGCTGTCGGTCGGTGCCACCCAGGCGACAGGCTTCGATGCGCTATCGCTGCACTGGGATGTAATGGAGGAGCGCGCCAGGACGTTCGGGACCCATGTCGATCGATCGAAGTGGCGACTCGTGGGCCCGTTACATGCGGCCGCAACCAAGGAGCAGGCTTACAAGGATGTTGAATTCGGTATTGAAAAATGGTTCCAGTATTTTCAGATGGTCGCCGCTTTCCCGCAAATGTCGGTAGCGGGGAGCAACCCGCGCGAGATGATCGACTTCGTAAATACCACGGGGTTGGGCGCGATTGGAACGCCCGATATGTGCAGCGAGCAGATCGATCGGCTCATGAAGCAGTCGAAGGGCGGATTCGGTGCCTACCTGATGCTTGCGCATGAGTGGGCCAACCCCCAGGCGACGAAGAGGAGCTTTGAGCTAGTCGCGCAGCACGTAATGCCGAACTTCCAGGGGCAGGCTTACAGTACGCTGGAAGCCAAGGCGCGCGCAATGGACGCGCGTCCGGATCTTATTGCCCAGCAGGCCAAGGCGGTCGAGGTTATGACCGAGAAACACAAGGCCGAGCTCGCAGCCAAGGCGCGCTCCAGCGCTGTCCGCTAGAGCGCAGGCCTCCCCGTCCGGGTCGAGTTCGAGTTTTCTATCTGCCCCGGGGGGAAGCGACGCGGTACGCGGCGTCTGGCCGTCCGACGAGGTCACCTCGTCCCTGGCGCCCCCGGCTGGCCCTTGCCCAAGCTGCCTGCCAGGTCCGGCGATGATGATGACGGGAGCAGGTTTTCAGGATTCCTTGGGAATTCCCCCCGGAGTCGCCAGGGACGCCGGAACCAGGAGCGGAGGCGGTCGCAGGCCTTCTTCCAGAGCTTGCCACGTAGCATCTTCTCGGTGTACGAAGGTGTCGACGGTTCGAAGAGGTGCCTGAGAGCCTTCAGATACGGCTCGTAAATCTCGGCAAGAGCTGCGTGAAAGCCCTTTTCGCGAAGCTGTTCGAGCGACTGTCGATAGTAGTCGAGCACGTTATCGTCCAGAAGGTCAAAGCCCACTTTCACGCTGCCCACGGCCCCCTTGCCAAGCATTGTGAGGCGATCGAGTGCCATCATGCCCATGGCAGTGGAGATCTGAAAGACCGAGAGGTTTTCCTGCGCGGCTGTTTCGTGGATCTCGCGCCAAATCCGATCGATCTCCTCGGCCGGGAGGAGCTTCAGAAGCTCCGTGCGTGTCGTCTCGCTGCGGAGTTGCCTTGCGGTATGTCCCAGCTCCTCGAGCGTCAGGGGGGGAGTATCGAGCCTCTCTGCGACGGCCCCCGAGAAGCCCTGAATCGAGCCGAGCAGATCGTCGACTGTGTCGATCGTGGCGCTTCCCTCGATGACTTTCTTCGCCTTGAGCTCCTTCACCAGTGCTTGAAAGTAGGTCCGCACCCCGAGCGCGGCGTCGCTCACGATGGCGAGGATCCAGAGCGGCGAGAGGTGAAGGGTTGCCAGCCCCGCGACGTCAACAGCGTTCGAGACGGCCATCTGTGCCACGCTTGCGGAGCTGGTGGAGGAGTCCTGGGCACTGCTCCTGAGCCCGCCAATATCCTCGACGAGTCTCCTCAAGATCTTCTCGACGGCGATCTGGTAAAGCTTCGAGGCCTTCATGGCGTCCGGCACCACGGCCTGCGCGGACTCACGGAGGATTCCGCTTGCGGCCCCGATCATGCCGCGGGCGAGGCGCTCCGGGAGGCTCGCGCCATAAAGTACGTTTTCGAACAGGCTGGATGGTTCTGGTGCCGGTTGGGAATTCGCAGGGGATGGGAGGGGGTCGTCGGTCATTGGGATTCAAGGAGTGTCGCCAAATCGACTCTGGCATTTCAAGGTCCGAATCCGTGCGATTCCCCGCGTACGGCGAGTGGCAAGGCCCGGGGGCTCCGATGAGGCGTTCAACGGGTCGACAGGAGCGCCTCGGCGGCTGACACCACGGCCTCCGGGGTGAAGCCGAAGAGCTGTTGAAGGTCCTTGATGGGGGCCGAGGCCCCGAAACGCTGGATTCCGTGGGTGCGGCCCTCACGGCCGACGTATCGCTCCCAGCCAAATGGCACGCCGGCCTCAACAGCGAGGCGACGTGTGAGGTTGGGCGGCAGAACCGAGTCTCGGTAGCTTTGCGGCTGTGCCTCGAATACGTCCCAGGAGGGTAAGCTCACGACTCTGACGCGGACGCCCCTCTCCCGGAGCATCCTTGAAGCCTCCCGGGCGAGAGAGACCTCCGAGCCCGTGGCGATGAGCGCCAGATCTGCCTCACCGCCCGACTCTTTCTCGATCACATAGCCGCCTCGCTCGGACCCCTTGCCGTGCGTGGTCTCCTCGTAGATCGGCAGGTTCTGTCGCGTGAGGATGAGCGCCGTGGGACCGTCCTTCCGCTCCAGGGCGAGCGCCCAGGCCGTGGCGGTCTCGTTCGCATCGGCGGGGCGAATCACGCTCAGATTCGGAATGGAACGCAGCGCGGCCAGGTGCTCGATGGGCTGGTGCGTCGGACCGTCCTCCCCCAGAAAGATGCTGTCATGCGTGAAGACGTAGATGACGGGCAGCTTCATGAGTGCCGCGAGGCGCACGCTCGGTCGCATGTAGTCGCAGAACGTCAGGAAGGTTCCGCCATAGGGCCGAATGCCGCCGTGAAGCGACATCCCGTTCATGATGGCCGCCATGGCGTGCTCGCGGACTCCGAACCAGATGTTGCGGCCGGTGCGGTCCTCGGCGCTCACCGCCGGCTTGCCCGAGACGGAGGTGTTATTCGACGTTGCCAGATCGGCCGAGCCACCCATCAGCTCGGGCATGGCATCGGCCAGCGCGTTGATCACCTTGCCCGAGGCGGCGCGAGTGGCGATCGGTTTGTCCGCTGGTGTGAGCTTCGGGAGCTTCTCCTTCCAGCCCGCTGGCAGCTCTCGGGCAAGTGATCGTTTCCAAAGTGCGGCCTTGTCGGCGTTTTTCGACTCCCAGGCGGCGAGGAGCCTTGTCCACTCCGAGCGCTGCTTCGCGCCTCGCTCGCCGGGGGCTGCGAAAAGTGGGCGCACCTCCTCGGGCACCGTGAATGGCGGCAGCGTCCAGCCCAGGTTCTTTCGTGTCGCCTCGACCTCCTCCGGCCCCAGAGGCGAGCCGTGCGCCTCGTGACTGTTGGCCTTGTTGGGACTCCCCTTCCCAATGATGGTCCGGCAGAGAATCAAGCTGGGCCGGCCCGTCTCGGCACGCGCCGCCGTGATGGCTCTTTCGATCTGAGCGCGGTCGTGGCCATCAATCCTCTCGGTGTGCCAGCCGTACGCTTGAAAGCGCTTCTCGACATCCTCTGTGAACGACATTCTTGTGGGGCCGTCGAGGGAGATGAGGTTGTCGTCGTAGAGACAGATGAGCTTCCCGAGCCGCAGGTGGCCGGCGAGGCTCGCGGCTTCGTGGCTGATGCCCTCCATGAGGTCGCCATCGCTTGCGAGCACGTAGGTGAAATGCTCGACGATCTTGTGCTCCGGCGTGTTGAACCGCGCAGATAGCAGCGTCTCCGACAGCGCAAGGCCGACCGCCGTGGCGAAACCCTGACCCAGAGGGCCTGTCGTGGTTTCGACGCCCGGTGTGTCGCCGAGCTCGGGGTGGCCGGGGGTGTGCGAGTTGAGCTGACGAAAGCGCTGCAGCTCCGACATGGGCAAGTCATAGCCTGTCAAGTGGAGCAGCGAGTAAAGCAACATGGATCCGTGGCCTGCCGAGAGCACGAATCGATCCCGATCGGGCCAGTCGGGGTTTCCCGGGTCGAACTTGAGGAACCTCGTGAAGAGAACGTAGGCCATGTCGGCGCACCCCATGGGAAGGCCGGGATGCCCGGAGTTCGCCTTTTGAACGGCGTCCATGGAGAGAACTCGTATCGTGTTAACTGCAAGGTCTTCTGAGTTTTTCGGGACTGGGGCGCCCGGATTGGCTGCGTTTCCTGACATGAGACGTGCTCTACTCCAGAGGTTGAAGCGACAAAATTGGGCCCGGATTTTAGACGCTCTCAGTCTCGTTTACAACACGAGCAGGCACCTGTAAGATTGTCGCATTCCTGACATCACTTGCACGCAATCACTGGATCCGTGTCATGCCCGTGGTGCTTCTTGACTCGGAGAGAGGACAGCGGTACGCCGCTATCTTGAATGGTGTTGATAGGGAAGCAGCTTTCAGCATGCATCACGATCTTGATCGCTGGCGCGACACTCTCGGCGTCGGATTTCGCCCTGGTGGGGGCAACGCTTCACGATGGAGTGGGTGGCGTGATCGAAGATGGTGCTCTCGTTGTTGAGGGTGGCAAGATCTCCGCCGTTGGCAAGCGGCTCGAGGTGATGATCCCCGAGCGGCTTCGCACGATCGACTCCAGGGGCCAGCATCTTACGCCTGGCCTCGTGGACCTCTATTCCCGCCTTTTTGTCCGGGAAGCCGACCTTCGCGATCTTGGCGCCTCCGAGTCACGCACAGTGCTCGATGCCCTGGATCCTTTCGATCTCCTCTGGACCACCGCCCGGTCCCATGGCATCACGACGGTTGCGATTTCTCCCGGCGTGTCCCAGGGTGCGGGGGGGCTAGGTGCCGTGGTGAAGTTGAAGGGCGAACGGGGTGAGTTGATCGCTCGCGAATCGCACTACATCGCCGCGCTGGGTGTCTCGACCGAGCGCTCGTTGTCAGCAGAGCGACTCGAGCAGTACTACCGCCTTCGAAATCTCTTCAACTCCGCGAGGGAATACAGAAAGTCCTGGGACACCCACTGGAAGGCCGTGGAGAAGCACAACGAAGAGGTCAGGAAGCGAAAGGAAAACGACAAGAATCCCTTGCCCGCTTCTCAGCCTCGGGCCGGTGGTGAGCCGCCCAGGTTGCCGGAGCTTCCGAAACCACCACGTCCGCCCGCACTGGACGTGGGACGTGAAGCGCTCGCGATGGCGCTGGAAGGCAAGCTGCCTGTCTTCCTTGAGGCGCATCGACGAGATGACCTCGAGTACGCGCTGCTCCTCAAGAAGGAAATGGGTTTGCGGCTTGTCATCCTTGGCGCCACGCAAGGCCACACGATGCGAGAGGCCCTCAAGGCCTCGGGGGCGACTGTTGCCGTCGAGCCCGTCCTTTGCGACCGCAATGCGCTCGAGTACCGCGACCACACCGAGTGCAACGCGGCGCTTCTGGCCGGGGCGAAGGTGCCCCTTGCGATCGCCTCTGCGGGGCAGACAGGTCTCTCGGCGAGCCGGTTGCGGCTTCAGGCGACCGTTGCGGTGCGAGGAGGGCTGCCACCTGAAGAGGCCTTGCGAGCCGTCACGAGTGTGCCGGCGAGGGTACTTGGCCTCGACGGACGTCTCGGGTCCCTCGCCGTGGGGAAAGATGCAGACCTCGTCATTTTCTCCGGGGAGCCCCTCGATTTCAGTAGCCGGATCGAATGGGTCTGTGTCGAGGGGGAGATGTTCAAGGTGGATGCTCCAGCGGGGTCAGCCCGGGGTCCACTGGACGCCACTTCGACCGCGGAGGAGCTCCCGCGAATTGCTCGAAGCGCTGCCGCCTGCGCCGAGGCCCCGGTGCCAGCCTCCGCGTCCATCGTGGCCTGGAGAGGGGCTCGCATTCTCACGGCAGTTGGCGGCAGGGTCCGTGAGATCGAACGGGGCGTGATTGTCGCACGAGGCGGGCGCATCGAGGCCGTGGGAGGCGCGGAGACATCGATTCCGGCAGGCGCGCAGGTCTGGGAAGTGGAGGGGCGCTGGATCTTGCCGGGTTTCCTGGACGCGCATTCTCACGCCGGCATCGCGGGCGAGACGGACGACATATCGAGCGCGATCAGCGAGGACTTGCGCGTGATCGATGGGTTCGATCCATGGGACAAGGAACTGTCGCTCCGGCTTGCCAGCGGCATCACCACGGTGGCTCTCTCGCCCGGCAGCGCAAATGTGGTTGGTGGGCGAATTTCGCTCCTCAAGGTCGTTCCGGGAAGCGCGCGGCTGCGAATTCTCCGCGATCCCGCGGGGGTCAAGACTTCGTTGGCTCCTCTTCTCAGCTTGCCCCGCTATCCGACTGCGCTGAGCGGTGCTGTCGCGGCACTCGAGGAGTGGGCCTGGTCGCGACCCTTCAAGCCTGGCTTCGCGGGGACAATTGTCGTTGAGGTGCCGAGTCGTACCGCGTCCGACCGGGCGCTCGAGATCCTTGGCTGCACCGGCGCCCGCGTCGCCGTTTACGACGCCGGACGAATCACTCAAGCAGGGTGGCTCGGGGCAAAGCGGCCTCAATTCGCGATCCTGGGGCCTCTCGCGCTGGGCGAGGCGGCTCCAAGGCTTCGCTCGGCGGCAGCATTGTGTCGTCTTGGAACGCGGATCGCTTTCTCGATGGGGGGCACGCGCCGCGACCTGCTTTCGAGCGCCATCCTTGCCATGGAGCAGGGACTCTCTCGCGACGAGGCACTGCTCGCCCTTACCGCATGGCCCGCGGAGCTCTACGGGGTCCCCGGCTGCGTGGGCTCGCTTGAGGTTGGCGCCGATGCTGACCTTGTGGTGTGGAGCGGCGATCCGTTCACGCTCGCAAGGCGCATCGAGTCTGTCGCCATCGATGGCGAGACGCTTTTCGTCCCAGGGATGGCTTCAGTGCCCGCTGGAGGTGGTGATGTCAAGAACGACTGAAAAGATTTTTCGGGCTCTCCGGCGAGTCTTGCTGTTCCTCCTGGCGCTTTGGGTTGTCTCCGTGAAGTCCCTCGATGCCGAGACACTCGTCATCCGGGCGCACAGGGTCTACCCCGTCTCTCGCCCTCCAATCGAACCCGGAGAGGTGCTCGTGCGCGATGGTAAGATTGTGGAAGTGGGCGCGCACCTTTCACACGACACGCTGGGGGTTCGCGTTGTTGAGGTCTCCGGGAGCATCGCTCCAGGTCTCATCGACTGTGGCTCGGACCTGGGTGTCCTTGGACGTTCTGCGGAAGAGTGGAGTGAGCTGACGCCCGAGATTCGCGTGCTGGACTCGTTGGACCTGGACCACCCGGCCCTGGCCCGTGCTCTGGCCGCAGGAGTTACCTGCGCAGCGATTTCGCCGGGCGCTCGCAACGTGATCGGTGGGCTGGGCGCAGTCGTGCGGACGAGCGCTGTGTCCGGCCCGGCGGCTGATCGTGTGCTTGCCCGCGAGGCATTCCTCGATGTGTCGTTGAGCGAGGAGGCTTCCCTTGGCAACTTCAACCTTCGCTTCTCCAGACCCTTCACCTACACCTTCCGTATCCCCAACACGCGCATGGGCACGGTCTTTCTGGCAAGACGAGCTTTTTTTGAGGCGATGGATCATCCCGATCCCGAAAAACTCCCGGCCATGCTCTCCCCAACTGGCAAGGCCCGGCTCCGGGAGTCACTCCTGGGCCAGCGCCCGCTGCGTGTTCATGCAAATCACACGCAAGAGATCCTTGCTGCACTTCGACTTGCCGAGGAGTTCAAGTTGAGAATTCAGATCGTGGGCGGCGGCCAGTCCACGGGGCTCATTCCACGCCTTGCGGCGGACCATGTGGCCGTTCTTCTGGACCCCGGAATGGCGATGCCCGAGGAGCAGCCCGAGAGCGAGTGGCAGCTCCTGGCCAGGCTTCCGGCGTTACTTTCGGAGGCGGGCCTCGAGTTCGCGTACGCTTCGCGGGACGGCAATGAGGTGCCGCTCTTGCGGTCGCGAGCGGCGTTCTCTCTTCGCCACGGCGTTTCAGAGGACCGAATGCTCGAGGCTCTGACGCTGGGTGCGGCTCGAGTCCTGGGTGTTCAAGCGCGCGTTGGCAGCCTGGAGAGTGGGAAGGACGCCGATCTGGTCGCCTTCTCCGGCGACCCTCTGGACGTCACGTCCTCGGTCCTGTGGACGATGACAGCGGGGCGGATTGATCAAGAAACGGAGCAAGAATTTTGACGCGAAGACTCTTGAGCCTGACTCTTCTCCTCGGCGCAGCGGTCTCGGCAGAGGAAGCGCCACCGGAGTCTCAGTATGAGGAGACGCTGGCCGTCCAGGTCGCCCGGGTGATCACCGTGTCGGGCGACGAGATCGAGGGCGCAACCATCCTCATCGAGAAGGGTCGGATCAAGTCCGTCGGCAAGGGCATCGAGGTTCCCTGGAACGCGAAGGTGATTCGGCTTCCACGTGCGACCGCCATGCCCGGGTTGATCTCGGTCCACACGACCATCGGTCTGCGCGTTCCCAACGAGAATGTTCCCAATGCCGCCTATATCAGCGTGCTCGACGGCATCGATCCGTCCTCGCAGGCCATCAAGGACTCGTTGCGCGATGGTGTGACGATCGCTCATGTGATTCCAGCGAACGCCACGCGCATTGGCGGCCAGGGCGCCGTCGTGAGAACGACTGGGCGGACAGTTGAGGCCATGGTGGTCAAGTCGCCATCGGCAATGAAGATCTCGCTGCGGGCATCCATCGGGGAGACGCGGATGCAGACAATCGCTGCGCTCCGCAAGACATTCTTCGACCTCTACATCCAGGCCCTCGAGATCTCGTCCGAGAGCATCAGCACGCTCCTGAGTGGAAGGCCCGTCGGTGAGCTCAGCCTTGCCTCTGTGGTCGAGTCGCGGGCCCAGTGGCAGGAGATCGACTGGGACAAGCTGAATACCGACAAGCTGTCGACCGAGCTGCGGCCGCTCATCGACGTTGTCAGGGGCCATCTGGGCTGTTTCATCCACTGCCCGGGCGCCTCCGACGTCTTCAAGGCCTTCGAGTTGATCGACTCGAACCGATTGAAGGCGACGCTTGTCCTGGGTCCTGACGCCTACAGGCTCGCCAGCGTGCTCAAGGGTCGATCGGACCTTGGGCCCGTCGTCCTCGACGGCGAATTGGTGGCGTGGGAGACGGACCTGAGGACGCTGGAAGAGCGTCGATTCGTGACGCCTCGAATTCTCTTCGACGCCGGTATTCGCTTCG
The DNA here is from genome assembly GCA_005772855.1 of Planctomycetia bacterium. Classification (GTDB taxonomy): domain Bacteria; phylum Planctomycetota; class UBA8108; order UBA8108; family SXIK01; genus SXIK01. The sequence goes on along the minus strand of SXIK01000204.1, from coordinate 13,680 downwards.
CGGTGCAACCCGTGCCCGATCCCGGCAAGTATGGACCACGCCTCTCCCGCAGGGGCGAGCTCCACCTGTGGTATCAAGCCGCGCAGCTGGTTCGTTTCGGCATCCCGAGGGCCGAGGCCCTGAAGGCCGTTACCTTGACGCCGGCGACGATCCTCGGCCTCGACCATCGCATGGGCACGATCGAGCCGGGCAAGGATGCGAACCTCTCCATCTTCAGCGGCGATCCGCTCGACGCGCGCAGCTGGGTCGAGGTGGTCCTGATCGAGGGCAAGGAAGTTTATCGACGTGACAGGGACCCTGACCTCGAGGCCCTTCAAAGGGAGCCCGAGAGGAGGTTCTAGGTGCGCCAGGTTGTAGAGATTCAGAACCAGTTGCCCCGGGTCGTCGCCGCGATTGCGTTGGTCGGGCTTCAGGCAGTTGCGGGTGCCACCGAACCCGACTCGTTGGGCCCCGACTTCCTGCTTCGCGCCGGCAAGATTTACACGGGTACGGGCGCGGTGCTCGAGCGCGGCGCGGTGCTCGTTCAGGGGGGCAAGATCGTCGCAGTGGGGGTCCAGGTCGAGGCGCCCCGGGGTACGCCTGTTTACGCGCTGCCCGGCCACGTCGTGATCCCCGGCCTCATCGATGCAGAGACATCCTTGACTGGCGAAACGAGCGATGTCGACAAGAGCGTGTCACCCGAGATTCAGGCCGTGGACGGCTGGGACTTTTTCGCCGACCGGCGGGCGATTCTCCAGGGTGGGGTGACAACGGTTCATGTCGGGCCGGGGGTCTCGCACTCGGCGGGCAAGCCGACACGTCTTGTCTCGGGGCGGGGATGCGTGGTGAAGACGGCGGGTCTTGCCGCGAACCCGCTCGCAAGGGTGCTCCTGCGTGCCACGGGCTTGCAGGTGACCCTCGGGGAGCTACCGAAGCGTCCGCCCTCCATCTACGATCCGCCAATCTCGGCCTCGCCAGACAACCCATTCGACGTCTTGCCCCTTCAGCTTCCGCAGTCGCGACCGGGAGAGTTCCTGGCCCTGAGGACCCTTTTTGACGACGCAAGGCAGCTCCTGAAGGCCTGGGGTGGGGGGGCGGATGCTTCGTTCCCCGAGCCAGCGGTGTTGGATGCCGCTCCGGCCGTGTTGGTCCTGAACGGAGTCGATTACCTGCGGGTGCGTGCCAATCGAGCCCGCGACATCCTGCAGATGCTGCGAGTGGCGAAGGAGCAGAAGCTTCGAATGGTGCTCGAGGGCGGACGCGAGGCCGACCTCGTGGCGCCGGAGCTGGTTGAGGCTGGCGTGCCCTGCGTATTCGCGGGAGGCTTTCAGCCCGGCGTGATAGCCAGCGGAGATTTGACCTCGGAGACGAGCGAGGGCCGCTACCGCGAGGAGCTTCTTGTGAAGCTCGTGAAGGCGGGTGTGAGCGTCGTCATTCACAGCCCGACGGACGCGGAGACCGGCCAGCTGCTTCTTCAGGCCGAGAGCGCTGTGCGAGCCGGGCTTGACCCTCTGGTGGCTCTTCAGTGCGTGACTTCATCGGCTGCGCGCCTGCTGGGCGTGAACGATCGCGTCGGTTCGATTGAGCCGGGGAAGGACGCTGATCTTGTTGTGCTCGGTGGAGATCTTTTCACGGTTGAGGGCAAGGTGCAGGCCGTGTTCGTGTCCGGCGAGCTGGTCCACCACGAGGGGCCCGGCGGCCTGGGACCTGACGCCACGATTGTCCGTTCCCGCTCGGTGCACAACGGGAAGGGAGACGTGACGCCAGCCGGCATCGTCGTCCTCGAGAGGAAGAAAATTCGCTACGTGGGTCCGGGGCCCTTCTCTGCGCAGCTTTCCCCCAGAGCGCTTGCGGTCGATGCCTCGAACGAGGTCATCGTGCCTGGCTTCATCGACTCGGGAACGAGTGTCGGAGCCCGCGCGGAGGTTCTTGTGGCCGAGGCGGCTGCGCTCTCGGGGGCGGCTGGCGGTGGGGGCCGCAGCACCTTCCGGCTGGCGGATGCCATCGAGCCCGGGGACCCCAGTCTGATGGAACCCTTGCGGAGAGGAATCACGACCGTTGCAATCCTGCCCGATCCCTCGGTTCCCATCGCGGGGCAAGTCACGGTTTGGAAGCTCAAGGGTGGCTCGCGAGAGGAGGCAACGATACGGTCGTTCGCTGGCCTGGTGATTCGCACGGATGTGCAGGCACAGGAGCTCAAGAAGGCCAAGGAGTACCACGAACGCTGGAAGGCGTACGAGTTGAAGCCTCAGGGGGACGCCCCGGAGAAGCGAGAAGAGCTCGAGCCATTCCGTGCCCTTCTGGAGAAGAAGGCCACGGCCTTCGTGTACGCGTCCCCCATTGAAAGCGGCATCGTTCTTGCGAGAACCCTCGTGACGGACTTTGGTATGAGGGTCGTCGTTCACGGCCCTGGCCGCGTCGATCGCGTTGCCGAGGACCTGCGGCGCCTTGGCGTGCAGGCGATCCTCTCCATTCCCTTCGTGGCGGCGGAAGGCCCGACGAAAGTCAACGTACCCAGGCAGATCGCAGCCTCGGGACTGCGCTTTTCCTTCCGCTCCGGCGTCGCCACCGGTGCCGGGGAGCTGGTGCCCCAGATCGCGTTCGCTGTCAGCGAGGGTTGGGACGCCGAGGGTGCGCTGGCGGCGTTGACGATTCGGGCTGCCGAGATCCTGGGGGTCGAGGATCGGGTGGGCTCGATCGAGGAGGGCAAGGATGGCGATCTGGTCTTTCTCTCCGGGGAGCCTTTCGCACCTGGCACGCGAGTCCTGCGCGTGATGGTGGAAGGTGACTTGAAGCCATGAGAAGCGCAGGAGTACAACTCGCATCCGGGACAGCAGGGTTCTTGACGGTCCTGGCGGTGCTGCAGCTTGCCTCCGCGTCGCGGGCATTGGCGCATGCGCCCCGAATCGCAATCCTCGGCGGAAAGGTCGTGACCGTCACAAGGGGTGTTCACGCCGGTGCCGCCCTGCTTATCTCGGGTGGAAAGATCGACAAGGTCCTGATCGACCCCCCGGCCGATTATCGCCCCACGGGCTACGAGGTCATCGACGCCAGCGGCCTCTGGGTCTTGCCGGGCTTTGTTGACCTGCATTCCCACGTCGGCGGGAGCGACATCAACGACATGGTCTACCCTGTCAACCCTGGCTTTCGAGTGCTCGACAACATCATCCCCAACAACCTCCGGCTCCAGCGAGCGCAGGCTGGCGGGGTGACGACGATCCTTTTCATCTCGGGAAGCGGTACCAACATGAGTGGCTTCGGCGCCTTGATGAAGACAGGAGGCGATACCGTCGAGGAGGCGCTGATCCGTTTCCCCGGTGCCCTCAAGATTGCGCAGGGCGGGAACCCCGAGCGTCGGGGGGGAGATCTGGGACGTGATCGCATGGGAATGAACTGGCTCATTCGTAACGCTCTGGAGGAGGGGCGTCGGTACACTTCCGCCTGGGACGAGTTCGAGGCCGGCAGGACGAAGGATCCACCGGCAAGGAATCCTCGCCTCGAGTACTTCCGAGGCCTCTTCCATCGCGAGTACCCGGTGGTGGTGCACACGCAGGGATATCACCTGATTTTGTCCACGATCCGGATCCTGAAGGACGAGATGAAACTTTGGGTTGTCATCGACCATGGCGAGTTCGACGGCTCCGAGCTGGCGCCCGAGGTGGCTGAACGCGGGATCATGGTCATGAATGGCCCGCGTCAGTTCTGGTTTGACTCGGAGCGAGGCACGGTCGTGGGTACCGCCAAGCGCTGGTACGACGGCGGAGTCAGGGATGTCGGCATCAACACCGACGCGGGCGTGGTGCCCGAGGAGGAGCTGAGTTACCAGGCCGCAATGGCGATCCGATTCGGCCTCGACGAGGAGGTCGCGCTCCGCGGAATCACCATCAGCGGCGCCAGGGCCGTCGGGATCGAAAATCGCGTGGGCAGCCTCGAGGAAGGAAAGGACGCCGATGTGGTCCTCTGGACAGGCAACCCCTTCGATGTGCGGAACCACGTTGTCGCCACGATCGTGAATGGGCGCATTGTCTATGATACGCGCAAGGAGCCGCGGAGGTTTTGAATGAGATGCTTTAAGCTCCTCTCCATGCTCCTTGCGGCCATTGCCGGCCGAGGGATTGTCCTTGCCGCTGACGCACCGGCCCTCAAGGCCTATCGTGCCTCGCGGATTGTGGTCGGTCCGGGAAACACGGTCGAAGATGGCCACTTGCTCGTGAGGGCAGAGCTGGTGGAGGGAGTTCTTTCCTCCGGCGAGAAGCCGCCTGCGGGAGTGGAGGTCCTTGATCTGGGCGAGGTATTGATCTTGCCGGGCCTTGTCAATCCCCTCAGCACGATCTCCGAGCGAAGTTATCGGGGCGACGCAGGTCCAGTGCCCTCGGTGCTTGCACGCGAACCGCGAGATGCTCGTCGGCTCTCCGCGGCAGGTTCCGTCATGCCCGAGGAAGCCGTGTGGCGGCGCCTTGGCCGATCGGGCTATGCCGCCTTTGGCTGGCTTCCCGACGCGGGCGCGTTTCTCGCGGGGCAAGCGGCTGTTTTGAGGCCAGGTCGGGGCAAGACCGGGGACAAGCCTCGGGGTGAGCTGGTGGTCAAGGAAGGCGCGTACCTGCTCCTTGGTTACGAGGCCGGCAAGCGCTGGCGTGATGTGGCCGAAGGCGAGCTGAAGAAGGCCGCCGATACGATCACAAAGGAGAAGGAGGCCGTCAAGAAGGCCGAGGAGAAAAAGGCTGAAGAGAAAAAGTCGGCCGAGGTGAAGTCGGAGGAGAAGAAGAGCGAGTCAAAGCCCGAGGAGAAGAAGGGCGAGGAAAAGAAAGCTCCCGCTCCGCCTGCGGCTCAGCCGCCACCACAAGCGCCCGCGGCACCGCCCAGGGCGCCGGACCCGCTGGTCCTGGCCTTGAAGGGAGAGCTTCCGCTCTTCATTCGCGTGCGCACGCCGGCCTCTCTGGACCACTTCTTCCGCTTTTTCGATGCCTTGAGCGTCAAGCCGTCCTTCGTGCTCGTCACGGCTCCGCAGCCGGCCGATTGCGTGGAGAAGCTGGTCCGGCGGAAGGATCAACTGAGGGGCGTGGTCATTGAGCCCCGGGTTGAAGCCTTTCGAGAGTCATCCGTGCTCGTGGCCTCGGCCAGGCTCTTCCACGAAAATGCGATCCCCGTTGCGTTTGTGCCGCTCGCGGACACGCTGGAAGGGCACGAGAGGATGTTTTTTTTTCTCGCCGAGATGGTGAAATGCGGCGTCCCGCAGTTCGATACGCTCGCCTCGGTGACGACAGTGCCCGCCAGGATGCTAGGGCTTGAAGGCAAGCTGGGGACGCTCGAGAAGGGAGCCTTCGCGTCGTTTTGCGTTTATCGAGGTGAGCCCTTGAGTGGATCCGCGCGCCTCCTGAGAGCCTTCATCGACGGCGAGGAAGTGTTCTCGGACGACCCAACAACCTCCAGCCTCTCGGGGGAGGCCTTGAAGTGACAAGCCTCTTGCTCGTGCTTTACCTCGCGCAAGTGCCGGTCCTTCCGCAACGACCCGCGACTGCGATCGTCGGTGGTACCGTGATCACGGCCGTGGGCCCCATGCTCTCCAGGGGCACGGTGATCATCCGCGGCTCCAGGATCGAGGCGGTGGGTAGTGAGCTTCCGGTGCCCGCCGGATCCACTGTCCTTGACGCGACGGGTAAGTACGTGATGCCGGGATGGGTGGCCATCGAGGCTTCCGGAGTCGGTGTGGCAGCCACCGACGGAAACATTGCCGATAGCCTCGACCCCTACCAGTTGGGGCTTCGAGTTGCACTGGCCAACGGCATCACCACGGCCAACGTTATTGACGTGCCCTTCTTCGGCATCTTCGGAGAAGATACTGGGGCGATCTCCGGAGCCAATTCGGCGGTGATCAAGCTTACCCAGGGTGACCTGGACTCGATGCTGATTCGAGAGCCCGGGCTCAACTATTTCGCAATTCCGACGCGGCAGGTGGAGTTGAACCTCGCCCGCCTGCGGGAGAGTTTCCGCAAAGCCTCCGAGCACCTCAAGGCCGTCCGCGAGGCCGAGACGAAGAAGTTGCAGCCGCCCCGGGCGCCACCCGAGCTGACGTTGTACGTCACAATTCTCGAGAATCAGAGGCCTACCGTTGTTGCTGCGCAGACCGTGGAGCAGGTGCTGGATATCCTGGCGATCCACGAAAAGTATCCCTTTGACTTGATCCTCTCTCGCCCGTACCAAGCGGTTCGTCTCGCCCGCGACTTGGCTGCCCGCCGGATCCCTGTGCTGCTCAAGGCGCGAGGCCCGGACTTCGACTTCGACCTCACGCGACCCATCCAGGATGAGCAAGGGCTCATCCCGATTCGTATTCCGGCGGCGTTCGCAGCGCTTGGGGTCCAGGTGTCCATCTTGCCGCTCCGCCGGGGTGTTTCGGTTGACGGTCTCGCCGGCCGGGACCTCACGGCTCTTGCCATGGAGGCTGCCTTCGCCGTGCGCGGTGGCCTCGACGAGGAGCTTGCGATCCAGGCTATCACCATTGAACCTGCACGGGTCCTCGGGATTGCCGACCGGGTTGGCAGCCTCGAGAAGGGCAAGGACGCCGACATCTTGATCCTGACTCGCCACCCGCTCGACTTTCGAAGCCTGGTAGAGCGGGCCTATATCAACGGCAAGCTCTACTACGAGCGGGAGAAGTCCCCGCTCCTGCGGGACATCCCCGTGAGGTGAGCGAGGCGGTCAGTTCCCCGCCGCCGCGCCGGCGGCGATTTCCGGTGCCTTCCAGATCGCGAATCGCTCGACCAGCACGTTCCGCGACTCCACTCCCACGCCGCCAAGCCACCGAGTGTTCGACCGGTACTCCCAGCCCAGTGGGCCGCTCTCGAACTTGTCGCCGTCGCCATGCGTCAGGGTGAAGTACGACCACGGCAAGCGGCCAAAGTAACGGTAAGGGTCTCCCTCCTTGTCAGCAACATCGTCTTGCGTCGGATCGACGGGGAACCAGCCGCATCGAGGCAGATAGACCTCCACCCAACGGTGGAAGATCCGATCGACAAACGTCTCGATCCAGAGGCTGGAGTCTCGCGGAGGAGAAACGCCGTTCTTTTCGATCCAGGATCCACCGGCGTACCGTGCCGGGATTCCGTTCAGACGCAGGAGTGCGATCATGAGGTAGGAGTACTCGGAACAGGAGCCCTTGCCCTCGCGCAGGACTCTGTCGGCGGGGTCCCAGCGGTCGTCGCGGCTGTATTCGATCGTGTCGATCACGAAGTCATGGATTCGGCGAACACGTTCCAGAATGGATCCCTCGTTAGCCTTGATACGCTTCGCTGCCCTCTGAACGATGGCTTCCTCGAGCTTGTAGTTGTCGCCGTTGCGGAGATAGTGCCGCACCACGCGCTCCGGAATCTCGTCCAAGGTGCCCACATCTCGGTCCGTGAGCATCCACTGGAGGTCCAGCAGGGTGACGGATGCCTTCAAGCGCACCTCCGCCTCGCCTCCGGCGGGGATCGAGTCGATCTCGAAGTAGGCGGTCTCCTGCTCCCATCCGTCCGTCGTGGTCCGAGTTGGTTTGGGGGTGAATTCGAGCCTGTGAATGTGCTGGCGAGCGTTGTTTCGTGGAACGGCCAGGGAGATCTCCACCTGGCGGAGGGGAGCCCTCGCGTTGTTTCTCACCCGGTGGACAAAGGAGATCTGGCGATCGTGACGGGAGAGAGTGCGCTGGAAGATCCCTTCGAATTCAAGCTGCCGACGGGCTTGTCGATACGCCTGGGCAAGTGTGGTTCTTGGGCCACTGGTCAGTGCACACAGAAGGAGGCAAGAGAAGGGTAGGAGGCGCATACAAGCACCGATTGTACGGACCCCGGAGGCTGTGCGCGCCGACCCTGTCCTCCGCTCTCGCCCGGTCGACGGCACCTGGCCTCGAATTTATCAGCGCAGGGCGGACTGTTCTTCGGGGATGAGGCGTTCATTCTCGGTCGTGGGTTCCCCTGATTGTTTGCTCACGGCGGCTTTTCCCCAAACTCGCACGCCCCCCCCACGTCGGGAGACGGGCGTGCGAAGAATGTCGCGCCCAGCGGCCATTTTTCAGAAACGAGCTGCTGGTGGGCGGTCGTCAGGGCTTGCAGACGTTCTGGCAGCCGTTGATGGGCCGGCATTCGAGCCCCTGGATTGGCGGCCTGCTGCCGAGGAACAGGTACCCGAAGAGGTACCCGGCGTCAGAGATATCCACGGCACGGCTGCCGTTCAAGTCGAGCAGATTAATATTCGCCTGGTCCGTCACCGCGCCCCCGCCGCAGGGCAGCTTGTTCGGAGTGCCGAGGAAGAGGTGGCCGAGGAGGCAGATGCCATCCGCCATGTTCAGCTGGCCGTCCTGGTTGCAGTCGCCACCGCGCTGCAAACTGGTGCGCACGAGAGGGTCTGGGTCCTCTCTGTCGTCCAGGCCGTCGCCGTCCGTGTCGGAGCTTGTTGGATTTGTGCCCCGACGCACCTCCTCGCCGTCCGGGAGGCCGTCGCCGTCCGAGTCGGCGTCGAATGGTTTGCTGCAGTACCGCTGGATCTCGTCGACGTCGGACACCCCGTCGTTGTCGTCGTCAGGGTCCATCTCATTGGAGAGCCGATCGCGATCGAAATTGCCCCGTGGGTCGAAGAAGATGGACGCCGAGTAAGTGTAGGACTCCGCGCCCGACTTGTTACGGTACTTGCAGTAAACGAAGCGGGGTCCGGGTACAGGGCCGGCCTTCGCGAGGCCGAATGGGACGTTGGCTTTACTCAGTTCCGTCCACCTTGCGAGGGAAAAATCGGTCGAGGCGGACAAAATAAACTCGACGGCCTCACTGCTCAGGTCGAGGGACACCTTCACGTCCAGTGAGTCGGTCGTCGGCGAGCCGCAGTTGATGTGAACCCAACCCTCGGGCGGCAGCGGGTCATCGAGCGGGATGCCCAGGAGCACGTCGCTTGGCGCCGAGATCGCCCCGTCCTGGCCCTCGACGACCAAGTAATAGTAGTAGGGCAGCCCCACCGTGAGCCCCTTGTGGATGAAGGCGCCGTAGTCGCGATCGCCCGGGCGGATCGTCGCCACACGCTCGAATTTCTCGGGCGCGCGGATGGCACAAAAAACATGGACGAGTGGCTTGCAACGTTCGAGCGGAATCGACCACATGAGGACGTTGGCTTGAGGGACAGGCCGTACTCCTTCACGATCGCTGTCGGACACTCGCGTGACCAGGGAGTAGCTCGTCAGCCGGCAGGGGCTGTCGTCCCGCGGGTTGAGCGGATTGGCACCGCGCTTCACCTCGGAGCCGTCGGACTCGCCCCCGTCGTCCGTGTCGGGGTCATTGGGGTCGGTGCCCCGGCGATACTCCTCATCGTTGGGAAGGCCATCTCCGTCGGGGTCTCCCTTGCCGTTCGGCTTCAGAGGATCGAAACCGTGGGCGATCTCCCAGCGGTCGGGTAGACCGTCCTGGTCCCGGTCTGGGTTCAGCTCTGTGTCGAGGACGACCTGGAAGCCGCCATTTGCGAACCGTGTGAAGGCCTCGCCTTCATTCGACTCGCCGGTCCCCACGAGCGACACGACGTAGCTTCCGCGCTGGCCCGGGTCCTTGCCGCTCTGGTCGTCGGGAACGCCGCCCCGGCTGCCCAGATCGGTGCGTGTGTAGAGGACTCCATAGACACCATCATTCGCTGCGCCGTCGTCGTGCGCGCCATCGTCCACGAGAGCGATCTCGTCGATCTGTCCGTTCGGGCGCTCCACCTCTCCACTGACGTTCGCTCCCCGGATCCGTCCCTTTCTGTCCGTGAGTATGCCGACGAGCTGGATGGGCTGGCCCACGAGGAAGCTCGGAGCCGGCGGCGACTGGCCCGCGCCCAGGTACTGGCCAATGACGAGGTCGAGGCGCACGCCGCTTATGGGACGTCCCGAAAGACCGCAGAGGACTTGAGTCGCTTTTTGGCCGGTGATGAGCGCTGTCCACTGTTTTTGGCCGGGTGAAATTGGCTTGAGGAAGCGGTAGACCTTGTGGGTCAAGTTCTGCGAGATCTCGACCGGGTGCGTGGCGGTGGTTACCTGGTTCCCCGCGCCATCGAGGAGGACAACGGCGAGGCCAGCTCCTGGATCGTCCCAGTTGAAGAAGAAGACGGCGTCGGCCACCTCGTTCTCCCTGAGCGGGAACTCCTTCTCCAGCTCTTTTCCGGCGACGGTCGTCCCCACTGCTGAGAAGAGCCGCTGCCGGCCGCGGATGCGGTCGGCCACGGAGACATAGACGTCGCTGATGCGGTTGGGAAGTCTCAGGAGTGATGGCGAGATACCTGTGGCTGCGCCCGACCCGTCGGGCTGATCGACCGAGCCGCCCAACCCCTCGGACACATCGACATAGTAGTAATCGCCAGTTGTGCTGGAGGCAATCTCCTGCATCAACTCCTGGTTCGTCTCGGGGCCGAAGGCAATCGAGTGCACGACCGTGCCGCTGGCAAGCACACCCGGACGCACCGCGGCCTCACTGCCGCCGCCCGCGCACGTGTTCACGCTGTTCCAGAAACGGCCCTCGTTTTCCATGCCGTCGGAAAGAAGGATGATGTAGCGGAAGTCGAGGGGTGTCGTCGCCTTCACATCGAGGCGGCCCTCGGCGCGTTCGATCCCGTCGCCGATGGACGTCCAGCCCGAGGTCAACACACCCCCGATGGCGTTCCTCGCGGCCGTGCGGTTGGCGTCGTTCACGGTGTCCAGGTCGCGGAGGAGCTGCGAGTCATCGTTGCACTCGTTGTTGGTGCCATTGAACGTGACGACGCCCAGTCGGTCGCCGGTCCGTGCGGCGTCCACGAAGAGCGACCCTGCCACCCTGGCCGCGCTGATCTTCGTGTTGCCGGTGGGCGCGTTCATGCTCCCCGATTTGTCCAGGACGATCACCTGGTTCATGATGTAGTCGCCGTAGAGGATGGACTGGCGTGACGTGGCGGAGACACCGCAGGAAACAATCTGGAGATCAAAGAGCCCGTCGGCCGGTTTGACCGGCGCTTGTACCACGAGCCAGTAGTCCCCCCCGACGTATGCGCCTGTGACCACCGTGGCGTCATCTCCGCCCACGGTGACCTCGAACGTGCTGGGCTCGAGCCCCTTGATCGACGCTGCCCCTGCGGGGGTCAGCTCCTCGATGCCGTTGACGCGCAAGCGAGCGATGAAGCTCCCCGGGGCGTCGTGCGGTCCGACGAGCGCCTGCCGGGTCAGCGTCGGGCGTTCGATCTGGACCTTAACGTTGCCGATCGCGAAGTCGTAATCGAAGTTGGTCGAGTCATCGAGCCCTGTCACCACCACGGCCAGTTTCACGAAGGGATCGCTCGTGGGCTGGAGCAGCGCCCCGAAAAAAGACTGTCCCTTCGCTTTTGACAACGTGACGGCCCGGCCCCCGGACTTGATTCCAAGGAGCGCCCAGCCCACCGTCTCGTCGGATTCACCGTGGAAGCCGACCACGATGCAATCGGCGTTGCTCGAAATATCGGCCTCGAGGTAGTGGTTGCCGTAGCGTGTTACCGAGGATGAGCCGCTGGACGGCACGGCCACCATATCCCGGCTCACTGCGTTGAAGGTCACGCCCCCGCCCGCCGCGGTTTCATCGACGTACCGGTAGCGGTTCGGGTTGGGCAGCGCGGTCGCGTCGAGGTTGTGCGTGTAGTTGGCAATGCCGAAGTCGCGGAAGAAGTCGTCGAAGTTCTGCTCGGTGTTCTTCCCCGCCGCGAATTCGCTGACCGTCTGGCGCAGCTCCTCGATCGCATCGTCGGTTGAGTTGTTGGCGGTGTCCTCGACGCGCTCCCAGAATCGGCGAATGAAGTCCACGCCCCGCTGCGGCTCGCCCGCGGTGTTTCCGAGCTGCTCCATGGCGTACATCCAGAAGAGGGCCGACTTGTAAGGGTTGTCCGAGGCGAAGAGGTCCTGGTCGGGATTTCCCATGTAGCCGTTGACCTCTCCCGGAACGAAGTTGCAGACAATGGAGTTGTCGAGATCGGTGAACGACTTGTCCTCCATGGCTCGAGCGGTCGACTCGCGGGCCCAGCGCTGCACGGAGGGCTTTGAGTTGTTGTAGCTGTACTGGATCGTGTGAAAGAGTTCGTGGAGTGAGGTGCCCCGGATGAAGCACTCCGTCTGACTCACCAGGTTTGGGGCGTCCAGTGAGATTCCGCCGGTGCCGGCCCCGCCGACGTTGGTGGAGTCATTGATCGTGACATTGAAGTCGGGCAGCGTCGTCACGAACGGGGTCAGGAAATTGTAGGGGGCCTGCGTGAAAACATCGTAGGACAGATCGAACGCGTCTCGTGCATTCTGCGCCTGGTTGAGGGGGAAGAAGTCGTGGTGGGTGTTCGCGACGTCGTCAGTGAAGAGGAAGTCGAACTCGACGGATCCCTTCAGCAGCTCAAGAAGGTCGTTGAGTGGCGAGTCCGAGCCTCGCACAGCCCCCGAAAGGGTCGTCAGAACCATCAGCGCAGCTGCGGAAGATTGAAATCGTTTCATGTGTGCTATCTCCCCATGGAACAGACAGGTGGGTTACCAAGAAACAGGCCGTCCATCCCCTTACGGGGGGAACGATGGCGCCGTGGCTCAAGAAAAAGCGGAACTTGAAAACTCCTCGCACGACCCACCAAGATCCAATTGGCCCACGATCCAGCAGGATTTTTAATCCACGGCTTGCCCCGAATCAATAAGTTTCAGCAAAGGATGGCCGTCAAGGCATTGCGCAGGGACGGAATGCGCGAATCGGGTCCGGCGGAACCTAAAAGAGACTACCGGACAGCCCGCAATCTTCGGGGAGGTTGGCTATCCGCCGAGGGCTCGAAGGGTCCTGGATCGTTAGTGGTAAGTTCGGAGCCTCGCGGCCGTGATTGGGACATCCGGACCCAGGCTCACCCGCCATCGACGTCGGAGGCGGCCGGTGCGGGGGGGGCTTCCTCTCCCGCGAGGAGTACAGGGAGTGTCAAGAAAACGGTGGACTTTCCCCTCCAAGATTGCTCGCATCTCTACTGCACGGAGTCTTCGAGGCAAACTGAAGCTGTTGTGAGCAGAGGAATGTGCATTCTTCGTGCGCTGGGGAATGCACACTTTTAGCAGGGTGTTTCACGAAAAGCGGAGGATGAGCATCACATGAAAGGATTGGCATGAACATGAATCCCCGACGTTGTATCCCGGGCTTGAGTGTTGTGGTGATGTTCCTGGCGATGGGACATGGAGCGCGAGCGGAGACCTACTACGTGTCGCAGAAACAGCCGGGGGCGGCCGACACCAACCCCGGGACTCTGGCTCAACCCTGGCTGACTTTGTCGAAGGCGGCGGCGGTGGCTGTGGCGGGGGACACGGTTTACATCAAGGCAGGAGTCTATCAAGAGACGCTTTCTCCCAAGAACTCCGGCACCCCGGGCAAGCCGATCACCTTTCAGGCCTTCGGGGATGACCCGGTGTTCATTACCTGCCCCAAGTACAAGATCACCGGCTGGCAGAAGGTAGCTGGCACCCAGAAGGTCTATGAGGCGAATTCCCCTGTGGACTGGCCTGCGGGAATTATGGGAGTGAAGGCGCCACTCGTCGCGGTGGACGGCAAGGCGCTGCCAGGTCCTGGGGCACAGTGGTCTCTGGGAGTTCCGGGACTGAAGAAAGTCACTGACGAGCCCCACATTTTTCAGGGTGAATCAAAGGTGTCCATCCCGCGGTACTGCGCTCTTGGCGAGGATAACAAGATCCACTTGAACCTGGGCGGAGAAGAT
>SXIK01000203.1 GCA_005772855.1 Planctomycetia bacterium | reverse complement strand
GTGTAAGTGCAGCAATGCATTCAGCTGACCGGTACTAATAGCCGATTGGCTTGACCTTTTTTATTCATGAGCATGCCAAGTGTGTGCTGTAGATTGAAAAGCGTTGGTGTTAGTTTTCAGGGTTGATGTTGGTTATTGATCCCTACCAGACAATATTCTTTAGAATACCCAATGAAAATTGCGGGTGCCTAGAGTGAAAGGGAAACACCCGTTCCCATTCCGAACACGGTAGTTAAGACTTTCACGCCGATGGTATTGGCTACAACCGAGAGAGTAGGTAGTGCCCGCTTAATTAAAAAAAACCACCTCGCTGACGCGAGGTGGTTTTTTTTTGAGGATGCTCCTGTCAGATCCTCAAGTCATGGTTTGAAAATTAGGTCGTTGACTTGATTCAAGGTGAAATTAAGATATGGCCGTTTTGGAACGGTGAAGCAACTGCAGTTACTTCATGCACAAGTGCTTCAGTGATTTTGTGTTTTTGAAGGATCTGGATTCAGCTCGCTCACCAAGATTCACGAGACAGCAAATGCTTTTTGATCGTCGATTCGGCGGGACAATTTGGGGGGGGCTTGCCTTTGTCTGCGTCTGTGTTGAGCCTGCGCCGGGCTCTGGAGCTTGTTATGAGGCTCCAGTAAAGTCGAACCTGTCGTTGGCTGAAGGTCATTCGGACTCCGAGCGTGTGTTCCAGGAGCGTGGCAGGCAGGCAGGTATCACAGGAACTGAATTCTACGGAAGCTGGAGTTTTGCTTTGCGTGGCTGTGCTCCTCGAGTGAGGAGTGTGCTCGGGGTGAAGTTGAGGTTGAGCGGGGCGCATATTTGTTACGGAGTTCTCACCAAGCGGGCTTATTGTCTTGATGACGTTCATGGGGAAGGCAGAGTCGTTGCACTTGATGTCGTACCCGCGAGAATTGATCGATACTTCAACGCCCTTGGGTGCATGAGGTGTTGTGTGTCAATGTCACGCGAGGTCGGCCCCGGGCGCCGCATGCAGGATGAGAGCGAGACTGCGCTACTGTGGTCTCGAGGCGAAGTTGTTTACTATTTTGCTTCGCTGAGAGCGTCTCAATATTTCTGCTGCGTGGCGTCACCTGTGGTGCCCGAACGGCCGCTTTCCCCCTTCAATTAGGCCTGGCAGTATTGCCGGGCCTGGAGCTGGAAAGGTCTTGTATTCATGGAACTAATGTTGGCAGGCCTCGCGGGCGGTGCCGCGCTGGTTGGAGTGCCCTTCTTGTGGTTCCTCCTTAAGACTCGTAAGGCCCACGGTAGCGCAGATGCCATTGTGGCCAGAGCCCGAACGGAGGCAGACGAGCACCGTGTGGAAGCTCAGAAGCGTCTGGATGCAGAGTTGGCGTCCAGGCGGCAGGAGTTTGAAAGAGAGTTCCAGGCTAAACGCCAGGAACAGGCCGGTCTGGAGTCCCGCTTCGCCAAGAAAGAGGACAGCCTTGATCGAAAGTTTGATCTCCTTAACAAGAAGGAGGGCTATCTCGAGGCCAAGGAGAAGAGTCTCAACAAGCGAAGCCAGATGATCGAGACTCGAGAACAGGAAGTGGAGACTTTGGTGGATGAGGAGAAGCAAGTCCTCTTCCGCATCACTGAACTGAGCAAGGAGGAGGCGGAGAAGCTGCTCCTTCAGAAGCTTGAGAAGGACTTCGAGCACGAGAAGGAGACGTTGATCACGCGAGCGGTGGACCGGGTCAACGAGGTGGTGGAGACGCGATCTCGTGAGATCCTGGCTACTTGCATACAAAGGATGGCCTCCAGTTACTGTCAGGAGATTACTACTTCCACAGTTGAGATTCCCAACGATGAGATGAAGGGTCGGGTGATTGGCCGCGAGGGCCGCAATATCCGAGCGTTTGAGAAAGCAACGGGTGTCGATGTCATTGTGGATGACACACCCGGAGTCATTATCGTCTCCTGTTTTGATAGCATCCGGCGTGAGATGGCTCGCCGCGCGATGGACAAGTTGATCGCGGATGGTCGAATCCATCCGACTCGGATTGAAGAATTGGTGGCGCAGACGAAGAAGGAAATGAACGATCTGATCCAGCAGGAGGGGAAACAGGTTGTTTACGACCTTGACATTCCTGGAATCCACCCCAAGATCGTCACGCTCCTGGGGCGTCTAAAATTTCGAACGAGCTATGGCCAGAACGTGCTCCACCACACCAAGGAATGCGCTTCTCTCGCAGCCATGATCGCTGGCGAGCTTGGGCTCGACGTGAGCCTTGCCAAGCGGTGCGCCCTACTTCACGACATTGGCAAGGCAATTGACCACGAGATCGAGGGCGGACATCCGGAGATTGGCGCCAACGTCGCGCGGCGATATGACGAGCCGCCGGAGGTTGTCAACTCGATAGCGTCTCACCACAACGATGTTCCGCAAGAAAGCATCTATGCGGTGATCACCCAGGCTGCTGACTCTATCTCGGGTTCCCGTCCAGGAGCTCGTGGCGAGACTTTGGAACGTTACATCAAGCGTCTTGAGAAGCTCGAGGCCTTGGCATTGAGCTTCTCCGGGGTCAAGGCGGCGAATGCGATCCAGGCTGGACGCGAGATTCGTGTTTTTGTGAACTCACAGAAGATCACCGACAAGAAAGCCTTGAAGCTATGCAGAGACATTGCCACCGAGATTGAGAGCCAGCTCACATACCCCGGGGAGATCAGGGTCACTCTTCTTCGCGAGACGAGGGTCGTGGAGTATGCTCGGTAGCACCCAACCATTAGAAAGCAGGAACGTTTGGAGATTCGGGTTTTCCTGATCGGGGACATTGTTGGAAAACCAGGCCGGACAATTCTCAAGAATAAGTTGCCGGATTTCATCGAGGCAAGACGTGTCGATTTTGTTATCGCAAACGGTGAAAATGCAGCCCAGGGATCGGGTATCACCGAAAATTTGTTCCGTGAGATCATCGAGAGCGGGGTGGACTGTGTCACCTGCGGCGACCACGTCTGGAAACGCAGAGAGATTCTGACGGTTCTCGAGCGGGACAAGCGCCTGCTCAGACCTCTTAACTATCCCCAGGAGTCCGTGGGGCGTGGCGTCGGGATCTTTGAGACCCATGCTGGCATACGCATCGGGGTCTTGACACTCGTCGGTCGGATCTTCATGGGCCCGGCCGATTGCCCTTTCCGCGCTGCACAGCGTGCGGTTGACGCCCTGAAGCTGGAAACTCCAGTCCGCTTCGTGGAGATTCACGCGGAGGCCACCAGCGAGAAAATGGCCCTTGCCTGGAAGTTAAACGGGCACGTCTCGTGTGTCTTTGGTTCCCACACGCACGTTCCGACGGCTGATGAACGCGTGCTTTCCGGTGGCACCGCTTATATTACAGACATTGGTATGACAGGCCCGTACGACTCGGTCATCGGGAGAGATAAGGAGAGCGTGATTTACAAGTTCGAGACGAGCATGCACGCGCCTTTCAACGTCGCCACGGGGGACGTCCGGCTCTCGGGCGCCCTCGTCACCGTCGACTCGCAAACGGGGAAGGCGCTCGCGATTGAGCGAGTGATGATATTCGCTTGAACGGACTTCCTGTCCTCTCAGTGGGCGAAGTCTCAAGGCTTATTCGTGAGCTTCTGGAGGGGTCATTCCCGCGCATTGCCGTGCGCGGCGAGATCTCCAACCTCTCCAGGCCCCAGTCCGGGCACGTCTATTTCACCCTCATGGACGACGCCGGTGGCGTTGGGGGGGCATCGCGCCTCTCCTCGTCGCAGATTTCCTGCGTGGTGTGGCGCTCAGCGGCTGCGAGGCTCCGTGGACGCCTTGAAAACGGCCAGAAAGTCATCGTGACGGGCAGAATCAGCCTGTATGAGCCGAGGGGAACCTATCAGCTCGTTGGTGAGCAAGTCGAGCCCGCCGGCCTGGGCGAGCTTCAAAGGGCTTTTGAGGAGTTAAAGGATCGACTCAAGGCGGAAGGCCTCTTTGATTCGACTCGAAAGAGGCCCCTTCCCTTCCTTCCCCGAACGATTGGCCTGGTGACCTCGCCTTCCGGGGCCGCGGTCCGCGACGTGCTCCGCGTTCTTTACCGTCGTCACCCGAGCGCCTGGGTGCGGCTCGTGCCCGTCCGGGTACAAGGCACTGGTGCGGGGGAGGAGATCGCCCAGGCGCTTCGGCTGTTGGGCTCGCCTGGAGGACAGGTCGAGGTGATCATTTTGACCCGGGGAGGCGGAAGCCTGGAGGACCTCTGGGCCTTCAATGAAGAGATTGTGGCCCGGGCGATTCATGCAAGCCCAATCCCGGTGATTTCCGCAATAGGCCACGAGGTGGATTTCACGATCGCGGACTTCGTTGCGGACGTCCGTGCGCAAACTCCGACCAAGGCGGCCGAGATCGTCGTGCCTGACATGGCCGAGCTCAGGAGCAGTCTCAGGGACACGGAGCGGCGCCTTTCCCTGTTGGCTCGTAATGTAGTTCAGGCGCGCAACATCAGGCTCGAGCGCTTGATTCGGAGCCGTCCACTCAGGCATCCGAGCGCCTTTATTCAGGAGCTCCTCGAGAGGTTGGATGATTGTGCCCGTTCTCTGAGGCTTGGCCTCCACAATCGGGCCCGCCAGTGGGAGGATTCACTTTCCGGCATTGCGGGGCAACTCGACGCGCTGAGCCCGATCAAGGTTCTTTCGCGAGGGTACTGCTTCGCGATGACTCGGTCTGGGCATGCCGTCAAGGATGCCTCGAGCCTTCACTCAGGTGATGATCTGGATTTGCGATTTGCTCGAGGTTCGGCCCGTGTGGAGGTCAGGAAGATTGAAACGTAAGAAGCGAGACTTGGAGCCCGCCGTGACGGGTGAGCCCCGAGAGACGGAGGTAGACCCGGGACAGGTGAGTCCCTCATTTGAGGAGTCCTTCGGGATTGTTGAGGGAGCCGTGGAGCGACTCGAGAGCGGGGATCTTTCGCTTGAGGACTCGTTGCGGGAGTACGAGCGAGGGCTGGAGTCCTTGCGACGATGCTATGAAGCTCTAAAAGACGCCCAGAGGCGGATCGAGGTCCTGGGTGGATCGGTTGGAAGTGTCGTCGAAGGCTCCTCGGCGCCCGAGTGGAAACCCGGCTCGTCGCATGCATCTCTCAGGGAAACCCTGGACGCAGTCGAGCGGGAGGAAGATGTGCCTGAAGAGCCTTGAATTCCTGCCGGTCGGGCGCGGGCGGATCGTGGGTGTTTTCGGGCGCAAACCCACTGCGGGCGAGGTCTTCCTCGCCTGCAAGGAGTATATCATGCGAGCAATCCTTCAGAGAGTGACCCGGGCCTCCGTAAAGGTGGACGGGCGAATCACGGGCGCAATTTCAAGGGGCCTCGTCGTCCTTTTGGGGATCCGGCGGGGGGATGGCGAGAGACAGATGGAGTACTTGGCCGATAAAATCCTCGACTTGCGGATCTTTCCCGACGAAAAACATTCCATGAGCCGATCGATTCGTGAAGCAGGCGGCGGAATCTTGCTCGTCTCTCAGTTCACTCTCTATGGTGATGCGAGGAAGGGTCGTCGGCCAAGTTTTGATGAAGCCGAGGCTCCCGAGCTGGCCGTGAAGGTCTATCGCCAGTTCGCGGAGCGTTTGAGTTCCCAGGGAGTTCGCCCGGAGGAGGGTGTCTTTGGCGCCTCCATGCTGCTCGATCTGGAGAATGATGGTCCAGTCACCATTCTCCTCGACAGCGAAAGGGAGTTTTGAGCATGAAGCAGCAAGCCCAGATGATCCCGCCGTGCGATTACTACCGCGTGCTCAATGTCGGCGTGGATTCCACGACAAGGGAGATCCGTGCGTCGTTCAAGCGCCTCATGCTGGAGGCGCACCCGGACAAGAATCCGCACCGGCTGGACTGGTCCGAGCGGCGGGTTCGAGAGCTCATTGAGGCCTTCGAGGTACTTGGGAACGACAAGATCCGGGCGAATTTTGACCTGCGCCGCGCAGCCGCGAGCGCGGTTTCAAGTCATCGCAAGTCCACGACAAGGCGGGCGGAGGAGCCGTTCTTCTTCCGCAAGACAGATCCCGAGTCACGTGCCCTCCTGATCCTCTACCACCTGACCCACGACAAGCCCAGGGCAGCCATTGAGATTCTGGAGCAGATGGAGCGAAAGCTCGGCCAGGGATTCCTCCGCGATCACCTCGAGCGGGCCGACTATCTCGACAGCCTTTTTCTTCTGGCGGAGCACCAGATGTCCCGACGAAACTATGCCAGGGCGGCCCGACACTTGCGGGAGTTTTACGCGCATGAGCGCTTCTCGCGTTTCCCGCGGCACTACCTCGCGGAGGTGGTCCGCCTTCTCAAGGATCTCTACTTGAAGAAAATTCCTGGATCAACCGACAAGGATGAGGCGATCCTGGCGCTCGAGGAGGCGAGGGCCCTGGGGCTGAGCAAGTCAGAGGAGAGCCTCCGACTTCGAAGATTGGCTCAAATCCGCCTCGAGCAGGGTCAGTTGGCGGAATGAAGCCGGCTCCCGAGCAGGTGGAGTGCCGATCACTCCTCTCCACAAGAACCGAGCGTAAGTGCAAAGAATAGGTCCATGTTCACCCGATGATTCCCTGGTGCATGAAGGCAGAGGCCCCCAGATTCCATGGCCATGAGCTCCCTACACTCGCTGACGGAAAAGTTACACGCCGTGATCCTGGCGGGCGGATCTGGCACTCGATTCTGGCCCATGAGCCGCAAGGCGCTTCCCAAGCAGTTCGTTGCCCTGGCCGGGGAGCGCAGTCTCATTCGGCAGACTTACGAGCGGCTCCTGCCGCTTGTTGGACCGGAGCGAATCTGGGTGGTCGCCGGCGAGAGTCACCTGGGTCTCGTTCGAGCGGAGCTGCCCGAGATTCCAGCCGAGAACATTCTCTGCGAGCCCGAAGCCCGAAACACTGCTCCCTGTATTGGCCTTGCTGCCTGGCGGATTCTGGAGCGTGATGAAGATGCGAGTCTTCTGGTTTGCCCGTCCGACCACATTGTGCGTCCGCCCGAGGCTTTCCAGGCGACAGCCCTTGCTGCCGCCCGATTCCTTCAGGACACGCAGAAGAGCGATGATCCTTGGACGGTCACGTTTGGCATTGTGCCCCGCTACCCCGCAACAGGCTTCGGCTACATCGAGCGGGGCGAGGGCTTCGCTGGCAGTGCGCAGGCTTTTCGAGTTGTGAGATTCAAGGAAAAGCCCATCCTTGAGACGGCGAAAGAGTATGTCTCGACGGGGCGATTTTACTGGAACTCAGGGATATTCCTCTGGACGGCGCGGGGAATCGTCCGGCTCATTGCGAAGCACTTGCCCGTGCTCGCCAGTGGTCTCGACGGAATTTCAAAGCGAGCCCGGCTCTCGGGCGGGCTCGAGTCGGCGCTCCGGGCCTCCTTTGGCGCCCTGCCCTCGATCTCGGTCGACCACGGAATTCTGGAGCAACAAAGGAATGTGGCTGTCTTCGCTGCTGATTTCGAGTGGGACGATGTTGGATCCTGGCGAGCCGTCGAGCGATACGCTCCACAAGACGATGCTGGCAACAGTGTGGTGGGTCGTCACCTGGCAATCGACACGAAGGGCTCCATCCTGTTTGGTCGAAAGCGCTTGATCGCCACGGTGGGGATCAGGGACCTCGTGGTCGTGGAAACGGACGACGCCGTGCTGGTCTGCTCCAAGGACGATACGGAGCGGGTCAAGGAGATCGTTGAGCGGCTCGCCAGAGAAGGCAGATCGGACCTCTTGTAGCTCTTGGCACGACTCCTCGGCATTGATTTTGGCGACAAACGCTTCGGGCTTGCCCTGAGTGATCCCACCGCAATGTTTGCGAGCCCCTTGAGCGTGGTCGAGGGGGAGGAGCCACTGAGGAAGACCCTCACGAAGCTCTTCGCCGAGGAGGAGATTGAGGCGATCGTGCTGGGAGTCCCGCTCAACAAGGACGGCAGCCCGGGCTCGAAAGCGAAGCAGGTCGAGGCATTCAAGGAGCGGCTCGAGCGGGAGTTTTCGAAGCCCGTTCACCTCTGGGATGAACGCTACACGACGGCTCAGGCCGAGGGCCTGCTGAGGCGGGCAGGGCTTTCCGGCCGGGACCGAGCGTCGAAGATTGACAAGGTAGCAGCCCAGATCCTCCTGCAGAGCTTTCTCGACTATCGTCGCAGGACCCCTTGAGAGCGTGAGCCATCTCTGCCTGTCATTCCCGTTCGGAAGGGAACCCCCATCTTGTCCGATGGGACCCACCTGATTCCGGACAGGACGGACCCGGGTCCCTGGTGACCGGGAACCACGCATCGAGGACCCTCGTCGAGGTCCTCGATGCGAAGGGGAATCTTCTCGGGTCGCTCCCCTTCACCGTCGAGCTGCCCCCTGCTCCCGTTCTCGACCCGGAGACTTGCGGTGGACTCGGCTGCCCCGGTGTCTGCCGCGAGGGAATGTTCCGCGGCCAGACGGTCCAGATGACCTGCTCGAGCGATGTCCCGGCTCCCGGAGCTCTCTGCGCCTGCACCGTTGACTGCCCGG
>SXIK01000202.1 GCA_005772855.1 Planctomycetia bacterium | reverse complement strand
TTCCAGTAGCCTCTGGACCTGGGCCCAGACGTCCTCGAAGGGATCCGGCCGACTGCGCCAGTCGTGCTCCAGCGCCAGATCCCCCGGCAATTGACCGGACTTGCGGTACTTCCTGGCGGTCCGCTCGCACATCCCCGCCTTCGCCGCAGCGGTAGAGATAGGTAAACCTTCGTGGATCAACGACATAAGACTCCGTGCTTGCTGGTTTGTGATCACTGGGACCCTCCGTGAAGGGCCGCAGTGTAAGGACAAAACCCAGGAGCCAGGACCCGGCATTTCTAATTGTCGCTGATCACACGTCTGTGGGCTCGCGAGCGCGCCTACGCCCGGGGCCGGTCGGAGATCTTGCTGTATGACACCGTCGACGACGTGCTCGACCTGCGCGAGGCCATCTCGAAACTGCCCGTTGATCTGGAGCTCCTCATCTGGCTGCGCTTCTTCGTCGGCGCCAGCACCGAGGAGGTCGCGTGGATTGTGGAGACCAGCGACCGCAACGTGCGCGGGCGCTTGCAGAAGGCGTTGAAGCTCCTGGCCAAGCGTCTTTCGAGGTCGTGGGGCCGGGAGTTTTCGGAACAGAGCCTTGAGGAATTTGTAACCGGGTAAGGAAAGCCATGGCCAGAAATCGCAAACGCATTCTCAGCTTCGCTCGCCACCTCGCACGGCGCGTGGCGCTGAGGCATCCCTTCGGATTGTGCTCTGTAGACGACGTGCAGTTGCTTCTGCCGACCTTCGGGCACGATCCTCTGGAGCTCGGATCCACGGCAGGCGTGATCTTCAGGCCCAGGGAGTGGGTGGCGACGTCGTTGCGCTCACCGAGTCGACGGGCGTCGAATCACCGCCGGCCGATTCAGGTGTGGCAGCTGGCCCTGGCGGCGAGGCTGTCGCCGCTCAGGCTGCCACAACGCGCGAAGCGAGGAGGTGGGGGAGCGAAGCGTGCGCAGGCGGTCGTCGACGGAGACTGGGCTGCGCTTCTTGCGCATGCCGTGTTCAGCCGGCAAGCGGCGCGGGCGTCGGCCGCGGGCCGGGGAAGGAGGTCCCAATGGATGCGTGGGAACGGCGAGCGGTGATCCTCGCTCACAAGCAAGAGCGCGGTTGTGAGCGCTGCGGGGCGAAGATTGCCGGGCGCGATTTGCAGCTCGTGCGGCCGGACGGCCAGGGGCTGCATTTCTCGCGGTACATGAGCGTGAAGGCGTTGACGGATCAAGAACTCTGGGCGGAGGCCGGGCGTCGGCAGGTGGTTTGCCGAAAGTGTGCGCGGAAAGGAGCGCGATACGGACCATGACCAACCTGGAGCGGAAATCACAGCACTCAAGCACGTTGTTTTTGAGCTTGCCGGAGCACCTGCGGCTCTTCTCGGCGGCGCAGGTGGCGGTGATCTTGCAGGTGGACAAGATCGGCGTTCGGCGGCTGGTGCGGGAGGGGAAGCTCGAGGGCAAGCGGATCGGGGCGCAGATCCGGATCTCGCAGACGGCGATCGAGAAGTACCTGGAGCGAGTGGAGGCGCAAGCGAGGAGGTGATCGTGGATGTGACGGACAGTCGGTCGGGCGGCCGCGTGTCTGGCAGCCGTGTGTCTGGCAGCCGTGCGTCGAGCAGCCAGTGGAGCCCGGCGAGAGCGCTGACGGAGCTTGTCGCGTGGGTGGGTGACAAGCTCCGTCGTTTGCAACGGGACGTGGGCGTGGAGGCGGAGCACGTGCGATCGAGCTTGCAGGCGCTCGAGCGGGCGTGCGATCCTGCGACGAATCCGCGTTTGCGGGGAGCGATGGTGCAGCTGGGGATTGCGGCGGCTGATGATCCGAAGGTGGCGGCACCGGCAACGCCACAGGCAATCAACGGCGAGGTCCACGCCTGGACGTTTCGGCGGGTGCCACGCGGTGCGAACAAGCTCCTGCGGGCCCACTGGGCGGTGCCACAGTGCAGTGCGGTGCGGCGGCGGGAGGAAAAAGCGTGGAGGATTCTGATCCGGAGCGTCTGCGGAAGGCCGCAGGCGAGGGTCGAGGCGCGAGTGCGGCTCGAGGTGACGGTGCGGCGTCCGAGGCTCCAGGATCCTGACAACGCCCATGCGTCGCTCAAGCCAGTCCTCGACGCACTCGTGAGCGAGGGATGGCTCAAGGACGACTCGTGCGAGTGGCTCGATCTCGCGATGCGGGAGGTCGTGGAGAAGGACCGTGCGAGGATGCGGACGGAGGTGGTGTGGAGTCGGGTGGGGGGGTGAGGGCGTTGGATCCGGTTGGATTGCTCTCAGCCTTGGGCCGTCGTTCCAGAGGACTCCGTCGGCGAGCCGATTCCGGGCGCGAGGGCGATCAAGCTTGGCGGCCTTGTCGACCCCCGGCGGTTACGGGTTGACCGTGACGGCGCCGAATTGGAGGGCGATCGTGAAGTCAGTCGCCGCCCGCCGGCCTTTCGCGAATTCGGCCGGCCTCGACGATCCAGAGCTTGCCCCGCACCGGACGCTCCTTGAGCTTCTTGCAAGCGACTCGGGCGAGCTGAGTCAACAGCTCAAGGCTCGCCTGCAATGGATTCTCGAGCAAGACCACTCCAGCGCTCTCCTCCACGGGGAAACGGAGCAGATTTCCGAAGTCGTGGTCCAACGTGACGAGCACTCGGTTCTCGTCCCGGCAGACATCAAAAATGCATTCGTCGGCCTCTCCCGACAAGCCTTGATCCAGAACCAAGCTGACCTGACATCCAGGCTCGCCTCGGCGAAAACCAGTTTCACAGGGTGACCCAGGTTTTCGCCGAGCTTGACCCTCATGGGTTATGCGAGGCCGCGACCGGAATATGCCTCACAAGAGCGGTCGCGGGTCCGTAGGCAAGGGCGGCCCGCACGTCCTCCGCCTTGAGCTGGGGGTACTCCACGAGGACTTCCGCCTCGCTCAGACCGCTTTACATCAGGTCCAGGATGAGCGAAACCCAGATGCGCGTGCTCCGCATCACGGGCTTGCCGAAGCAAATGTTGGGATCAGCAGCAATTCTTGGCGGGTGCGCATTCTGTGGGACTCCTTGCGAAAGCTCTGCCAATATACTGCACCCATTTGCTCCCGGTAGGGGGCGATCGGTGCGGCGCTCGAGTGCGTGGGCCCAAAGGGCGCTGTCCGCCTCCAGCGTCAATCGACGGGCGCGAGGGCGATCGAGCTTGGCGATCCCTCGAGATGCTGGGTCCACTCCCTTGCCACGAAGCTGCGTCCGCGCCAAGGGACCCGTCACCAATTTCTCCATGGGGTCGACTTTCCTGGCGTTGGGGTGCAGCTCATGGCCTCGCATGCTTCCGCGTCTCATCTCAGCGGATCGCTACGCCCGGGGCGGTGCGCGCACGAATGAGGTGGGAATTCCGTGCGTGGGGCACGCGCAGAGTGGACCGGGAGCGCCGGCAGGAGCGGAACGTCCAGTGCGATTTCCAGGGCAACGGCTACATCAGAATCTCGTTTTCCGCCGCCTTGGCCGCCTGATTCGGCCCCCTCGAACCGCACCCAGCTTGCCGTGATCAGAGCTCGCGGATTTCGATCCCTCAAACAAACTAACGGACTACAGTACGGACTACAGACGCAAAAGCAGCCGATTTGGGCGACAAAAAATGCCGTCATAACTGCTTGTCATGACGGCATTTATATTGG
Organism: Planctomycetia bacterium; assembly: GCA_005772855.1. Taxonomy (GTDB): domain Bacteria; phylum Planctomycetota; class UBA8108; order UBA8108; family SXIK01; genus SXIK01. Next base: position 5,981 of record SXIK01000202.1, on the reverse strand, counting down.
AGCCACCTGCCGGAGTCGAACCGGCGACCTGCTCATTACGAATGAGCTGCTCTACCAACTGAGCTAAGGTGGCAATTGTCTGGGCTTGATGGCGGCCGAATTTTAGCTCTGAACGCTCTTCTGTCAATCGAATGGAGGTGAAGTGATCCGCAGGAGCCCACAAAGAAATGCGGGGCCAGCGTGGTCCGAAGACCGCGCTGGCCCCGCCAGGAAACCCTGGATGAGGCGGATCGTCAATGCTTGTTACTGTCGTGGGTGTGCTTCCTGGTACTGCTCTTTCACAGCGTCGGACGTGACGTGCGTGTAGATCTGTGTTGTAGAGAGGTGCTTGTGCCCCAGGAGCTCCTGCACCATTCGCAAGTTCGCGCCACGGCTCAGGAGGTGCGTCGCGAAGCTGTGACGCAGCGTGTGCGGCGAAGTCTTCTCACTGAGGCCAGTGACCTTGATGTACTTGTCAATGATCTTGCGAATGCTGCGCGATGAGAGGCGGTCGCCGAAGCGGTTGAGGAAGAGCGCCTCCGGGTCCTTCTCGTTGATCTGGGGCACGTGAGCGCGCTGCTCAATATAGGCCTTGATTGCCTGGAGCGCGAAGCTGCCAACCGGCATGACTCGCTCCCTGCGACCCTTTCCCTTTGTCTTCACTGTTTCGCCGGTGAGGTCCACGTCTGGCACATTGAGTGCCGTCAGCTCGCTGACGCGCAAGCCGGTCGAATAGAGGGTCTCCAGGATTGCGCGGTCACGGACCGACTGAAATCCATTTCCCTGTGGCGCATTCAGTAGCTTCTCGACCTCCTCGGTGCCCAGGAAGTGCGGGACCTTCTTGTCCACCTTTGGAGTGGGAATATCTGCAAGTGGGTTCGTTGTGACAAGCCCCTTGCGTAGGAGACACTTGTAGAAACTGCGGATCGTTGCAAGCTTTCGCACGACCGTCGTCTTCTGATAGTTCTTGTCTTTCAGATGCTGGAGGTACTCGCGGACCTGCAGGGCCGAGAGTTCAGCCGGCTGAACGTGGTCTCCCTCTCCCTTCGAGAAGAATCGAAGGAACTGGTGTAGGTCCTTCTCATAAGCACGGATCGTCTCTGGCGACATGTTGCGCTCATATTGCAGGTAATTGACGAAGATTTCTTCGAAGTTGTTGGCCGTGGTTGTGCTCGTGCCCGTGATTGTGATTGCGTCGCCGTTGACGATGTTTTCTTCCATTGTTCTCTCTTCAGCCAGAAGGGGTCTGAGAGTGCATGACTATGAATTCCGGCCAGGTCGCACTCAAATGGACCTCAGACGCTCCGGAACCATTCCTTCGATAACTTCCATGACTTCTTCTCGAGTGAGCCCTCCCTCCGGCCGCTCCGCGCAACGGAACAAGGCGCGATAGAGGTCTATGGGGTCATCACGGTCGAAAAGAAAACAAAACTCCTGGTCCTCCTTCACAACGAAAACTGTGTCTGTGGCTCTCTCCATCTTTTCCATCCAAGACCTCCCGGCGTTGCTATCCCGTCCCACTCCACCGGTCGGGTTGCCGTCATCAGAGCTCGTGGCTTCAGGGCTCCACTGGCTCCCGACCAGTTTTGTCCGTTCTCGCGTGCTGGCCGTTTACCCCATCGATATCGGCCAGGGGGGCCGGAGAACTTTACGTAGATTCCGGGAAAGAGCGCCCTGTGGGACTCCTGTGGAATTTCCGTCAGGAAAAAGTCCTGATTCGGGCCGGAGCTCAAACAGGAGGATGTCAGGGGATCTGGGCGGGGGGCTGCTACTCGAGCCACTCAGCGGCCAGCCGCAAAATTGCGGCCAGGGGCTTTTTCCCAGTGATATAGGTCCTGGCACAGAAATAAATGCCGAGCCCTGCCACGAGGAGCGCCGAGAGCGTTGGCAACGCCTTGAAAAGAGGGTGTTCGGTGAGCTTCGGTTTGGTGAGACTCCGGCTCGTAATCAGGAGAATGCCGATGGCGACGAGCACCGAGCCCAAACCAATGCTGAAGAATAGGAGCAGAAGCAACCCAAAGAAGAGGCGATCCGGCTGTGTCATGCCCAGGAGAATCACGGTCAGCCCAGCAGGACAAGGGACCAGGCCGCCCGTGAATCCAATGGTGAGGAGGTCACGCAACCTTGGTGTTCCTCCTTGAAGCAAGGTTGGCGGGTTTTCAGGGGTGTCCTGGTGGTGCTCGTGATGATGTCCGTTGCCCACAGCAAGCGCTGCCGCTCGTCCTGGATCGGTAGCTTGAGCGTGGTGGTGGTGATGATGATGATGATGTCCGTGGGAATGCCCATGACTCTGGTTGTGATGCTGGTCGTCGCCGAGGCCTCGTATCCGTCGGAAAAAGAGGCCAAGGCCCATGGCGAATAGCAAGAGGCCTGCAAACATCTGAGCGCCGAATACAACCATGTTCTGGAGCGCGGCAGTTGAAGCCTGGGTGCCCGCTCGGACGGCTGCAAAAATCGCCATGCCGAAAAGGAAGACGCTGCCAGTGTGTGTCACTGTGGTCACGAGCCCCAGGACCACGGCATCTCTGACTCGACCCCTCGTTCCGATAAGGTAGGCGGCCACCATGGTCTTTCCGTGCCCGGGCGCAAGTGCATGCCCTGCCCCGTAACCCATGGCCAGCAGGATATAGAGGATCATTTCCAGGAGCGTCAGCTCATGGTACCTGGCTAGCGCGGTGTCGATGCCTTCTTGAGGCTCCGCGCCCCTGGCGGCCTCGAGCCGGTGCCGCGGACGCTCGGGCTCACTCGCTGCAGCACCGTTCACTTGCGGTGGTGCGAAGAAGAACTCGAGGACAAGCCTTGGTCCATCCATGCGTTCGCTCAAGGTCGCGGCATCGAGGAGTACCTCCCTGGGTTCAATATATTTCTTATGGAACGTCCCTTCCTTGGCGCCGTGGCCCTGGTAAGGCACGTTGAAGATTGGGGGCGCCGGCGTCTCATCCCTTACTACGGAGTCAGAAATCTCGAAAGTGTGTGTGGTGCCGGGAATAATATTGCCGCCAGGATATGTGGATTCCAGCTCGTAAAAGAGACTGAAGGGGACCCCATAGAGCTCGCCGACCAGGCCTTCGTGCCGTTGCGAAACCACCTTGAAGGCGAGATTCTTCCCATCGAGTGATGCCTTCAGTCTGGGCAATATTTTTGAGTGCCACTGCCGGGCAACATAGGCGCTCGCCTCGTCCTCATCGATGGCGCTCGACTTGTTCGTGTCGGCGATGATCATCTCCCCCTGGGCCCAAATATCCTTGTAGCTCAGGTCAAACAGTACGAGCACGCGGTCTTCCTTGAAGACAATACGCGTGAGAGTGCCGACCCCAAACTGCGGGTCGTGTGCCTTGAGCAAACTCAGAGGAAACAAGGACAGGGAGGCCGCCATGAACCCTGCTCGAATGCGCCAATCGACGTGCATGGTCCTTGAATTATAGCGAGCTATCCGAGGCGCGTGGTCAGCGGATCCGCTCAAGCTTCACGTATCCCACAACAAACTGCTTCTCGCCTGTTTCCTCAAATGCCACCGTCACGCGTTGTCTTGATCCGATCCCGCTTATCCGCACAACCTCGCCGACGCCATGGTCCGCGTGGCGCACTCTTGAGCCTACGGGGTAGGGGGCGTCCTCCTCGAGATCAAATGCGTTGTCGTCGAAGAAGAGCTCGTCGGCAAAGTCGAGGTCTGGGGTCCCCTGGCCAGATCGCCTGCCTCGGGGCTCATCGAGAAAGTGAATGCTCTCCAGGGTGCCCTCATCAATTTCGATGGGGCATCTTGTAGGCGGGTCGGCTGTGGCGATCGGTTGGAGCTCTCGAAGGAAGCGAGAGGGATAGGCCGCTCTGACGGAGCCAAAGCGCATCCGATTCGCGGTGTGGGTGATAAAGAGCTGATCCCGAGCCCTCGTGACACCGACGTAAAGTAGTCGGCGCTCTTCCTCGATGTCGGCTTCGGGGTCCTCGGCGTTCAGGAGGGGCAGAATCCCGTCCTCGACTCCCAGAATCACGACCACGGGGAACTCAAGGCCCTTGGCGGAGTGGATTGTCATGAGGGGCACCTTGTCTTCGGATCGTCGCCACCTGTCGATGTCTCCGAGCAGGTTCACGACCTCGAGGAAGCCCGTCAGGGTGCCGTCCTGATGCTCCGTGTCGTATTCCTTGCCAGCCGCCACGAGTTGCCAAACATTCTCGATGTCCTCGCGGGCGCTGTCTCCGCGCGATTCTCGCAGGAAAGTCTCGAAGCGGGTCTCCTCGATGACCGCCTGGACGAGATCCTGGACCTTGCTGGACTTTTTCGTGCGGAGTGTCTTCAGGATTTCGACAAAACTGCTGACGGAAGTTTCTGCCTTCCTGTTGACAGTGGCTTGCCATCCGTCGCTGAAGAGCAGGTCGAGTAGCGGCCTCCCCGTGGATCGAGCTATCTGGACTAGCTTCTTGATCGTGGCCTTCCCGATGCCTCGCGTGGGCACGTTCAAGATCCGTTTGAGGCTCTCCTCGTCCCTCGGGTTGTCAAGTATTCGAAGGTAGGCGAGAACGTCTTTCACTTCTCTGCGGAGAAAGAATGCAATGCTGCCAACGATGGAGTAAGGAATGCCCGCATAAATCAAGCTCTTTTCCACAGGCCGGGAGAGGGCGTTGATGCGGTAAAGCACGGCGATGTCGCCGTGGGGCGTACCGCTTTCGATCAGTCCCTGGATTAACAGAGCAACTTCGGTCGCCTCTTCCGCATCATTACTGAATCGATAGACACGCACGGGTTCACCGGCTGCGGCTTCGGTCCAGAGGGTCTTGGGCTTTCGGAGGCCGTTATGGACGATGAGCGAGTTGGCGACATCGAGAATGTGCTGTGTCGAGCGGTAGTTTTGCGCCAGGGTGATTACCCTGGCGTCGGGGTAGTCCTCCTCGAAATTCAGGATGTTGGAGAGGTTGGCTCCCCGCCACCCGTAGATTGACTGGTCCGGGTCGCCCGTGATGCAGAGATTGCGATGCGTGGCCGTGAGAAGTCGACCGAGTCGATATTGGATGGCGTTGGTATCCTGGTATTCGTCGATGAGTACGTGGCGAAACTGATCCTGGTAGCGAGCCAGGACGTCAGGACATTCCGTGAAGAGCCGAACCGTAAGGAGGAGCAAGTCGTCGAAGTCCACCGCGTTGCGCTTGCGCAGCGCTTCTGTGTAGGCCTCATAAATACTGCGGAGCATACGGCCATTCGCGAAGTTGCCGATACCGGCCTGTTCGATGTCGCCGCACGCCGCATTCTTTATCCGGGAGATCTCTTCCTGGGCGGCGCGGGCTGACCAGAGCGACCGGTCCACTTCGAGTTCTTCCAGGATCTCCTTGATGATGTTGCGGCTGTCGCCTGCGTCGTAGATCGTGAAGGAGTTTCCGTACGGCAAGAGCCTCTCGATGTGGCGACGGAGGATTCGAGCGCAGTAGCTGTGAAACGTGGAAATCCACGGGCTGCGGACGCCGATGAGCCCTTCCATGCGCTCCTGCATCTCTTTTGCAGCCTTGTTGGTGAAAGTGATGGCCAGAAGGCTCTCGGCAGCACAGCCGCAATCGATCAGATGGGCCATGCGGTGCGTGATTGTTCGGGTCTTTCCGCTGCCGGCGCCAGCGAGGATCAGTAGTGGCCCCGACTCGTGAAGCACGGCGGACCGCTGGGCAGGATTCAGGTTCCCAAGAATCACACGTGAAGCTTGCACGGCTTCAGGATACTGCCACCAGCGAGGAAGTCACGAGGGGCTTCTCCGCGGGGCTCCTCGATACCGTGAGGATTTTTCTACCGCACGCGGGCAGTGATGAGACCTTTTGCAGCCTGCGAAAGGTTGCGGCTGCTCGCGCCAGAGGCGCCCGGCGCCCATCAGGCGCCGAGGAGGGGGTTTGCGGCGAGCTGACGTAGCCGCAAACGGCTCGGAGGGAGCCGGCGCCAGCGAGAGCTGGCGGCTCCCGAGAGCCTGGCCCGGAAGCGCACGCGCAGCGTGCGACCGGAGGGGCCGCGTGTCGCGGCCGACGTGGGG
>SXIK01000201.1 GCA_005772855.1 Planctomycetia bacterium | reverse complement strand
GTCATGGGCTCGAAGCACATTCGGGCCGACATGAATTTCGCGTGGCCGACTGCCGAGATTGCCGTGATGGGCGCGAAGGGTGCAGTCGAGATCATCTTCAGGAAGGAGATTGATGGGTCCAAGGACCCGGTCGAGACCGAGGCGCGCCTCACGGAGGAGTATCGTGATGCTTTCACGAACCCTCTGGCAGCGGCAGAGCGCGGTTACATCGACGATGTGATCGAACCTCGCACAACGCGTCGCCATCTTGTCACGGCCCTCGAACTGCTCAAGAACAAGCGGCAGACGCTGCCTCCCAAGAAGCATGGGAACATACCGCTATGACGCGCGACCCTGGAATTCACAACGCCAAGAGGCTCCCGGGGGCCGAAAGGACCAGTGCTATTTCCCGTAAAAAGAAGAGAATCAAGAAGGTATTGGTGGCGAATCGGGGAGAAATCGCGGTGCGTGTCATCCGCTCGCTCAAGGCGCTGGGGCTCCGGAGCGTGGCGGTCTACTCGGAGGTGGACCGCAACGCGTTGCATGTCCGTCTCGCCGACGAAGCCGCGTTCATCGGGCCTGCGCCCGCCACCGAGAGCTATTTGAAAATCGAGGGGCTGATCCATGCAGCAAGAAGCCATGGAGCCGAGGCCATCCACCCCGGCTACGGTTTTCTCTCCGAAAACGCCGCCTTTGCCAGGGCCGTCGAGGAAGCCGGTCTCGTGTTCATTGGCCCAACCGCCGAGAACATCACACGCCTTGGTGACAAGCTAGGCGCCCGCTCCGCGCTCAAGTCAGCCGGGATCCCCCCGGTGCCCGGAAGCGACGGCGCCGTGGAGAGGGGCGAGCTCAAGAAGCTCGCGAAGCAGGTCGGCTTTCCACTCCTCCTCAAGGCGGCTGCCGGCGGTGGTGGCAAGGGTATTCGCATTGTGCGATCCGCCGACGAGCTGGAAGCCGCATTCGATGCCGCAGCTTCCGAGGCCAGGAGCTCCTTTGGCTCGAGCGATCTAATTGCGGAGCGGTATGTCGAGCGGGCACGGCATGTGGAGGTGCAAGTGCTGGGTGATGGCATGGGGGGCGTGCGCCTGTTTTACGAGCGCGACTGTTCGACCCAGCGCAGGTTGCAGAAGCTTCTCGAGGAGACGCCTTCGCCGGGCATGACGCCAGCAATCCGTGAAAAGCTGCTCCTCACGGCGGGACGGGCGGTATCGAGCGAACAGTACCGCGGCGCCGGCACACTCGAATTCCTGCTGTCGGAAGATGAGGAGCTCTTCTTTCTCGAGATGAACACGCGAATCCAGGTCGAGCACCCCGTGACCGAAATGACTGCTGGTGTCGATCTCGTGGCGGAACAGATCGCCATCGCGCAAGGAGACGAACTCCCGGGCTGGTCCGAGGACCTCTCCGCCTCGGTCATCGAACCCCACGGCGCTGCCGTTGAGTTTCGAGTGAACGCCGAGGACCCCACCGACGATTTCAGCCCTTCCACAGGTCGAGTGACCGCTCTTCGACTTCCCGCGGGACCCTGGGTGCGGGTCGAGACGGGCCTTGAGCAGGGAAACGAGGTCACCCCTTACTACGACTCGTTGATTGCCAAGGTGGTCGCGTGGGGCCCCCATCGCTCCGCGGCGCTCTCGAGGCTCAAGGTCGCGCTCGGCGAGATGCGGGTCTCGGGAGTCCTGACCACGGTGCCCCTCGGGCTCGCTCTTCTTTCCGACGCCGGCTTTCTGAGAGGTCACAACCACTGCCAGTACCTCGCCGAGCGGCTCCGTGACAGGGAGTTCTTTCCGGGATCACCCCCGAAGGAGGAGCTGCCTCTCATCGCCGCCGCAGCGGCGTGGATCGCAACGTCGGCCGTGGCTTCCGAGGCACGGGGCGGTAACGCCGGGGCTTCCCGGCCTGGCCAACCAGCGTCTCAGGCGCTGTCTCCGTGGGTGCTACTGGATCGGTTCACGCTGAAGGAGGGGAGATGAAGTGCCGGGTGACGATCGGGGAAAAGGTCCTCGAGGTTGAATCGGTTGGCCTTCGAGATGGGAAGACGGTCCTTCTCGTCGACGGGCTTGAGGTGCTCATCGATGCCGGTCCCCTGAATGGGCTCTTCTGTGAAGTGCGCGCCACGAGCGGAGCGATCTCGGCCTTGATGGAACGGCTTCCCGCAAGAGCCGGAGCGAAAGCGGGTTTGCTGAAGCTCCTTGCGAATGGACGCCCCGTCACCGTTCAAGTCGAGACGGAACGTGACCGCTTGCGAGCCACTTCTCGTGCGGGGAAAACGACGAAGGACAGAGTTACAGCGCGAAGCGTACTCCCCGGAATCATCCGGCGGGTGATGTGCAAGGTTGGGGATGTTGTGAAGGACGGCGAGGCCATCCTCACACTCGAGGCCATGAAAATGGAGAACGAGGTGCGAGCGGAGATCTCGGGCCGCGTAACCGCCCTGCTCGTCAAGGAAGGACAAGTCGTCAACTCGGGCGATGCGCTGGCCGAGATTGAAGAGGCTGGATCGAGCTCTTGATGGGTCCGAAACGAATCAATGGATAACCAGACCGCGTGGCCATCAAAACGCCGCCTGCAAGGAAGACGAGCGTGATCGCTGCCAAAATGATCTGCCCCACGTGAATGATGCCGCAGCCAAAGAGCACGAACTGCGAACGGTCATCGTTCGTCCAGTCGAGCGAGGCCCAGAGAGTGATCGGCGAGAGGTAGTAGCCGCGCCAGATGACATTTGCGTTCGTCCATACGGTTTCCGGGGCCTTCGAGAGCATGTGGATCACGGGGACCAGGAGTGAGATCACGAACAAGAAGATCACAGACAGGCGGGAGTAGACGGGGGTGAAGTCCGAGGCTGCGAGAAAGAAGCCCAGCGCAGAGAATGCGGCGACATAAAGAGGCAGGCTCAACAGGCTCTGCGTGACTCGCGCGTCCTGTCCGCTCCCGGCGAAGGAAGCAAAAGAGGACCGCCAGACGGCCAGGAGAAGCGCCGATCCCGTCACCGCGACCGTCACGGTGTAGACCCCGCCCCAGAATGCGCCCGGCGCCAGGGGACGCAGGATGTAGCGCGTTCCCGTCCAGCGTGCGAACCGCGCTCGATTGCGCCGTGACACGTTGGCCTCCTCGGTCGGGAAGACGGTCGCCAGGGTGAGGAGGAAAATCGCCGTCTGTTGAATCAAATCGTCAAACCATTCGGTGGAGGTGGTGATCGCCGCGATCGCGCCACCCGTCCAGCCGAGGCGAGGCCAGAGGCTGACACCGATGAAACCGAAAAAGCAGAGCAAAGTGAGGACTCTCATCGGCGACGACCTGTCGTCCGACGCAGGTCTTACCTGATTGGCGGTGATGAGAAACAGGTACACGAAGACGACGACCAGGAGCCAACCCAGGTGTGCGGGTGAAAGCGAGTAACCCAGCCCTTCCCAGCGCGCGATTCCCCCAATCAAAGTACGTTGCGCCCCGGCTGACTGCTCCGGAGCGACCTGCGTGTAGACGTACCCGGAGAGGGCCAGGAGGCCGAACACGACGGTATAGGTCACGATCGTCGACCGTACGCTCGAGGAAAAACCGCTCGAAACCGCGACTCCAAGCATGCTCACGAGGAGTGTCATGGCGATTAAGATGGCGTAGGCCATTAGCACCTCCGACAGCTCCACCCCTCCGAAGAGAAAGGAGACCGAGAGGAGAGGCAGGGTCGCCACGACGTAGATGAGGCAGTAGACCGCCGAGGCCAGGAGCTTCCCCGAGACGATCTCGACCGGCCGGAGCGTCGATACCAGCAGCAAGTCCATCGTCAATCCTGCTCGCTCCTCGGTGAACGCCGTCGAGCTGAAAGCCGGAAAGATCACGAGGATGATCAGGTACTCAACGAGAAAGAACATGTCGAAGAGTCCCTGCCCAATCTGTGTCGATGATCGGCTCTCCTCCGCCGCCTGATGTGTGATCACGATGATCAGCGCGCCGCCAAGAAGGGAGAGGCAGAGAAACTGGCTCATGAAAAACCGAGTCTTCCGGAAGTCAGCCCGTAGCTGCCGCTGGAGGATGGGCCAGCCCATGTTTCCACACCAACGCGCGAAGGTGGGGAAGCTCCGGGTCAGGAAGCCGGGCCGGTTGGAATCGATCGCCCTTGAGTTACTGGACATCGCCTCTTGTCAGTCTCAGAAATAGTTTTTCGAGGTTTCGGGAGTCGCGTTCGATCGCGACGACAGGCACCTGGTGATCGACCAGAGCCTTCAGCACCCTGTGGAACTCGGCCGGGGAGCCACGGTACTCGAGGTGGACGTGTGTTTCCTCGACCGTGACCCCTGAGACCTCGGGGATCTGCACCAGGAGGGCCTCCACACCCTCTCGGGGCTCGTGGAGCGTGATCCTGACGCGCTCAAACTCCCGGCGCATGTCCCTCAGCCGCTCCATGCTGCCGGACTCGACCATTTCCCCCTTCTCGATGATCGCGACCGACGTGCAGAGGTCCGAGAGCTCGGTCAGGATGTGGCTCGAGATCAGAATCGTCTTGCCCATGCGGCTGAGCTCCTTGAGAAGAACTCGCAACTCGATGCGGGCTCGCGGATCCAGCGCCGAGGCAGGCTCGTCGAGGATCAGCACCCTGGGATCGTGGACAAGCGTCTTCGCCAGACACAGCCGTTGTTTCATCCCCTGCGACAGGGAAGAAACCATGCGCTCGCCGAGGTGGCCCATGTCCGTCAGGTCGAGCACGTCCCTGAGGATCGCCTTGCGGCGGCCGCGCGGGAGGCTGTAAGCGCCGGCGAAGAAATCGAGGTACTCCAGGACCGTGACCCCCTCGTAGACTCCAAACCGATCGGGCATGTAGCCGATGATTCTGCGGACCGCTGCGGTGTCGTTGACGACGCAGAGGCCGTCGATGTGCACTTCGCCGGACGTCGGGGAAAGCAGTGTGGACAGGATCCGGATCGTCGTGGTCTTGCCGGCGCCGTTGGGCCCAATGAAGCCAAAGATGTCGCCTCGCGGAACATCGAAAGTGAGCCCACGCACTGCCTGGAAGTTACCATACCGCATCGAGAGGTCCTGCACCCTGACGATGACGTCCTGCCTGGCGGCAAAGTTTTTCTCGGCTGCCACGGCCGGAGCTGTCGCCACGGCTTCTGGCCCGCTGACGCTCTCATTGGCGGTGTTTTCCATGGGCTAGCGAAGGAGGACGTAGTAGTCGAGGCGCTTCTTGACGCTCGTCTGCTGGTCGATCTTGAAGTCCTCCTCGCTACGATCGAGGAGTGCCACAATGCGGATCCCGCTGGAACGTCCCGTGGTAGCGTCAAGGAATGCCCCAATGGATTTCTCGTGCGGGCTCTCGGATAGCGGATCCCCCAGGGTGAGACGGGCTGACGCGCCCGGCGCAACAGGCGGAAGGGCGTAGCCTTTCCTCGAATTGTCGCCGGGGTAGTAGACGCCCTCCAGGACCCCGTAAGGGAGGTGGTTCACCACTTTCACGCATGGTTTCCCCTCCGTTCCACTTTCCACGGGATCGAGTTCGATCCCGGTTCCGCCGAGCTCCACTATTCCTGCGCTCGAGAAGCTTCCCTCCTGCCAGTGGGCCAGCGCGTGATCTTCCAGCGTGAGCTCGCCTCCTGTGGATCGAAGCATGTGGGTCGGCCGTTCCTCGGCAAGGTTCTCGTAGATCGGCCGCAGGTAGGCGGCCCCCCTGGGAGCACTGATCCTGTAGGTCATCTCGGAGGAGGAAAAGATCGAAAGAAAGCTCTCGCGAAGCGCAATCGGGTCGCCCGCCTGCTGGGTAATGATGGTTACCAGCCGGGTCTTCGTGAGCATCCCCTTCGTGAGGTAAGCCGTCGTGAAGATGACCCCCACGTACAGGAGGACGAGGATGGGCTGGGCCCAGATCACGGCGGGAAGGCGGTTGAGTCGCCGGAGCAGAAGATAGAGAACGGGCCCGGCAAGGACGATGTAGCCACCCAGGAGCCCCACCATCACCCGGACGCCGACCTCTCGAGCCGGGTCCTTGAGCGCCTTGACGACAGCCGGAATCTGCACGGCCGAGCTCTGTGCGAGGAACTGTGCCTTCTCGCCCGAGAGCGACCAGGTGATGATCTGCGCCCAGAGGGCCAGTAGCAGCTTCTGCGACGCCTGATCGCGATGGGATTGATCGTCGAACGTGAGGAGGCCGATTCTTCCCCGGCCGAAGGGTCGCTCTGCGTAAAGCCGCCGGGCGCTGCCAAAATCATCATCTGCAACCGCCTCCGCACTTGCCGCGGCGATCTCCCGCGGTGCGCGTCCTGAAAGCGGGTCAAGAATCGTGTACGAATGAGTCTCCGAGAGCCCAAGCTCCGTGCCGGCGTCAAGGCGGGCAGAGTGGCTTCCGCGGTTCGCGTCATCTGAAGTGGAGATGAGGGCGCCAGGAACGAAGGCATGGAGTGGCACGGGCTCTACGAGGGAATCGCCAAGAAACACCCTCGCCACCGGCGACTTGAAAACGGCTGCGGAACGCCCCCTGGGTGCGAAGACCACTTGACCGCCCAGGTACACCCACGAGCGCAAGGCCTCGATTTGCGCTGCCTCCAGTGCCTGCGACGAGAGGTCCCTCAGAACGACCACATCGAAGAGCTGATAGCCAAGGAGACTGTCGGGAAGCTGCCAGGGGCGACAGGCATCGGCCTGTACCTCCAGCTCCTCGAGATTCTTCGAGAATCCCTTGAGCTCACCCGGCCATGGAATCACATCGACCAGCGATTCTCCGGCAACGAGAAGCGACAAGCGGGTGCCATGGAGGCCACCGGTGCTCACCGGCCGTGCCACGCGGTGGAACACCCCACCGGAGGCGGAACGGATCTCCACCCTCGCCTCCTGGGTCAACTCGGAGGGGCCGATGCGCAAGTACACCCAGCAGCGTTTGGCAGCTCCCGGCGAGACCTCGAGGCGCTGCTTCGTCACGAACGTGGCCTTCTTTCGGGACCCCACAAGACCCTCGATGACCACCGTCTCTGTCTGGCTTGTGCGGGCCTTCAACTCGACATAGACCGGCAACCAGGAGCCTTGTTTTCCCAGGAGCCGTGCGGCTTCCTCGGCAAAGAAGACTTCAACCACCTCGACCGTGGGAGAGCCATCACCCGGCGCATCCTGCGCGGTCGTTATCGAAAAAGACCCTGCAGTTCCGAGCCACAGGAGCCATGCCCGGGCGAACATCCAGCCCGGGCGAACCCCATCAATCCGACATCTCACGGCGCCCCTCCAGTGCATCTTGTACGATCGTACGCGAAACATGCTCGATGTGGCTGCCGCTTGGAATTCCCCGCGCTATCCGGGTGACACGCACGTCGGGAACCCCTCTGAGCTTCTCTCGCAAGAGCAGCGCGGTACCGTCGCCCTCGAAGTTTGGATTGGTGGCGATGATCAACTCGTGGATGCCTCCCACGCGGATGCGGGCCAGCAGAGGTTCGATGGTCAGGTGCTCTGGCTCCACTCCGTCGAGCGGCGCCAGCGCCCCGAGAAGGACGTGGTAGCGGCCGTGGTAGGACGATGTGGCCTCGATCGCGTAGACGTCCTTCGACTGTTCCACGACGCACACGACTCCCGAATCTCGCTCGGCATCAAGGCAAATCGAGCACACCTCGCCCTCGGTGATGTGGAAGCAGGTCTTGCAATGGCGCACGCTCTCCTTGACCTCGCCGATGGCATGCGCCAGCCGGAGGGCCTCCTCCTTCGGAACTCGTAGCAAGTGGTACGCGAGACGCTCCGCTGTCTTCTTGCCAATGCCCGGCAGGCGCGCAAGCTCCTCAACGAGCGCCTGCAACACCCGTGACACGCCGGGGGGCGTCTGCGGAGGCTCGCCTCCTCTACCCACCGAGTGCAGGGAGCGTTTTTTCAGGGGGGATGAATGAGGTTCAGTCATGGTCTCGGGCCCATGCAATGGGCGCCGCCTTGGAGACTCTCCCCTGCTACCCGAGAAGGCCCGGAAGCATTCCGGCCACTCCCAGATCGCCGGTCACTTTTTCCATTTCTTGACGCATCAGGGTGCGAGACTTTTCCATGCCCTGGGACAGGGCCGCCACAATCAAGTCCTCGATCAAGGCAACATCGAGCTTGCCGTCCTCACCCGCTTTGAAGAGCTTGGGATCGAGCGAGATCTTCACAAGATCCTGACGCCAGTTCAGTGTGACCTGCACCAAGTCGCCCCCGGACTTGGCCTCGACATAGCGTCCCTTGAGACTTTCCTGCACCTTGTCGAGGTCCTTCCGCATCCGGCTGACGTTCTTGAGCAGGTCCCCCAAATTCCCTTGACTCATGCTTCATCGGTCCTTTCTATTGCTTCGAGCGCTCACGCAAGGGCCATCAGAAACGGGGAGCGAGGAGAAGTCAAATGGAAGCCGAAGCCTCTGGAATACTCCCGCCGCCACATTCCTCGCGAGGGAGGAGGACCTCCCCCCTACCGGGCGCCTCCGGCGCCGAGGGCGGGTGGGCCCTGGTCAGAATGTGCCAATCATGGGTGCTCGAAGTCCACGCTCCGCCCCACCACCACGGCCCCGTGGCATGGTCCTTGCCTACTTATTTTCATGAGAACCGTATTTCTCACGAGAACCGTTGCAAGCAGGTACATCACTCCCTGTCATCTTTACCCCGTCTGTAACTCCATTCCAAGATCGTCCAAGGAAACCTCCCATGATTTTCCGTCCTCGCGCTTCAGCATGGGCTGCGGCCTTGCTCGGCTCCGCCGCCCTTTCAAGTGTCTGGCTCTGGTCCCCTCTTGCACACGTATGGGACAACTTGCCCTGGCAGAACAGGGCTCTCCAGATCTCCGTGGCCGAGGCCCAGGGGCAAGAAAAGGTAGAGACATCATCAAGAGCTCCCGCCTCCCCGAAATGCGACGAGCTCGAAGCTCGTGTCAGGAAGTTTTTTGACTCCTTGCCCGGAGACCTCGGTAGTCTCACAGGAGCGGCTGCAGACAGCCTGGCTCTCGAGACCGAAAAGACCATCAACGCTTGTAGCCTGTACCTTGCCGAGTGCGAAAACCACGCAAAGGCGGCAGAGGTAAGCTACATCGCTGCGAAGCTGCTCTATCTCATGAGCGCGCGAAAGCGCAATGAGTACGTACACCAACTTCGGGACAAACCAGGCTATGTCGATACCCTCAAGGAGCGAATGGGAAAGTACATGGCCGAGATCAACAACCTCGCACGCACGGCCTTCGACAAGCTGCCGCCAGAGCACCCCATGCGCCCCAGGGCATTGCAGGTTCTTGGGCAATCGGCGGCCGAGGCAGAGCGCCTGGTGGAGGCGCGCAAGGCTTACGGGCAATTTCTGACGCTTTACCCCACGGACAAGGAGGCCGCCAGCATCACCACGGCGCTCGCCAGAGCGCTCCTCGATTTGGAGGAATACGAAGAGGGGCTCAAGGTTGTGAGGCAGGGCCTCGAGAAGTTCCACGAGAGCGAGCAGTATCCGTTCCTCAATGAGATGTTCTGGAAGCTTGTTCACTCCAAGGGGGACCTGGATGGAATGCTCGAGTGTGTGAAACGTGTGAACACCGTCTACCCACAGAAACTCGCCGCCAAGGACATCAAGGACTCCCTGCGCGAGACCCTGGAGCGTTTCCTCGACTTCAATGGCTTTCGCCACGGCTACACTCTCTTTGCCCTGGGAGACTTTGAAGGCGCAAAGACAACTTTCCGTGCGCACATTGCGACGATCGACAAGAAGGCGGAGCGCCTCAAGGCAGCTGGCAAGGACTTGAAGCCCGAGGTCAAGATCTATCAGGATCGCTCCGCGACGATTCTCCGAGTGCTTGAGGAGCTTGTGGGGCTTCCCCCGCCCGTTGACCTGGATCTCGGGAACACGTGGGTGACCCCGAAGACGGTTCGCCTCGCGGAGGCTCGCGGCAAGGTTGTTGGCCTTGTCTTGAGGGGAATCGGCGACGAGCGCTCGGCGGTGTTCATTGGCCCCTTGAGCCAGTGGACGGCGCGTCAGCAGAACATGGAGCTCGTTTCCGTTCACTTTCGAAAGCCTGGCCAGAACATCGCCCAGCTTCAGGATGAGCTCAAGGAGGAGCTTGCCAGGGTGCGGTATGAGAGTGCTGCCGGTTTCGACCCCGACGAGCAAAACAAGACGATCTTCCGGAGGCACCTGGCCAACATCGGCAGTGCAACTTTCATCGTCCTCAACCGCAGGGGGGAACTGGTCTGGTTTCAGCAAGACCCTCGAGGCATCGACGTGAAGTTCGCCGAAGCGGTCATGGCCCAGTGGGCCCAGAGATGAGTTAGCCCCACTCCCCCCCGGCAGGGTGCCATGATCCACGCCCGGTGCCCGGTATTGCGTGTTGCCCAACTCCCCACCAGGGCAGATAATGCCGTCGCGCACAAGCCTTTTCCTTTCCCCTCAGGGCTTCTGTGGCACCGGTATGACTCAACCGACTCCTTACACCCCCGGTGACTTCACTCGCTTTCGAGCATTTCTGCGCCTGCTTGCCGCGAGAGGTCTCGACCCACGCTTGAGTCGCAGCGTGGATGCCTCGGATATTGTCCAGACGGTTCTTCTCAGGGCCATGGAGGGCCAGGGTAGCCTGAGAGCTCAAAGTGAGGCGCAGGTCGCAGCCTGGCTGCGAGCCATTCTCAGGAACACGCTGACCACGGTGCACGCGAGGTTCTTTCTGGAGCAACGCACGCTAGGCGTCAGAGTCCCAATCAACCAGCTGCTGGAGAGCTCCTCGACTCGTCTCCAGGGACCCCGCACGGATACTACGTGCCTCCCAGCAGAGATCCTCGAGAAGGAGGAAGCCATGCTTCGCCTCGTCCGTGCCATCGAGAACTTATCTCCGGAGTACCGGCAGGTGGTCGTGCTCAAACACTGGCACCACTGGAGCATTGCGGACATTGCCAAACACATGAGCCGCACAGAGTCTTCCATCGCGGGATTGTTCCGGCGCGGGATTGCAAGGCTGGGAAATGAGCTGAAAGAGACCTGAGCCGACAACATGTTGGACGAGTCTGGCCAGAGCCCGATCGAGTCGCCGGAGGCAGAAAGGGAGCGTGCGCTCGACGCGCTGATGGTCGAGATGCTCAAGTCGCTTGAGCGTGCCGAGTTCGACCGCGTCGAGGAGCCGAAGAAGCAGAACGCCGATTTCAGCGTCGAGATAACTGCGTTTCTTGAGGGCCAAAGGCTCCTCAAGGAGGCCGAGGAGAGAGCCGGAGTTTCGGCACATCGGGACGAAGTGACCTCACAGACTTTTCCCCGGCCGTTTGGGGATTATGAGCTGGTCGAGGAGATCGCCCGTGGCGGCATGGGAATCGTCTACAGGGCCAGGGAGAATCAGCTCGAGCGTGATGTGGCCCTCACAAGGTCCTCACCTCCCCCTACCTGGCCTCACCGCCCGACGTGACCCGGTTCAAGCTTGGCGCCGAGGCCGCCGCGCTTCTGCATCATCCCAACATTGTGCCGATCTATTCGATTGGGTGGCAGGATGGCCAGCCCTTCTTCACGATGCCACTGATTGATGGCTCCACTCTGGCTCATCACGTGCAAGCCTTCATGGGCAAGCCTCGAAAAGCAGCCAGCCTCATGGAGAAATTGGCGCGAGCGGTCCATCACGCGCACGAACGAGGCGTCCTTCACCGGGACTTGAAGCCAGCCAACATCTTGATCGACTCGGCAGGCGAGCCTCACGTGACTGACTTTGGGCTGGCAAGAATTCTCACAAGGCAAGAGCGCGTAACCGTGACGGGCTCCATTCTCGGCACGAGTAGCTACGTGGCCCCGGAGCTCCTCGGCGGAAAACCCAATGCGTTGACAGTACTATGCGACGTCTACAGCCTGTCCATCGTGCTCTACGAGCTTCTCTGCGGCTCGCCGCCATTCAAGGACCTCACGCCCCTGCGTGAGTTTCGACGCGCTTGCGAGGACGAGGCAAGGTTCCCACAGGCCGCCGTGCTGACCAGCGCCACAGACCTCCGAACCATCTGCCTGAAGGGCCTCTCGAAGGACCCCAGGCAGCGTTACAAGTCGGCGCTGGACCTCGCCGAGGATCTGCGCCGATACCTCGACGGAAAGCCAATTCGCGCACGGCCTGCCAGTGCCTTTGAGCGCGCGGCCAAGCTGGCGAAGCGCGGCCCGGGATCACCCTGCTTCTGGGGGGAGTGCTGGTGCTGGTAGGTCTTTGCCTGGCCTTGCGGCACCAACACGTCGGAGGGACGCTTCGCCATTACCAAGCGTTGCTCAAAGTGACTTCCGACCTGGAGGCTCACAAGCTATCGAATCAGCGGCTCCTCTATGGCTTGAAGCTGAGCCTGGCGCGGGCAAGCGACGAGAAGCTGGAGGTCGGGCAGGCCAGAAGGCTCCTTCAGGACCTCATGCCTCAACCAGGAGAGCCCGACTTGCGCGGCTTCGAGTGGCATCTCCTCTCCCGACTCTGCCATGTGGCGGACTCGGGGGACGGGATATCCGTCTGGAACTCGACGAATCTCGCCTCGCCCCAGTCCTTGAATATCCCCGCGAGCCCTGGAACCGCGACCGGCGCCATCGTCGCTGTTAGATTCTCGCAGGACGGGAAGCGTCTCGTTGCGGTTGGGAAAGACTTCGACATGAGAATCTTCTCCATGGCACCGGGCTCACTGGGACTCGAGGCCGCACCACGTCATCACCTCTCTTGGGCGTGGGGACATCACGGTGTTGGTTCCCTGTCCCCGGACGCTCGCTGGGCAGCAGCTCGAAGCGGACACTCGGGGGTCACCGTGACGGTGTGGAAACTTGCCGGGGCTTTGCCCCCCAGGGCTGCATCCACCACCGATGGGCTACAGATTGGGGTGCATCACCAGGAAGTCAGTGCGGTAGCGTTCAGTGACGATTCAAGATGCCTTGCTACTGCGGGGGCCGAGGGGAACGTGAAGATCTGGCGCCTCGTCGGCCGTCCCGAAAGCGAGGAGTGGAAAGAGACCCGGTCGATCGACACCAAGATGGAAGCGACGCTCCTCAAGTTCGCTCCGGACGGGGAGACCCTCGCGGTAGGAGCTTCGCTCACGGATTGTCGGAAGGCACTGTGGATCGACCCTGCGACAGGGGATCCACGAGCAACGCTTCACTGCGGCGAGCACGGGGTGACCGCCATGGCGTTCTCGCCAGACTCCAACGTGCTTGTCACGGGATCCTTGCTGGGCGAGCTGGCCATCTGGCATCTGCGCGATACCTCCCGGGGCACCACCCTGACTGCAGGGCAGCTCGAGTCGCCGCGGACCCCTGGAAGTCCCATCCGGGCCCTGACATTCACTCCCGACGGCCGACGCCTTGCCTCCGGCAGCGAGGGCGGGGAGGTGAAGCTCTGGGACTTCATGGATGGCGCCGCTCCCTTCGAGCTGCTCGAGTGCCTGAGTCTGCGTGCCCAGAAGGGCGGAGTCCTGGCGCTTGGATTTTCGCCGGACGGGCAGACGCTCGTGAGCGGTGGAATCTCCGAGGATCGAACGAGGGGAGAGATCAAGCTCTGGCAGGCTGCGACCCCGGGCGAAGTTCGGCGCTGAGGCTTCAAGGGCTCCCGCCTCGATCGGCCTGCCCCCCTCCCCCCCGGCGCTCGACAAACGCCGGAAACCTCCGGCGCCCATGTTGGGTGAGCATCGGCCAGGGAATCCCAGCCAAGGCCGCACCGAGTCCAGGCAAATTTGGTAGCCGCTTATCCCGCTGGTGTCCCGGGCTCTTCCCCGTGACCGTGATCCTCGATTTCGACCGAAATCGTGCTCAGAAGTGACTGTATGGATCTTTCCCTGGCATTCACACGTAGCACGTGATCGAGGACGACCGCCTGCTTCTCGCTTGCCGGGTAAAGCACGATTCTGCCCGAGCCAAGCAGTGCATACTCGAAGACGTCGACAATCTCCTTTGTCATCTTCAGATTGGGCGAGGGAAAGCGTCTCACGTCCCCAAGAAAGCCCTCCTTGTGAACAAGCTCGTTCGACCGAATGATCCAGTAGTTGAAGCGCGTCGTGACAAAGACACCCCCCAGAGTGATCAAGAGATAGGTTGAGACCGCAAGGTAAAACGAGGTCGATGCCCGCAGCCGAAAGTGGTCAAAGATCTCCTTCAAGAACGCCAACACATCCCAGCGAGTACCCAGGTAGAGGAGGAAAAAAATGAGCGCCAGGAAGAAGCCGAACAGGGCGAGTGTCTTGAATCGAGAAAACTCGAAACTCAACACGAGCAGGTTGAGCGCCAGTACAACGAAGTAGATCAGGCCCGCCGTGTAGGCGAAGTCGGACTCGATCTGACCCTGCGTGAAGTGTTGCGCAAGCCCGCAGAAAAAGCCCGCAAACATGGTGGGGTAGAGGAAGATGACCTTGGGCCAGGACCGAATCACGACTTCGTCGATATCGCCCGGGCGCTCGTGAGCCTTGGTCGTTTTCATGGTGACTCTCTTTCTGTGATATCTGACGAGCTCTCCTCAGCTTCGAGACTCGCGATTCGCCTCTTGAGTTCATCGGCTGTCGTCCCCTGGCGCAGGACGAACAAGTTGCTCCAACGACGGTGATAATCCCGCGTCAGAGCTTCCGGCAACCATTCAAGAAGCTTCCAATAACGAGCCATCGCCTCTCGCGGCCGTCCCTCCAGGACGCTGATTTCCGCCAGCACGACTTGAGCCTCCGGGATTTGCGGTTTCCTGACCACGGCCTCTGCCAGCCGAGCCGCGCCCTGGGCCCGATTCCCCTCGGAGACTTCCACGAGGCCCAGGGTCTTCGCAGCCTCCACGTCCCCAGGGTTGCTCTCGATCGCCCTCAGCGCGGCCTCACGAGCCCCATTGAGCTTTCCCTGGCGGAAGCAGGCCATGGCGAGGTTGCCCTCGAGGGTGGAATCGACGGGATGCTGACCACCTTCAAGGAGGCTCCGATAAAGCGCTTCGGCCTCCGCGAAGCGCCTCAAGGCGACCAGCGCATCGGCATGTGCCCGCTTCGCCTTCCAGGCAGCCCGGGCGGGAGCCAGAGCCGCCGCTCTCTCGAAACAGACCGCAGCTTCCTCCGTCCTGCCGGAACGTAGCGCCTGATCGCCGGCGTTCCAGAGCGCTTCGGGATCCATGAGAGCCCCGGGATCTTGCTCGAAGAGGTCATCGGCGACGTCTCCAGGAGTACGCTCCGGCCTTGAAGGTCCATGGTCCTCGAGCAAGACCCTTTTTTCGCCCGGTGGAAAGCCCGCGGCGCACGAGCACAACGCCAACGTGATGAGGCTGTACGATTTGGCCATGGAGCGGCTTTATAAACGATGGGGGGCTCTGATTGCCAATCGCCCGCGGCCGTCACCCCGCTTACCACCTTGAGGTCTCCAGCGATTCCACGGGACCGGCGACCTCTTGCGCGTTGCCTTGGCGCACCGTAAAGTCCAGAATCTCCTGTCTCGCCGGCCGTTCGAGCGCTCCGGGCCTCGAGCCCATGGGTTTCATGCTCGTTCGATTTCCTGGCCTTCTCTTTGCACTGTGCCTCGCCTTCGGCATCTGGCTCCGCGGCTGCCTCGATGGACTCTCCGCATTCGCCGTGGCCACTGTCACGCTCTGCTTCGGAGCCGTGATCTTTCGAGTCTGCCGCTCGCGCCCTCAGGCAAGGCCCGCAACCCCTCGTTCAGCCCTGCATGCGCTCACCCTGGCCGCCCTGGGATATCTGCGCGCGTCAGCTCCGGACGGGGCGCTTCGTGGCACGGGCAATGAATTGCAAGATGGCGAGGCCATCGCCGTTCGTGTTCAGGGTGTCGTGGATATGCCGCCTGTCGCCGCTCGCGGGATACCGGGTGAGGAAGCAAGCCCCCGGACGATATTCTCGATCGCCCCCGAGGATGGCTCCCCGAGCATCACGGTTCACTGCGCGGGCCGCCCATCCATTCAAGGCGGCGACGTCGTCGAGGCGATTGGCTTGATCCGGATACGAAAAGGCCCACGAAATCCGGGCGACATCGCCTCCCGGGAGCTCCGTTCTCTCACCGTCCCGGACGCGAGCGGTATCCGCTGCTTGCCGAAACCCACGTGGCCGGGCACAAGGATTCTGGTTGGCGCTCTGCGGGAAAAAATCACCCGGACTCTCGAGGCACTCTACGCCGAGGACCTGAGGGGATTCATCGTGGCGATGGTGCTCGGAGATCGCAGGCTCCTTGCGAGTCCTATTCGCGACTCTCTGCTTCTGACAGGGACCTTCCACCTCCTTGCCATCAGCGGGATGCACGTGACGCTTCTCATGTTCGCCCTGTACCGACTGCCGCTTCCTCGACGAGTCGGGGGTCCAATACGGCTGTTGATCTTGTTGATTTTCACCCTGGTCACTGGCATGAGCCCCCCGGTCCTTCGCGCTGCGGTGATGTTCCTCCTGCACGCGGCGGCGGAGCGGCGCCGGCGGCGAGCGCGGCCGCTCAACACTCTGGGTTGGAGCGCCGTCGTGCTCCTTGGTCTCCAACCAACGCTCACAGGTGACGTGGGATTTCAGCTCAGCTTCATCTCCGTGGCCGCGATCCTCACGTGGGGAGAGAGAATGGGCTCGATGGCAAGGCAGTTGCCAGGCCCGGTTCGACCCTGGGCGGCTTCCTTTCTCGTCTCCCTGGGAGCTTCGGTGGGGACGGCGCCTCTGACGCTTCATTACTTTCAGCGGATTCATCCGACGGGACCGATCTGGAACCTCCTGGCATTTCCGCTCACCGTCGTGCCGCTCGCAGGCGGCATCCTCAGTCTCCTCCTGGGCCTCGCCGATCCCTCACTGGGGGCTCCCATCGCCTGGGCAGTTGATCGGGGGACTCGAATCCTGCTTCTCGCGCTCAAGCTCGGCGCCCTCTTGCCCGGCAGCACCGTCTTCTTGCCCCCGCCGCCTGCATGGACCGTCGTGCTGTCGTACGCATTGCTGACGCTCTGGCTTGTTTTTCGCCTTTCCAGGGCCGTCTTTTCTACCCTCTGCGCCTTGTCGCTCGGATGCATCTTCTTACTCGTGCCCCCGGGAGGAGCGCCGGAGATCTGGACCTTCGACGCCGGCGCCGGAGACGCCTCTCTTCTTCGTGCCTCGGGCGCTGGCAGCATCCTGATCGATGCAGGAATGAGTGGCCTCCCGGATGAAGCGGGCATGGCTCTCACACGGGCCGTGCTTGCGGCGGGCTCCCGATCGATCGATCTGACCTTCCTCACGCACGCGCACGCAGATCACACGCGAGGACTCCAGGGAGTCGCATCTCGTCTGCGCATGGGGCGCGTGTACACGCAGCCTGAACCTGACCGACTCGATGGGAGAGCTCAACTCCTTGGCTCTACCGCACGAGGCGGCCCGGTGGTGGAGCAGGCGAAGCGTGGGCTCAAACTCTCCTTCGAGGGCGGGTCCGGCTCTCGCGGGCTCGAGATCGAGGTTCTTTTCCCACCCGGGGAGACCGCGAAGGTGTCGCTCGGCGCGATCAACGATACTTCGCTCGCATTGAGTGTCACCCACGGGGGTGATCGTTTCCTCTTTCTCGGCGATCTGGAGGAGGACGGCATCGCAGCGCTTCTGTGCGCCGAGAGCGAGTTGGAAGCTCAAACGCTACTGGCGCCTCACCACGGCCGGAAAAACAAGCTCTGGCCGGCTCTTCTCGAGCGTGTGCGCCCGAGAAATGTGATCATCTCGGGTCGTGGAGACGGCGGCGCGAAGGAACTGGCCCAGGAGCTTGAACGCTCTGGCGTGCGGGTCTTCGCCACGTGGCGGCGAGGCGCGGTGAGAACCACCTGGAGGGAAGGTTCGGGCTGGGTGCCCGAATACTGGCGAAAATGATGGCCTGCGCAGATTCCAGGCCGCCACACGAGGACTCGAACGCAGGGCGCACGGGTGCCTCACCCTCGATTTCGCAGGGCTCTCCTTATGCTCGATTCAAGAGGCGGTCGCAGCACGCCTTGCTCGGTGAAGATCGCAGTCACGTAGCGGGCGGGCGTAACGTCGAAGGCCGGGTTCAAGACTCGGATCCCCCTGGGAGCTGTCCGCTGTCGAGGGGAGCCAGTCACCTCGGCGCTCGAGCGCTCCTCTATGGGAATTCTTTTTCCGTTTCTGAGACTCAGGTCGAACGTCGTCGAGGGCGCCGCCACGTAAAACGGGACGCCATGTTCCCGGGCGAGGACTGCGACGCCGTAAGTGCCGATCTTGTTGGCCACATCTCCATTTGCCGCGATGCGGTCAGCTCCCACGATCACAGCGTCAACGAGCCCGGCGCGAAAAATGGAAGCCGCCGCGTTATCGCAGATGAGCGTGACGTCGACCCCGGAGCGTTGAAGCTCCCAACACGTCAACCGCGCTCCCTGAAGCAACGGGCGCGTCTCGTCGGAGTAAACGTGAATGCGCTTGCCAAGCTCCTGAGCGGCGTAAATCACACTGAGAGCGGTGCCCGAGCCGCCGGTGGCGAGGGCACCCGCGTTGCAATGGGTCAAGATACGGCAGCCATCTCGAAGTAGGCTGGCCCCGTGCCGTCCGATCGCGGCGCAAAGGGCGGCATCCTCCTCATGAATGGCTCTTGCCTCGGCCAGAAGCACGGAGAGCAGCTCCTGGCGATCAAGGGGTTTGCCACTCTCGAGGACTTCGAGGCGATCCCAGCAGTCCCGCATTCGATCCAGCGCCCGGAAGAGGTTCACGGCGGTGGGCCGGGACGTGGCGAGCCGGTCGATGGCTCCGAGCACGTCGCGCGCGAGCCCCTTCCAGCCGCGAGCGCGAGAGGTCTGAGCCCCAAGCACGACGCCGTAGGCTGCCGCCACGCCAATGGCCGGAGCGCCGCGCACTCGAAGGCTGCGGATCGCCTCCCACATTGCAGTGACCGTCGAGACACGGATGAGCTTGAGTTGTCCAGGCAAGAGCGTCTGGTCAATCAGGACGACGTGCCCCCCGGTGCCACCCTTCCAGGATAGAGTCGGTGGAAGGCGCTTACAACCGCCCCGCGGGGATGAACGAGGTGGCATGGACTTTATCCGAGCATCGACTGGAGCTTGCGGTCCTTCTCCAGCACTTGCTCCGTGAGCGTTCGTTTGAAGCTCTGAAGCTGCGTCGCAAGACGATCGTCCGCAGTTGCCAGAATTTGCACAGCCAGGACGCCTGCATTGCGGGCCCCGTCAATCGCAACCGTGGCCACGGGCACGCCGGGAGGCATCTGGACCGTGGAGCAGAGCGCGTCCATGCCGTGCAGGGCTCCCGAGCTTATCGGGACGCCAATGACGGGCAAGATAGTATTGGCCGCGACCGCCCCAGCAAGATGCGCGGCCATTCCAGCACCGCAAATGATCACGCGGTAACCTGCGTCGCGAGCCCCGGAGGCAGTCTCCGTCGCCACTTCAGGGGCACGGTGGACCGAAAGGATTCGCACCTCGCACTGCAGGTGAAACTCCTTGAGCACATCAACCGCGCCCTTCATGGTCTGGTAGTCGGAGTCGCTGCCCATGAGGATGAGGACTTTTTTGGCATTCAATGCGTTGATTGTCATGAAACAAGCTCCTTCGTTGTCCCTGGACTCTCGGACCTCCTTCAGGAGGCCCACTTCTGGCCCGTCAGGCGCTCGTGAATTTCGCAATACTTTCGTGAAGTCTCCGCAATTACCCCTGGAGGCAGAGGCGGTCCCGGTGGAGTGCGGTTCCACGCGAGCGTGAGCAGATAATCGCGGACAAACTGCTTGTCGAAGGATGGCTGCGGCTGGCCCGCCCTGTAACCATCAAAGGGCCAGAATCGCGAGGAGTCCGGCGTCAGGACCTCGTCAGCGAGCACAATGAGCCCGCCTTCCGGCCGAATGCCCCACTCAAGTTTTGTATCCGCGAGGATGACACCCCGGGCCAGTGCGTAGTCCGCAGCCTTTCGGTAGACCTCGAGAGTCTTCTCCTTGAGTTCCTCTGCCCGCTCCTCCCCCACGAGGCGGACAACCTCCTGAAAGGTGATGTTCTCGTCATGACCCGTCTCGGCCGTGGTGGAAGGCGTGAAAATAGCCTCGGGGAGCCGGTCGCTCTCGCGAAGATCAGGTGGAAGCTTGATTCCGCACACGGATTGCGAGCGCTTGTACTCGTTCCAGCCGGAGCCCGAGAGGTAACCACGCACAACACACTCGACCGGAAACATCTGGAGCTTCTCGACCAGCATCGAACGCCCCGCAAGCTGGCCAGCGAAGGGGTGGAGCGCCCGGGGCATTTTTTCCACGTCTTCCGTGATCAGATGGTTCGGCACATCCAGAATCGTGAACCAGAAGGAGGTGAGCTGCGAGAGGACTTTCCCCTTGAACGGGATTCCACTGGGGAGCACCACGTCAAATGCCGAGATCCGGTCGGTGGCAACGACGAGGAGATGTTCCCCGAGGTCATACACGTCACGGACCTTTCCTCGCTTCAGTAGCGGAATACCCGGCAAGTTCGTTTCCAGAATGACGTCTTGCCCTTCGGGCGCACCATCCGCGGGGTTCATATGGCCTCCGTTCATGGGGAAGTTCCTCCAAAATCAGGTGGGTCGCTTCTGGCGTGGAAGGATCCGCGCCCTGCCGGTCTTGAGAAGCTTGGCAAGGTCGAGCCCTTTCACAGCCGATCGATGAATACCCTCTAACCGCGCGGTGGCCCTCGGGGGTCTCCTACCGTTCACAGGGTCTACCGGGGTTGCCGTCGTGTGCCCCCTTGACGACGAGACGAGCCAGTGAGCGTTGTTCGATGCTCTCTGCGCATGACAAAACGCCACGGCCAGGGCGTCCGAGGCGTCGACAGGCTCGGGAAGCTTCTCCAACTGGAGAATCCGCCCCATCATGCTCTGCACTTGCGTCTTCGCCGCGTTGCCGTTGCCAGTGGCCGCCTTCTTGATCATCGCGGGCGAGTACTCGCAGATTTGAAGACCCACGAGCTGGGCGGCAAGAACAGCAACCCCTCGGGCCTCGCCAACCTTCAGAATGCTCTGAAAGGACTTGCCATGGAAGACTTGCTCGATGGCCAGGACCGTCGGCGAATACAGAGCCATGAGCGAGCGGAGCTCCCGGAAGAGAGTCTCCAGCCGTGCGGCAAGTGGGCTCGGTGGAAATCGTATTGCACCGTGCGTGACCATGGTTGGGCGCCTGCCGGCCTCAAGGTCAAGGATACCGTAACCAGCAATCCGGGTGCCGGGGTCGACACCCAGAATACGCTGCTTCCTGCGCTTTAAAGTCGCGTTGTCAGTCATTCAGGAGGGGGAGATATGCTCTCCACGCAGTCATGTTTCGGACATCTTGACCAGGGCTCACCCACAATCAGCGTTTGATGCGCCCGGCGCATATCGAGCGCCGATGAGAGGGAGAATCCCGCCAACCGGACGGTGCGCGGGAGGTGTTTCTCCCGCGCGCGGAGTATAGACAAAACCGGTGTGCATGTAAAGCACTTGCGAAGTGGGTGACACACTGAAGCAAGCAGACTGGCTACGAATCCTTCTCCCCCGCGCGTCCTCGATAGTGGACTCGAAGTGGAATTTCTCCGAATCCGAGAGACGCGCGAAACGCATTCTCCACGTAACGTCGATAGTCGGCCGGAAAGTAATCGGGGTTGTTCACGAAGATCACGAAGGTCGGGGGAGCCGTGGCGACCTGAGTCGCGTAGAAGATCTTCGGGACCTTGCTCCCCTTGGTGCGCGGCCGGTGGTAGTCCCGCACGGCCTGAAGCACCCGGTTGAGCTCTCCCGTGCCCACACGGAGCAGTGATTTCTTGCGAAGGTTCTGCGCCAGGTCAATGGTTGCCTGAATGTTTCGCGAATCCTTGGCTGTTACAAACGAGATTGGGGCATAGCGAAGGCCCCGCAGCCGGTCGTGGAGGTAGTCCGCGTAAGCCTCCGTGGTGATCTTGCCCGCGGTGAGATCCCACTTGTTGGCGACGATCACGCAGATGCGCCCCTCGTTCGCGATGAAATCGCCGAGGCGCTTCTCCGACCTCGTGATCTCGCTGGTGGCGTCGAGCAGGAGGAGGGAGACGTCGGCTCGCCGGACCGCGTCCTCCGCACGCACCTGGCTGTAGAACTCAACGGAGGTCTTTACCCTGGTCTTCTGTTGAAGACCGGCGGTATCAATAATCATGAATTGCCGTCCGTCCTTCTCGAAGAGGACGTCCACTGCGTCGCGAGTGGTGCCCGGTACCTCACTCACGATCACGCGCTCGGACCGGGCAATGGCGTTTACAAACGTCGACTTGCCCACGTTCTGCCGTCCAACCACTGCAACCTTCAGGACTGGATCGGACACATCGCCCAGATTCGACCCAAGGCTCGCCGTCACCATATCCATGAGGTCGCGGGTACCCAGGATCTGTTCGGCGCTCACCGGGATCGGTTCGCCCATTCCCAGCGTGTAGAAGTCCCCCAGCTGGCTCTCCCACTTGTGAGAGTCGACCTTGTTGACAACGAGGAAGATGGGGATTTTTAACGCTCTGTCGCGCAGACGCCTCGCCACTTCCTTGTCGAGTGCCGTTACGCCCTCGTGAACATCCACAACGAACAGGATGACACTGGCCTCGCACATCGCTTGCTCGATTTGACGCTCCACGTGCTCGCTCAGGTCGTCGCGATCCACGATTCCAACGCCACCGGTGTCCACCAACTCCAGAGTGACATCGCCGAGAGTCAGGAGCGCTGCCACACGGTCCCTCGTGACGCCCGGGGTAGGATCCACGATCGAGACCCTTCGCCCGACGATGCAGTTGAGCAGCGAAGACTTGCCCACGTTGGGTCGGCCAATGATGGCCACTGTAGGAATTTTCATCGGGCCGAGCGCCTCGGAGTGAGGCCCAGCCGCATCGCCGCATGAAGGAGCCCAACGTGGGTCTTCGCGTCGACGATACTGGGAGATCCGCCTCCAGCGAGTGCCTGGAGCAAGTCTTCTAGTGGAAAACTCTTCACCAGCAGGCATTCACCCGCTTCCAGCGCCTGGCTCCCGGCCGTGAGGCCCTCGGCGAGATAGAAGTACATCCTGTGCGCGGAGGTTCCCGGGATCGGGTAGAGCGTGGTCAGGTGCGAGATTCGCTCCGCTCTGTAGCCAGTCTCCTCCATCAGCTCTCGGCCGGCGCACACTGCCGGATCTTCGCCCACCTCAAGCACACCCGCTGGAATCTCGTGAATGTAACCCTCGAGTGAGTTACGAAACTGCTCGACAAGAATGACCTCCTTGCGGCCCCCGTCCACCTCGAGGAGGGGTACCACACAGACCGCCGAGGGCAGGTGGAGCGTCTCATGTCGAGTCTCGTGGCCGTTCGGAAGCCGAATGTGGTCAATGGAGACGCCGATGAAACGTCCCCGAAACTTGTCCTCCTGGCTCAGGAGCTTGAAGGTGTTGTCGGCCCTCACTCCAGCGAGCTTCTCGGGTCTTTCTCTTTCCTCGCGTCTCAGGAGACTCCTTTCCGCCGCTCGGGCAAGTCCAGGTACAGGATGAGCACACCAAGATCGGCCGGCGTGACGCCGGAAATTCGCGAGGCCTGACCCACGGACCGCGGACGGACTTTCCCGAGCTTCTCTCTCGACTCCGCCCGAATGCCCTTGATGGCGCCGTAGTCGAAGTTCTCCGGAATGACTCTCCGCTCCATTCGTTTCCACTTCTCGATCTGCTGATTTTGCCGATCAATGTAGGTCGCATACTTGGCCTCGACCTCGACCGCCTGGGCCTCGTCGTCCGAGAGCGAAAGTGCCTGAAGACCCGGGTCGAGCGCCTCGACGTCGCGGTAACTGTGCTCGGGCTGTCTCAAGAGACGCAGCAGATCCTTTCCCTCGTGCCTGTGTGTCTCCATGTACCGGGCCGCGGCCGCCACCTGCCGCTTCTTCTGCTCGAGCCGGCGCATCGACTCGGCGGGAATCAAACCCAGCTTGTGGCCAGTCTCCATGAGGCGGACATCGGCGTTGTCGCTTCGGAGCAGAAGACGGTACTCGGCCCTTGAGGTGAACATACGATACGGTTCTCGAGGACATTCGACCACGAGGTCATCCACAAGGACTCCGAGGTACGCATCCGAGCGCTCAAGGATGAGGGGATCCCTTGCGCGAAGCTTCAAGACCGCATTGACGCCTGCGAGGAAGCCCTGCCCGGCCGCCTCCTCGTAGCCGCTCGTACCGCAAATCTGACCTGCGAAGTAGAGCCCTTCGACGAGCTTGGTCTCGAAGGTCGCCCGGATCTGTGTCGGCGGAAAGAAATCGTACTCAACTGCGTAGCCGTATTGCAGAATTCTTGCGTTCTTGAGGGCGGGAACTGACGTCACGACTTGATCCTGAACATCTTTCGGGAGGCTTGTCGAGAGCCCGTTCAAGTAGATCCAGGAGGTATCCAACCCTTCCGGCTCGAGAAAAATCTGGTGCCGCTCCTTCTCGCTGAAGCGCACAACCTTGTCCTCGATCGAGGGACAGTAGCGTGGGCCGATGCCACTGATGACGCCCGAGTACATGGGCGAGCGATGGAGGTTCTCGCGAATCGCAGCGTGAGTCTCCTCGTTGGTGTGGGCAATGTGACAGGGCACCTGAGGGAGCACAACTCCTGCGGAGGAATGTGAGAAGGGTACCGGCGGGTCGTCGCCCGGCTGTGGCGTGGTCCTGGACCAGTCAACAGTCGATGCCTCGACTCGCGGCGGCGTTCCCGTCTTGAGTCGACCCCGCTCAAAGCCCAGTCGTTCAAGGAACGGCGAGAGGCCGTAGGCTGCATCTTCGCCGACGCGGCCGCCTTTCGTCTGCTCGAAACCGCAGTGGAGGAGGCCGCGGAGAAACGTCCCGTTCGTCAGTACCGCGGCACGACCTCGAAGCTCGCTTCCGTCCGCGAGCTTGAGGCCGAGCAGGCGATAGGCTGCTCCCCCAACGCTCGAGCCCAGCGACGCGATGATCAACTCCTCTGCCTTGCCCTCGAGCACCGTCAGGTTCTCGGTGGAGAGGCAAACTCGGGCCATCCGGTCCTGATAGCGATGCTTGTCACACTGGGCCCTTGGCGCCCTCACGGCGGGGCCCTTGCGGGTATTCAGCATGTGAAACTGGATGCCGCAATCGTCAACGGCATGAGCCATCTCGCCCCCCAGCGCGTCCAGTTCCCGCACCATTTGCCCCTTGCCGAGACCTCCAATCGCAGGATTGCAAGACATTCGGCCAATGGCGCGCGAGTCCAGCGTCACAAGCGCGGTGGCCATGCCCATGCGGGCCGCGGCCAGCGCTGCCTCGATGCCGGCGTGCCCGCCACCAACCACCAGGACGTCAAAAGCGCATTCGCTCAAGATGCCACCTCGCGGCCTTGCTGATCGATGAACTCGACGCGAGCCCCAAGCGACCCCAGGACCTCGAAAAAAGTCGGGAAGGACTTGGTCACCACCTGTGGCTTTTCGATGACGATTCCTGGCACCGCGAGAGCCGCCACGGACAGTGCCATCACGATCCGGTGGTCGTCCCAGGAGTTGATGACGGCCTCGTGAAGGCTGCTCGGCGCGGCTCCCAGGGTGCCTTCGATATCGAGCCCGTCGGGAAGCTCCTTCACATTGCCGCCAAGCTTGCGAAGCTCCGTTGCGATCGCGGCGATACGGTCGCTCTCCTTGTGTCGCAGGTGCGCAATGCCACGCAGGCGCGTTTTCCCATGCGCGAAAAGCGCGACGACGGCGAGCGTCGGCACGACATCCGGAATGTCGGAGCAATTCCAGTCGACCTTCTTGAGCAGCCCCCCCGTCACGGTGATCGCGTCAGGCTCCTTCGTGACTCGGCAACCCATGGCGGCCAGCACATCGGCGCAGCGAGCATCACCCTGGTGCGACTCCTTGCCGACGCCCTCGACCCTGAGCGTACCGCCCGTGATCGCCGCCACGGCGTAGAAATAGCTCGCCGCCGAGGCATCACCCTCGACAAAATAGTCTCTACCCTTGTAGGTTCGGCCAGGTGGCACCTCGAAGACCGGCTCACCGTCATGGCGCCGGTCGTCCACAAACGCCTTGGCACCAAACTCCCGCATGCCTTCGATCGTGAGGTCGATATAGGGCCGCGACACAAGCTCGCCCGTCACTCGAACCTCCACGCGACGCGAAGCCAGCGGCGCGGCAATGAGTAGCGCCGAGATGAACTGGCTTGAAACACTACCGGGGATGTCCACCCGGCCCCCCATGAGGGGGCGAGGACCCAGGATGACCGGAGGGCACCCGGTGGGAGCCACAGCGTCGCCCCCGAGCATACTGATGGCCTTGACAAGGTGCGCAATGGGCCGTTCGCGCATCCTCTTGTCCCCGTCGACAACGTACTTACCGCCCATCGCTGATGCCGAAAGGACTGCGGTCAAGAATCGAAGCGCTGTTCCTGCGTTGCCGAGAAAGAGCTCCGCCTCCTTGATGGGTAGAGGTCCGCTGGCGCCAACCACGGAGACCGAGCCGTCCGCGTCACTGCGGCGCAAAGTGATCCCGAGCGCTTCCAGAGCCTGCATCATGTACCGCGAATCATCGCAGTCGAGTACGTTCCTGAGCGTGCTCGAGCCCTCGGCGAGCGCTGCCATGAGAAGCGCCCGGTTGGTGATCGACTTCGAGCCTGGAAGCCGCACCGTACCTGCGAGCGAGCTTATCGGATGGATACGAACGGCCGCGGCAAGTGGGGGAAAGGTGGGCGGTAGGAGCTGCATGAGGGCCATCCAGGGCTGGGCTATGAGAAAAGCCTCGATTATAGGCGCCTGGAGAAGTTAGTCAAACAAGGAGGCCAAAACGACGAAAAAGGACGAAGGAGTTCACCAACATGATCCAGCGCGCTCGCAGTATCCGCATATCAGCCCTGTTGATCCTGCTCGGTGGAGTCGGCTTCTGGGGGCTGCTCCAGTGGCAGGCCGACAACCACGTCTTCGCGTGGGAGCGCCCCGTGAGCGTGCTCATTGTCTGCGTTTCAGATCCCAGTGCTGATCCTGCCGAGGACGTGCTGCGTGGATTCTTTGCCCGATTTCTCTCGACGGGCCCGGCGTTCGAATCCAACCTCTCGGGCATTGCGAAGTGGTTCGCAAGGGAGTTCGAGACTCACAGGGGCCATCCCATGCAGCCCATTCAGTTTTCCGCTCGAGGCCCCATCCAGGCTACAGCGGCCCCGCCACTTCCGCCCACGGCTGACGCGCCTTTCCTCGATCGGTGGCGAGGCACGCGAAAATTCCTGGACTATTTCCGGGACCTCGGCCAGCGAGCCAACCTGGTGACCGAGAACTATGACGCCGTCATCTTCGTTTACTTCTACGGGGAGGACGACGTGGGTAAGTATGCGGGCCAGCACTCGATTGCGTCCCGGCGAGACCGACTCGGTGTCGTCTTCTCGGCCGTGGGCCCGAACTACTTCAGAAGGTGCGCGGCCCTGGTCGCGCACGAGCTCTGCCACACTCTCGGCGCCACCGACAAGTACGAGGGTGAGCGCAGCATCTTCCCTGACGGATTCGCGGAGCCCGAGAAGAACCCACGATTCCCTCAAACCCTCTGCGAGATCATGTCGCTCGCAATTCCGCTCAGCGAGTCCTCCGAGAGGCATGTCGAAACTCTGACAGATTGTGTTGTGGGAAAAAAAACAGCCCGGGAAATCGGCTGGATTCGTTAATCAGCCCGCCCCCTCACAAAAGGCCAAAACATTATCAGGCCCGTGGAAGTTTCGAGTGGAAATTGGGTCCGTCAAGCCAGTAAGCTTCGACTCCATTCGTAGCTTGGGCAGACGCACGTTGTGATTCTCACCTTACGCGCTCCTTGCTCGGACTCCACGACCCAAATCACTTGGAAAGCCAATCACGACCCAAATCCACCACAGGGCATGACGCTCGCTCCAGGGACTGCGACACACCCGGAGACCTTGCGAGGGACGGCGTCCACGTTTTCTTGTGCATTGCAGCACTCATCTGCACAGCACTCACTCCCTGCCTCTGGGCTTATGAGAGCAGATCTCCCGTTGTGCTGGGGTTGTACTCCCTCTCTTATGCAGGCTTTCTTGTAGCCCATGCGGGCTTGACCATCACAGCGATCGCACTCGCGATGAGCCCGCGTCTCCTGCCGCGGATGTGGCTCGAACGTTTCGAGAAATCCATGGGGCGATTGCTGCGCCAGCGGGCCTTGCTTGTGGGGGCGCTGGCAACCCTGTGGGTCAGCTTCGGGCTGTCGCTTCTGATGATCAGCAAAGGATATTTCGGACACTCCTGGAGCTTGCACGTGGGCGGGCTGCTCGCCGTTATCTGCGGGTCGTTTTGGCTACTCTTCACAGCTCGACCCCGTGCACGTCCACGAGCTGGCGCCATTGCAAAGTTCATTCTCTGCCTGGTCACAACGTGTGGACTTGTTGTAGCTCTCGAGCTGGCTCTTCGAGCGAACCCAGGCCTGCTCCCGGAGGCCGTGATCGAACGCCTGCCCGAGAAGGGCGATGTATTCTTTAACTTCTTCGAGTTCGACGACGAGATCACGGTGGGCTATCGGTACAGACCACGGACGCAGTTCTCGCAGGTGCTCAGGGAATCGGCGACCTACCAGTACGACACCTTCAGGGGACTTGTGCCTTCCCCGCCCCCCGAGAGCCATCGGATCTTGAGCCAGGCGAGCTTTCGTGCAGACTCGTTGGGCTACCGAAACGCCGAACCGCTCCTCGATCACTACGACATCGTCGTTTCCGGAGACTCCTTCACATCGCACTCGGTCGAGCCAAGTCCATGGCCCTCGCGCCTTTCAGCGCGTCTGGGCACCCCGGTGCTCAACCTGGGCCTTCAAGGCTATGGCCCCCAGAACGAGGTCGAGGCAATCCTTCGCTTCGGCAGGCCAAGACGTCCCCGCCAAATCGTGCTGGGCTACTACGAGGGCAATGACCTCCTCGATGCCGAGGGCTACGCACGCCGGAAACAGATTGGACTTGGCTGGAGGGAAGGCGCGAGGTTGAAGCTTCCGATCGTCGATCGGCACGTTTCAACGCACCTGACGCGTCACGTACTCGCGAACTTCTTGAACGCCAGTCACCCAGCGGCCCCTGACGGCGGTGAAGCCGAATTTCCCTATCCATTCGCGGCCGAGCTTGCCAATCAAGTGGTCCAGCTCGGGTTCTCGGATACCTACCTCTCACTCCTTTCGCTCTCGCGTGAGGGCGTGGAAGGCCTGCACGGCTTTGAGTTGTTCCTCAAGGCGGTTGAGAGACTTCAGGCTGCATGCCAAGAAGACGGCATACGACTTCTCGTCGCCTATTTCCCAACCAAGGAACACTGTTACATCCCGCTCCTGGACCCCAAGCTCGTGGCAAGCAAGCTGGGCAAGGCTTTCGAGCCCGAGCTTTCCAGGCAAGGGGAGTTCCTTCTGACCCGATCCCACACACGGCCGCTCCGGGCGGAGAATCTGCTCCAGAACATCGACTGCCAGCGACAAAGCATTCTCGAAGCGCTTGGCAAGCGCGGGATTGCCAGCGTCGACCTCACGCCCGCGCTCCAGATCGCCGCCAGCGAGGGTGCCCAGCTTTACTGGGCACTCGACAACCACTGGACGCCGCTGGGACACGAACTGGCGGCAAACGTGATCCGCGAAGCCCTGAGCCCCCCACAGTAGCCTCGCTCCGACGCCCTGTCATTCCTGCTCCAGGAGTGGCTCGCCGTGGCACATGCCACCCACCTTGGCCCCTTTTAAGTAAACGGCTCCACACACGTTGCACCTCAACTTGCACTCGGTGGTAGCCTCCGCCTGCCCATGCCGACGAGAGGTGGGCCAGGTGAAAATTCCGAAGGCAAGAAGGGTGAATGCCAGGGCCCCGGCCGGCAGGAACCACCTGGGCTTCTTCTGCTGGGTCGGTTTCGTCTCCACCGCCCTGGGCGTCGAGACCTTCCTGCCTTCGAGAAGATCTATCACCGCCTCTGCCGAATCGGGCCGATTCTCCTGGCTCTTTGAAAGCAGGAAGAAGACCAGTTTTTCTAGAGCGAGCGGGATATTGAGCCCGGTTTTCAGCTTTTCGAACGGAGGCGGCGGAACGGTCAGGTGCGCCACGAGGATGGACCTTGAAGTCAACCCCGTAAACGGAGGGTGCCCCGTGAGCATCTCGTAGAGCATGCAACCGAACGCGTAGAGGTCAGAGCGAGCGTCGATGCTTTCGCCCGAGGCTTGCTCCGGCGACATGTACCTGGGCGTACCGATGACACTGCCTTGAGTCAGACTCTTCTCCTCCATCTCCGAGTCCCCCACCAGCACCTTGGCGATTCCAAAATCAAGGATACGGACACTGTCATTCTGCTCGTCGATCCTCTCAATGAGCACATTGTCGGGTTTCAAGTCCCGGTGGATAATCCCGGACTTGTGCGCCTCCGAGAGAGCGAGGAGGATTTGCTTCGCTATACGGATGACCCGAGTCGGTGCGATCACCCTCTCGCGTTCGAGCAAGCTCTTGAGGCTCTCCCCCGAGAAAAAATCCATGGTGTAGAAGAGCAGGTTTTGCTCCGTGAGCCCGAAATCACGTATCTGGATGATGTTCTCGTGGGTAAGCTCCATGGCGATTTCCACTTCCCGCAAGAACCGGGTCTGGAAATCAACCTGGGCACAAAGGCGGGGATGGAGAATCTTCAGAGCAAAGGTGTTCTTGTGTTGAAGGATCAGGTGGCGCACCTTGTACACTACGCCCATACCGCCTTCGCCCAGGATCGAGAGAACCTCATACTTCCCGTTGACGATTCTTCCGAGAAGCTGCCTCGGATCCTCGAAGGGTAGAGTCGGCGTCTGGGGGACTCCTGTTGCCTTCGAACAGGCGGAGCAAAGGGCAGCCCCGGAGCTGTTCAGCTGACCAGAGGCATCGCAGGCGCGCAATGCCTCTGATGGGTCTGGCTCAGCCATGCGCCACTGCCACTGCCGCACGCTCCGGGCTGAGGAACCTGACGTCCTCGCGTGCAAGCCGTGCCAGGAGCTCACAAGGTTTGTGGCGCTCCTCACCCGTGCCTTCAAGAAAGGCCACCACCTCTTTCAGTCCGACAGCGTCAGCATGGTGGAGTGGTCCTCCTCGAAATGGCGCAAAGCCGGTCCCCAGGACCATGGCGAGATCAACCCTTGACGCTTTCTCGACAATCCTCTCGTCGAGGGCCCTTGCAGCTTCGTTGATGATCGGAAAAACAAGCCGCCGCATCCAGAGCGCCTCGACGTCGGGAAGGAACCCCTTCCCCCCATTGCCGACAATTCCAAGGACTTCACGGTTCAGCGTGAGTTTGCTGCGCCACGCAAGCACGCTCCGCCGGTGGTGGTAAAACCCCTTTCCGCTCTTCTTTCCCAGCAGCTGGGCGGCGACAAGGCGATCCATGCTTTCTGGCGGCTTGGCCCGGACTCCAAACGACTGGTGGAGCGTGTGTGCAACCTTCGCTGCGACGTCGAGTCCGATCTCATCCAGAAGCTCGAAGGGCCCCATCGGCATTCCGAAGGATCGCGCGGCCCGGTCGATGGCCACAGGAGAATAGCTTTCCTCGAAAAGCCTCACGGCCTCGTTCAAGTAGGGTGCCAGGAGGCGGTTTACGAGGAAGCCGGGACCATCTTCGACCCGGACGGGCACCTTGCCAAGATCCCGGGCCAGCGCCTCGGCGGCGCGGAGCGCACCCTCCGAGCTCATTCGGCCTCTCACGATCTCGACGAGGGGCATCCTGCCGACGGGGTTGAAGAAGTGCAGCCCCACCAATCGTGCTGGATTCGCCAGCGCTGATTGCATCTCTGTGACCGACAGCGCCGAGGTGTTGGTGGCAATGACGGTGCTCGACGAGACCCTTTCCTCCACCTCACGAAGCACTTTTTTCTTCACCTCCATGCTCTCCACAACCGCCTCGATCACGAAGTCGCAGGCTTCGAGCCCGCAGGTGTCCGTCGTGACGGAGATGGCTGCCACGTGGTTCGAGGCTTCCCGGCGCGAGATCCGTTTCTTGCGCTGGAGCTCGCCGAGGAGCTCGTGAATTTTCTTGAGGCCGAGCTGGAGAGCCTCTGACGTAATGTCCTTCATGCGGACGCGATAGCCCTTCTGTACGAGGAGGGCCGCGATGCCTCCGCCCATGACTCCGGCGCCCAGGAGAGCAACTCGGCCCTTTCCGCCGCAGGCCGAGCGCGCCTTTGGCGCAGAACCTTGCATGGAAATGACGCACGAGTCCCGTTGGGATTCGTCCCGCCTGCCACGCCGCGCCTCCTCGCTCGCCAGGAAGAGATCCATCAGGTTCTTTGCAATCGGGGACACGATCAGGTCGCCCACAAGCGAAGCTTCGTTGGCGAGTCCATCTCCCAGGCTCATGCCAAATCCGTCAATGACCGAATCGAGCGCCTTGTAGGGAGCCGGGTAGTGCGTGCCCGTGAGCTTCCGGATACTTCTCCGGGAGATCTTGCGGATAATCGATCGCCCCCACTGGAAACGCTCGAGCAGGCGCGTGAGAAGGCCCAGCCTCTTTCGCGCTGGACGGTACCTCTTCCCTCCATTGGAGAGGGCTTGATTGGCGAGCGCCCTGGCTTCTCTTCGCAGCAGATCCGGGTAAACGACACGGTCGACGAGTCCGATCCTCGCCGCCTGGGCGACCGTCTGCGGCTTTCCGCTCAGGATCAGGGGCAGCGCCCGCTGAATACCCACGAGTCTCGGCAGCCTTTGAGTGCCGCCGAATCCAGGCAGTATGCCAAGCTGTACCTCGGGCAGGCCGATCCTCGTCTTCGGCGAGTGCGACGCCACGCGCAGGTCGCACGCCAGCGCAAGCTCCGTCCCGCCGCCCAGGCAGTTGCCATGGATCGCGGCGATTGTCACTTGCGGCATGGCGGCGAGTTTGCCCAGAATCTGCTGGCCTCGTCGGGCCTTCTCCGAGCCGTCCGCAGCGCTTGTGACAGACCGGATTTCACCCAGGTCAGCCCCCGCGATGAAGGTGCCCGAGGCTTCCTTGCCGCCCCAGATGATCACCGCCTTGATCGTGGAGTCCCTGGCGATCGCCTCGAGGATCCTTTCGAGATCCTCGAGCACCGCGGCCGTGAGCTTGTTGACTTTCTCCTCGGGCAAGTCGAAAACAAGTCGTGCAATGCCGTCACCTTCATCCTCAATCCGGAAGGCCCCGGTCCGCGAAATTGTGTTGAGCTCGGTCAGGTTCATCGTCTCTCCACTACCATGGCTGCGCCTTGACCACCGCCGACGCACAGGGTCGCAAGGCCTCTGCGAAGGCCACTTCTTTCAAGCTCCCGCAGCAGCGTGAGAACGAGCCTCGCGCCGGTGGCACCAACGGGATGTCCAAGGGCGATCGCGCCCCCGTTCACGTTCAGACGGTTGAGATCCAGGTGGCCCGTGGCCCTGGGGCGGCCCAGTTCGGTGCGAGCAAACTCGTCCGACTCGAAAGCAATCTGGTTCGCGATGACCTGCACAGCGAAAGCCTCGTTGAGCTCGATACGGTCCATCTCTTCGAGCCCAAGGCCCGCGTGATCAAGTGCCTCCGGCGCAGCAAATGCTGGCCCCAGGCCCATGCGGTCGGGCGAGCACCCACGGTACGAGTAGGAGAGTATCCAGCCCAGTGGATCCTTCCTGAGCTCACGAGCCTTCTCCTCGCTCGCAACGATCAACAGGCAAGCCCCGTCCGTCACGGGACAGGAATTTCCCGGGGTTACTGTGCCAAGGTGCTTGTCGAAGAAGGGGCGAAGCCTGGCCAGAGCCTCCAGGCTCTGGTTCCTGCGAGGGCCAATATCCTCCTCCACCCCGGCGTAGTCGGGAGCAGCGTGGACGGGTACGATCTCGCCCTTGAAGAAGCCTTCATCGGCGGCCTTCGTCGTTCGCCTGTGGCTTTCGAGCGCGAAGGCGTCCTGGTGATCCCTTGAGATCCCGAATTCTCTCGCCAGGTTCTCTGCCGTATCCCCCATGCTTTGGTTGCACACGGGGTCCATGAGGCCTTCCTCAATTCCAAAGACGGGCTTGAAGTCTCCAGGGCGAAAGCCCGAGACAGCGCCCACCTTCTGCAGCATGTTTTTCGAGCGAGCGAGGCGCAAGAGCTTGCGCTGGTAGCTATCGGGAAAGAGGACGGGGATCTGCGACATCGACTCTGTACCGCCCACGAGCACCAGGTCGGCGAGACCAAAACGAATCTTGTCGAATGCCTGCGATATCGCCTCCAAACCCGAGGCGCAGTTGCGGTGCACGGTGAAGGCAGGAACTGCGCTCGGAAGACCAAGTCTCAGGGCGACAACGCGGGCGATGTTCGCCGCATCGGCCGGCTGCGCGACATTGCCGAGAATGACCTCGTCGATCTGTTCAGGTGGAATTTGAAGCCTGAGCATCAGCTCCTCTGCCGGGATGCGGGCAAGCTCGGCCGCATGGACGCGGGAGAGCGCCGTGCCAGACTTTGCCCAGGGAGTTCGGAGCCCGCCCAATATCACAACGGGCCGGCCGTGAGGAGCAACAGGGTGATTTTCTACTGACATGACTTTGGTTCGCGGTGTGAGATTCGCCACGGGGATCGGTGCGGACAGCACTTCAGAGTAACATCGCCCTCGCGGGAAAGCGTACAGGGCCGGAAACGATGTTTGAAATCACAGCTTCAACCATGGCAGCTCCGATTCCCCCCCACCGGGCCTCACAAGGTCTCGAGATTACCGGTTTCTCGAACAAGTCCTTGTTGCCTCGCCCGGGCCCGCCGGCAGAGGCCGAGGGAAGGGAGATAGCTGCGCACCTTGTATACTCCTCGCGGGGGACGAAGACCTCCCCCGCACCGGCCGCCTCGCGGCGCCCTCCCCCTCCTCGGCGCTCGATAAGCGCCGGGCGCCTCCAGCGCCGATGGTGACGGAGCGTTGGCCAGGATGTTCCCATCATGGCTGCGCACTCTTTAGCGCCAACCGACGCGACGATCGAGCTGTTCGATTCGCGCCAGCACTTCTTCCGGTCCAATGCCGGCCATGCATTTGTGATCGATGGGACAGACCTTCAGGTGGCAGGGCCCACAGGGGACATCGTGTCGCACAACCTCCTGGCGCTCGAGGTGGATCGACGTGTAGTCCGGGTGCGTCGGTCCCATCACCACGACCACCGGCACACCGAAGGCCACTGCGTAGTGGCGTGGGCCCGTATCCGTCGTGACGAGGAGTCGCAAGTCACGGACAAAGGGCTTCAGGAGGTCCAGCGGCACGAAGTTACTGCGGTCGTAAATTGGCTTGTGACGCATCTGGGCTGCTATCGCCTCCGCGATGCGCTCCTCGCCTGGCCCAACGAAAATAATTGTGCGGTAGCCATGACGCTCGGCGAGGGCGTCCCCCACAGCCGCAAAGTGCTCCGACGGCCAGAGTTTGCTGGCCCCGAAAGAAGCGCCAGGATTCAGCCCTATCAGTCGCTCCCCTGCCGCAATGCCAAGGATTTTGCGTAGAGTCAACGCCCGCTGCTCGCACTCGGGCGTGACGAAAAGGCGAGGACGCAGGTCTCCCCGCGGT
The DNA here is from genome assembly GCA_005772855.1 of Planctomycetia bacterium. GTDB lineage: Bacteria > Planctomycetota > UBA8108 > UBA8108 > SXIK01 > SXIK01. The sequence continues at coordinate 7,364 of SXIK01000201.1, read as the reverse complement.
ACACCGACGGCCTCCAAAATTCTCGCGTAGGCGATGGGCATCGGGACGGGGCGACGTTTCTTGCCATCCATCTCACAATCGAGGCCATCGGTCAGGAGCAGACTGCGAAGGTTGCACCTGTAGCCAGCGCGTCTGGGTACGCGAGCAAGCCAGGCAACCCAGGCTGCGCGGAAGCTGTTGGGAAAAAGAATCGCCAGATCGAAACACTCGCGCCGCAGCTCACGGGCCAGGGCCCAGATTCCCGTGACCGAGTTGCCGGCACGATCGCGGATAAGCCGGTCAAAGTCGGGCGAGCCTTCCAGAATCTTTTCCAGCCCCGGCTTCAGGAGAATGGTGATTTCGGCGTCGGGAAACGCTCGCCTCGCATCGGCGAAGTTCGCCGTGGCCATGACGATGTCGCCGACCCAGTTGGGGGCGCGGATGAGGATCTTGCGAGGCTCGCTCACACGGTTGTGTTCTTTGGCGCCAGGTGTTGAAACCGCTGCTTTTGGTGACCGAAGAGGTAGGCGGTTTCGGCAGAGACATGGCCCTCGTTGTATCGCTGGAGGATGGAGTCATCCATGAGCTGCATACCCTCACCCCGTCCAGTCTCGATCAAGCTCACAATCTTCGCGATGCTGCCTTCGCGGATGTTGTTCCCAAGGCCGGTCGATCCCATCAAAATCTCGTTGACCGGCACGCGGCCCTTGCCATCCTTCTTGGGAAGGAGCTGCTGAGCACAGACGCCCTTGAGAGTCACAGAAAGCATGAGGCGGATCTGATTCTGTTGCTCCTCCGGGAAGACGTCGATGATTCGGTCCACTGTCTTTGCAGCGCTGTTGGTATGGAGGGTGGCGAAGACGAGGTAGCCCATCTCGGCCGCCGTGATGGCAAGACCGATCGTCTCCGGGTCACGCAGCTCGCCCACGAGGATCACGTCGGGATCCAGGCGTGAGCAGGCTCGCAAGGCGCTTGCGAAGGTCTCTGTGTCGACACCAACCTCGCGCTGTGTGAAGAAGCTCTTCTTGTTCTTGTGGACGAACTCAATCGGCTCCTCGATCGTCACGATGTGCTTCTTCATGTTCGTGTTGACATGATCGAGGATCGCGGCAAGCGTTGTCGACTTGCCGCTGCCGGTCGGCCCCGTAACCAAGACGAGGCCGCTCTTGAACTGTGCGTACCTCAGGACGATCATGGGCACCCCCAACTTCTCGAGGGGCGTGACCTCCTCCGGGATCATTCGGAAGACGGCAGCTGGTCCTTTCCGCGTCCGGAATGCGTTGACCCTGAATCGGGCCGTCCCCGGCAGCTCGTAGGCCATGTCGAGGTCATTTCGCTGCGTGTAGATCCCCTTGCGACGCTCGTCGAAGAGCTCGAATATCAACTCCCGCATGCGCTCCGGAGGCACGGGCGGTTCCTTGAGTGGCGTCAGCTTGCCGTGGATTCGGATCTTGGGCACTTCACCAGAACTGATGTGGAGGTCCGAGCCGTTCAGCTCGCGGACTTTCTTGAGATACGCGTCGAGTTGTGGCATGGCTGGGTAAAGTCCTTACTTGAAGCGGTCGGGGCTTTCGGAGTGATAGGCCGCGGCCTCTTTCGTGATCACTCGCTGCTTGAGCAGCTCGGCGATCGCATCGTCCATTGTGGTCATGCCCAGTTTCGTCCCTGTTTGAAGCACCGATGGAAGCTGGAAAGTCTTTTTTTCCCTGATCATGTTGCCCACAGCCGACGTCGCGAACATGATCTCGCAGGCCGGCTCCCTGCCGAGGCCATCGGCTCGCTGTAGGAGCTGCTGTGACACGACTCCGCGGATGGACTCGGAGACCATCGCCCGGATCTGGTCCTGTTCCTTGGGCGGGAAGACGTCGATCAAACGGTCGATGGACCGCACTGCATTCGTCGTGTGGAGCGTGCCGAAGACAAGGTGACCGGTCTCGGCGGCCGTGATGGCCATCGACATCGTCTCGAGATCCCGCATCTCCCCCACGGCAATGTAATCGGGGTCAGCCCGCATGGCCGAGCGAAGGGCTGACGCGAACGACTCGGTGTGCACACGAACGTTCCGCTGTGAGACGTTACAGTTCTTGCTATCGATAATATACTCGATGGGCTCTTCCACCGTGACGATGTGATCGTGCTGCTTCTCGTTGATCAAATCGAGCATGGCCGCCATCGTCGCGGTCTTGCCGGAACCGGCGGGCCCAGTGATCAGGACGATTCCCTGCCGATATTCCGTAAATTTCTTGAGCACCTGCGGGAGGTGCAGGCTCTCCAGAGTGGGGATTTTCTCTGGAATAACGCGGAAGACGGCATCAACCCCCTTGCGCTGCTTCACCACGGCGGCCCGGTAGCGGCCGTGCGGGGATTCGTAGCTGAAGTCGAGATCGTTGTGTTTCTTGAAGATTTCCCGCTGGTAATCGCTCAGGATCTCGAGGATTCGGGGCTCCGTAACCTCGGCCGTCAAGGCTGGATGCTTCAGGTACACGAGCTCACCGTGAAGCCTGAGGAAGGGCGGAGAATCCACCTGAAAATGGAAGTCGGAAGCGCCAAGACGCCGGGCCTCTTCGAGGTAGACTTCGAGCGGAGCGCCCGCCATCCTGGAAAAGTCCCGCTGGGCTACCTCCCGGGCCGGGACAGGTCGCTCGGGGGCACCTGAAGCCTTTCGCCCGGCAAGACCAACGCCCGGGGGTGCTGTCCCGGGAGCGCCCGTCGCCTGATTCAAGGCCGAGGAGCTTTCGACCTTCTGAACGTGTTGCGCGATGGCCTGGTACTGGTTCGTGCTCAGGTAGCCTTTCTGAAGAAGGACTTTTCCGAGTGTCACGCTCCCATTGCCCGCCTTCTCGACAGTCGCCAAGCATTCGCGGACCTTCTCCGCGTCAACAAAGCTATTTTTGATCGCTATCTTGCCAAACAGGACATCCGACGGTTTCGGCATTTCAAAGCACCTGCGTTCTATTTCTTACGGGGTGGACGGGGGGGCTTCTCGTGGGCGCGCCAGATCCAGCAAGCCCCATGATACGGGTCCTTGAGACATTGTAAACGTGGGGCCCACGCCTCCTTCCCGCCGCGTGGACTTTTTTCAACCGGCGATTGGCAGAGCCCGGATGCTTCGAGCATTCACAGCGGTTGACACTAGCGCAGCGACTCGACAAGATCGTGCCCCTCAAGAACCGCGCCTCAACCGTCAACGCCAACACAAGGGGATTCGAATGCAGAACACTCTGCCGGGAACGCTTCTTTGTTTGACAAGTTTCCTCTGTACTGCCGGTTGCAAGCTACCCTGGAACAGACCGCCAGCGGCTCCGACTTCCAGGCCCGAACTCGAGATACCCACTCCGGACGCCAACTTTGAAGTTCTGGCGGCATTTCTCGGGAAATCGGCCGGGGCGGTCGTCCTCGAAGGCGACCCGGGCTCGAAGGTACTCGTTAGCCCTCGGCTCCAGGGCCGTCTGTTGACCTGCAAGGTCGGATCCGTTGAGTCGACCAGCTTCCTGGATATTGCCACCATTGTGAAGGGGGAGTCCGATCCCCGGTTCAATAACTTCGGTGGCGCCGATCGTTTCTGGATCTACCCCGAGGCTGGCCAGTTTGGGCTTTATTTTGATCCCGGGACCGAGCTGGACCGCAAGGCATGGAGAGTACCCCTGAACCTCAACAAGGGTAGCTGGACAACCACTTCAGGGGACGCAAGCCACCTGGCCATGACCCGTGATCTGGAAGTACGGAACTACATGGAGACCCAGTTCAACGTACAGGCGGAGCGAGCGGTGTTCGTGATTCAGGCCTCGAGCTTGCCCTCCGAACTTGGCGTGAAACTTCCGGAAGGCGTGGCCTTCGCGGGCGCAGCCACAAGAAATGTGCTGTTGAATGTTGGATCCAGGGCCTGGACGCTGGACGGAGGCCTCATTGGAATCTGGATCGTCGGCACGTTCAAAGCGTCGGACTCAACGGCCATTATCGCGCCTTTCCGTCCCGGTACCGAGAAGGACCTCGGCCATGCCTTCAACGACGAGTACTTCGGCAAGGTCAGCGTGGAGGCCCCCGAGCGACTGAAGGTGGTCAAGAACGCAGTCGTGATGAAGGCCGATGCTCGACACGTAAGCAAATTCGGAATCAGCCAGCAGCGCACGACAGGCCTCGCCGGCGCCATCGATTTTGGCAGGAGCCTGCTCACCATCGTCAAGTTCACCGTCCCGCCCGTTCCGGAACGCTACGGCAACTCAACCTGGGTGAAGGATCAGCCAGAGCCCTTCAGAGGGGATGCCTTTCAGAGTTACAACCACGGGCCTTCCGAAACGCGCTCGAACGCGATCGCTGAAGCTCCATTCTTCGAACTTTCGAGCACCTCGCCCGTCCGCCCGCTCCAGCCCGGAGAAGCAATCACCCACTGGCACACCACCTACCACTTTCAGGGCCAGCTCACGAAGTTAACCACAATCGCAAGACAAATTCTCGGCGTGGAGCTCGTGGCCGTAAGGGACGCGCTGGGCATGTGAGCAGGACACTCGAAGACCGCCTTTTGTTCCCTGAAAGCAAAAATGGCGGAGAGGGGGGGATTCGAACCCTCAACGCACAAAATCAGAAGGACTTACAAGAACAGGACCGACAGACGCGTTAAGAGGACAGAGCCAGGCGGAAAGCGGACAGCAGCCAGGGGTTGCGACTACGTCAAACTCTTGTAACGCGCCAAATAGCGGTCACTCGCTGATAGACGGCGGAGAAAAGTCCGCCCCACTATTGCCCCTAGCAGTCCCCGAGGATCTCGCTCAACTAATTGCGAGTTGGTCGGCGCTCTCTGGGCCGATCAAGCGGGCTATACTCGCTCCGGTGAATGTTGCAGAAGGCTGATCCGGCATGATCGCGCAGGGCAGTTTGCAAAACCGTCATCCCCGGTTCAAATCCGGGTGCCGCCTCCAGTTTTATTCAGTCCTCTGCGTCGGCATAACCGCACGAAAGTAAGAAGGTTATGGCCGACTCTCCCGAGTTTCCGAACGGGACTCCTCAGTCCAAAGATTGGGCGAAAAGTGGCTCGAAATGCCACGATGTGTCACGATGCTTTGGAGGCGGTAATGGCCGCACCCTCCGCAGAACTCGCCCGACGCAGAGCCTCATCGGACACTTCCTTGTCGGGAATCCTTACCTGAACCAGGCGGGTTACTGGTCTGTCCGGATCGAGGATTTGGCCACGAGGAGGAAGTGGCGCATGAGCACGGGGGAGAAGGAGAAGGAACTTGCAGCGAGGGCACTCCACCAGCTCCTGACCCAGCCCCTCTACGACCTTCAGGAGATGCCCGACGGCAGCATCCGGTGGATTCCGAGGGTAGCTGGGTGGTCGGCGACATCTATGGCCGCCCAATCCTCCGCCCAGCCCGCACCCCCTCCCAAGCGGACCCCGCCTCCGTGGAACAAGACCTTCGAGGAGTGGAGGGGGAGCCTCACGTGCTCGGAGAAGCGGAAGAAGGATCTCGGCTACGCCGAGAAGGTCTACGGGGAGTACCTCGGGGAGAAGGCGGTTGACGCTATCACCCCGGCTGACGTGGAGAAGCTCAAGACGGACCTCCGTCAGTTCTTCGGGTGGTGTGTGACGCACAAAACCATCCAGGAGAATCCGGCGACGGGCATCAAGCCGCCGAAGGGCGAATCAAGGGAAGGTGTCTTCTTCATTCACGAGGAAACAGTCAAGCTCCTCAACGCTTGCCGCGACAGGTACGAGGCTCCGCACTCAAGCGGCAAGGGAAAGACAACAAAGAAACCGCCGGAGTGGCTCTTCTCGTTTGTCTTCCTGGGACTGAGGACAGGTCTACGGAGGAGTAACCTCCGTTCCCTCAAGTGGGGGCAAGTGGACTTGGAACAGCGGAAGCTATCGTTCGTCGCGGGTGAGATGAAAATGCGGAGGAGGCACGAGGTGCCGATCCACGAGGAGCTTCTCGCGTTCCTCAAGGAGCGGAAGGACAATCTGGGCCCCGCTCCCAGTGACCCCGTAATCGGCAAGGGAATCAAGTCCGTCAACGCGGTATTCAACGCGGCTTGCAAGAGGGTGGGACTCGAAGGACGACGCATCCACGATATGAGGCATACCATGGAGACGTGGCTTGCGCAGGCCGGGGTGGAGCGGACCCTCCGCGACCGAATCCTTGCTCACGAGAACAAGGCCGGGGACATGGCAGCGAAGTACACGCACTGGACGTGGCAGGATGTGCTGGCCGCTGTAGACCGGATGCCGAGGTTGTTGTGAAGGAGGAAGCAGATGATGGACTCTCAGCAAATCGAACTCATCGGCCGCAATCGCCTCGTGAGCGAACTCCTGGAAGCGAAGCTCGAAGTTGCTCGCCCCGAGCGTGACCACGGCATTGACCTCATCGTCTACGCCGAGAAGCCCAAGTTCGTGGCCGTCCCGATTCAGATGAAGGCAGCAAGCAAGAAATCGTTCAGTCTGAGCAAGAAATACGCGGAGTTCCCGAACCTGATTCTTGCCTACATCTGGAATCTGGAGAAGGGGCAAACTCCGGCCACGTACGCGCTCACTTACGTGGAAGCGCTTGCGGTCGTTGAGGAGATGGGGTGGGATCAAACGCCTTCGTGGCAGGAGAAAGGGGGCTACGGGACGACTAAACCGGGAAAGCGTATCCTCAAATTGCTCCAGCCCTACCTCATGTCGCCGGATAAGTGGCGGGAGAAGGTCACGGGAACGCTCTGTCGTCAGGATGGACTACTCCAAAAGACGACTTGACGCGGCGTGGGCCAGAGCCGTAGTCTGATTTCCTGCTAACACGAGCCCACGAACTGCCCTGGAGGTCAGTCGTTCCTAACCGTTCGGCCGGCTTCTTTTCCTATTCACCTTTGGCAAGCCTGGAGTACCTTCATCGCCAGAAGCAATCCAGTGGCGGGATGGGTTGCTGGTCAGTGAAGAGAAGGTGGCTGGATGTCTCACGATCATAGGCACAGAGGGTCGCCGCTCTTCAAGCAGCCCATCCCCGTTTCCTACAATTCCAGAATCCCCATTGAGACCTTTGACTTCATCGCCGCCGACGAGTGTCACCGGTCCATCTATAACCTCTGGCGTCAGGTGCTCGAATACTTCGACGCTTTCCTCATCGGATTGACGGCCACGCCGACCAAACAGACCATTGGCTTCTTCGAGAACAATCTCGTCATGGAGTACGGGCACAACGATGCCGTTGCCGACGGGGTGAACGTTGGTTACGACGTCGTATGGTCAAAATAATCATGCGACACCTCGATGGTAAAACCTGAGCATTCCACCGACGAGCCTTTCCCGGCAGCGTATTGGCCCGTCACGGGGTTGTTCGCCGGTAGACTGTGGAAAGAGGATGTCGTTACCCTTCCCTTGGTGGTTTCGTTCCGCGTGATAGTGGGCCACATAC
>SXIK01000200.1 GCA_005772855.1 Planctomycetia bacterium | reverse complement strand
CGCGTGCGCCTCCGGGCCAGGCTCTCGGGAGCCGCCAGCTCTCGCTGGCGCTGGCTCCCTCCGAGCCGTTTGCGGCTCCGCCAGCTCGCCGCAAACCCCCTCCTCGGCGCCTGATGGGCGCCGGGCGCCTCTGGCGCGAGCAGCCGCAACCTTTCGCAGGCCGCAAAAGGTCTCATCACTGCCCGCGTGCGGTATAACCTGTTGCGAAGGCTCGGGCGATTTCGTAACATTCGCGCCCACATTCCCCCTTCTCGGCTCTGGAGGGAGCCTTGTTCCTGACCTTGCCGCCTCCACGTTGGCGAGGAACGATCGGTTTCCGCCGGAATTCCCGGCCAGCGGAGCCCGAGCAAGAAAGTAGTGTCTGTGCCGTCTACCCAGCAGATCTTCATCAACCTGCAAGGAACGTTGACCCCTGCCTCGGAAGCTCGCATCTCTCCCATGGACCATGGCTTCCTTTATGGGGACTCGGTCTATGAGACGATTCGGACGTTTCATCGCCGTCCGTTCTTCCTCGGCCGCCACCTCGATCGCCTCCAGCGCTCCCTCGACAGAATTTTCTTGCCGCTCCCGCTCTCGCGCAGAGAGCTTGAGGAGGAGATCCATCGATCGCTGAGGGAGGTCCCTCTCGACGCGGACGTTGGTGTGCGCGTCGTGATCTCTCGCGGCATTGGGCCCATTGGCCTGGACATCTCGAAGTGCCCGTCCCCGAGCTACATCATCTACATCTTCGAGTTGGTGCCAGGTGCCGTGCCGCCAGAGAGCTTGCCGACCTCAAGCGGCGGGGGCATCTCGGTGGTAATCTCGAAGATTCGCCGTAACAGCCCAAGGGCCCTCGACCCGGCGATCAAGAGCGGAAACTTCCTCAACAACATCCTCGCTTTCAAGGATGCTACTGACGCTGGCGCCCAGGAGGCGATCCTCTGCAACTTCGAGGGTTACCTCGCCGAGGGCACGACCTCGAATGTGTTCGTGGCAAAAAACGATCTCGTCTGGACCCCAAATCCATTCGGCATTCTCGACGGGATCACTCGTGCCGTCCTTCTCGAAGAGGCGCCGAAGGTTGGCGTGCGGATCGGTGAGACGAACATCCCGCCCGAGGCGCTCTTCTCGGCGGACGAGGTCTTCATCACGAGCTCAATCAAGGGGGTTCTGCCCGTCACTCGAGTGAACGGCTGCGCGGTGGGCGCTGGAGTCCGAGGCCCGATCACGCGCAGGCTTCAGGAGGCCTACCAGGCTTGCGTGGAGCGCGAATGCGGCACAGGCCCCGGCCCCAACCTGCGGTGTGAGGGAAGGCCCCCAGTGGGTACTGTGCCGGGTTTCGGGTCAGAAGCCCGTTCAGGACCTCGGCACATTGGCTGACACTGCCCTCGATGGCTGTTTGGCCACGGGTGGAATGCCGTTCAGATCGCGAACCTTGTCACGCAGTTGCTTGCGCAGGACCTCTGAAGCGGCGTTGGCTCGCGACTCATGAGAGGGTGACGGGAAGAAGTTGGAGTACGCAAACAAGCAGTAGCCGACAGCCCCCAGTCCACGAGCTATCCCGATCTGCCTTGCAGTCTCTTCGGCGCTTTCGTGGAGGTGCACACCCAGCCCGGGGATCACCTTGCCTGCTGCTCCCGAGCGGATCCATTGTGAGGTGACCGAGCGGAAGATCTCAGGGTCTTTTTGGTAAGTCATCGGGTAGATCTCATCGATCCAGCCGTTCTCTTGCCACTTGAGAACGTCCTGAAAGAGACCCTCCTGGGCTCTCTTGTAATCAGGAATCGCGGCGACACTCACACGCACCCCGGGCCGAGCCTTGCGGGCAGCCTCCGACAACCGGTAGGCGAGGGTGTCGATCGCCAGGCCTCGCCACTTGTTCCACTCCTGGGGCGCGGTGGTTGGAGAGGCACCCGAGTACTTGCGGAAGAGTGCGAGGGTATGTGGATCATACGGAAAGTCGACCTTGCGCTGGGGGTCTCGGCCGATGAAACGGATGTAGTCGAACTGAACCCCCTGGACCGGGTACCGGCTCACGATGTCACGAAGGATGTTGATGAGGTAGCGTCGTACTTCAGGCAGGCAAGGGTTCAGGATCGTGTAGTCAGCGTCGCTCTTGAGGTGACGTCTCCCCATTCGATCGACCAGGAACCAGTCGGGATTCCGGTGGAGAACATGGCGAGGGCTTATGGGGTCCGTGGTGCCCTTCCAGCCGGGCATTACGTTGATCCAGGCGTGGAGCTCGATGCCGGACTTCTGAGCTTCCTCGATCGCCACTGCGAGCGGGTCAAAGCCCGGGTCCTCCCCACCGATTTCCTCTCCCCACGGCTCGTAATTCGAGCGGTAGTAGGCGTCCGCACGGCCTCTTACCTGGAAAAAGACACGGTTGAGACCCAGGGCAGCACTCCAACGGACCGCGCGACGCACGTCGTCCTCGGTGTGGAAGTCCCACCGCGTGATCCAGATAGCGCGAACCTCGGGCCCCGCACTGGCTCCCTGTCCGAGCAAGAAAACAATTACCCAAGCCACGAGATAAACCAGTCTGGCAGATCGTCGATCGTTCATGGCACTCGTACTCCTCCGTCATCTTTATCGCCAAATTTCACACTCTTCTTTATGGGTATTTGAACGGTAGTTCGGCTACACTCGCGCCCCGATGAAGCCGGATGCAGCCTTCGATTCTCGGGAGAGAGAAGAAGCCAGAGAAGATTTTCCCCGCGAGAGCTTGCTCGGGGAGGCGGACAGCTCTCGGGTGCGTTGCTTCCTCTGCGGGGAGGCTTCTTCCAGCGAGCTGGAGTGTTGCCCGAGCTGCGGCGCGATTGCTTGTCGTAAGGATGAGAACGCCCTCCACCCTCTTTTTGAATCGAGGGCGCGCGTCGAGACAGAGTCCTGTCGGCAGCGAAGTGTCCTTGGCGTGGGCCTGCGCCGGCTGGCCTGGGCAGGCGAGACAGCCTTCGCCCTCGCCTGGCGACCAGACGGCTCGTTTCGTGACTTTGCGTACTGGGGGGGGCTGTGGGCGCCGGTTTTCTTCGCGATTCTGCTCGGTGGCTCTTCTCTTGTGGTGAGCCTCGCGGAAGGCTCCATCCTTGCGGGCGAAGGACCGAACTTCAAAGCTGGTTGGATCGTGCTCGCCTTTCTCCTCGCCCCCCCAATCTATGCTTATCTCCGGGCCCATTTGCTGCATCTGTCGCTGGTCCTCTCGGGGCGTTCCAGGGCGCCGTTCACCACGACTTTTCGTATCGTGAGCTATTCGAACGCCAGCATCGCGCCCTTGCTCATGATCCCTTACGTGGGCGATGCGCTCTTCCTTGTGTGGGGAGCTGTGGTGGAGGCGACTGGACTCAGGCACGGACATCGGCTTACCCTGCAGGAAGCGGCGCTCACCGAGCTCACGCCCTCGGTTGTGCTCCTTATCGGAATGTGTGGCGCTGCGGCTGTGGGCTTCTTGTCGTGGAGCCAGGCGGCCGGATGAACCGAAGTACCTTGGATAGTTTCGTTACTCTGCGTCTCCTGCTCATGCGTCTCCTGTTCATGCGCAAGCTCTCGTGTATCCTGTCTGTTCTCGTCGGGCTATCTGGCTGCGCTTCGAGCGTCAACGACTATCTTGTCGAGGCTCGTCGCGGCGACCCGGAGAGCGTCACCGAGGCTGTCGTCAACGTCGGCAAACTCCTTCGCGAGAAGGAAGGCCGAGGAGTGACCTTCGACAGGGGCGATGAGGAGGCCGTGAAGTACCTCACCGAGGTTGCCGAGATTGGCAAGAACGCTGTCAACAGGGCCAGTGCCATTGACAGCCTGAGCCACCTCAGGCGGCCACGTTTGACGAGCCTCTTCCTGCGTCGGCTTGAGGACAAGTCCTGGGGCGTCCAGCTGGAAGCCGCCCGGGCACTCTCAAGAAATCCTGATCCCGAGGCTCTACCCGCCCTGACGAAGCGACTCGACGATGAGATTCGCATTGAGGTGCGGCTGGAGATCGTCAAGGCTCTTGCTGCGGTCGGAGGAGAGGAGGCGCTCAGGACCTTGCTGGATGCGCTGCTATACCCGTCCGGACGCTACGGTGAAATTCGACTCACGGTCTTCGATAGCGTCCGGCAGCTCAGCGGGAAGGACTTCGGTCTGGCCGAGCTGGAGCGATGGAGTCGCTACAAGTCCGAGAGGTTCCCCGTTCCGAAGCCGACAGACTCTGGAGTGCTGTCGACATCCGGGAATGAAAAGAATGAGCCCCCGATCAAGACCTATCCGGAGAAGAAATAGTGCATTCGCGCAGGCGCCGGATCGTTCTCGTGGTGAAGCTGACCGTGGCGGTGGTTGTCATCGCCTGGCTTGTGAAATCAGGCAAGATCGACTTCAACGAGATCAAGAAAGTGGGGGGCGGCTGGCCATGGTTGGCAGCATCCCTGGTGCCCTTTGGTCTCGTCCTCGGCCTCTGCTCGATTCGCTGGAAATGCCTTCTTTCAGCACAGGACATTGACTATTCGATGCGCGACGCCTTTGCACTCACGATGGTGGGGCACTTCTTCAACCAGTTCCTCCTGGGGACCACGGGGGGCGATGTCGTCAAGGCGTACGCCATAGCAACGGAGCACCGGGCGAACAAGGGCGCCGCAGTGATGTCGGTGTTTGTCGATCGCATCGTCGGTCTACTCGTCCTCGTGGGCGTGGCCCTTCTGGCGATCCCTTTCAACCTGGAGCGGATTCTGGGCCACTCCTATCTGCAATTCCTCGCCGCGCTGACGGGCTTCGTTTTCCTGGCGAGCCTCGTCGGTGGATATGCGTTTTTCTCCGATCGCGTTCGCTCGCACGGGCTGGTTCGTTCGATCGTGAGGCAACTTCCGCTTCCTGTTCGGGGTATTGTCGGCAAGCTCACAAATGCGGTGTACATTTACAAGTTCCACCGACGCGTGATGCTGATGGCCGTGCTCTCAAGCCTCCTCGTTCACCTGCTCATCGTGGTCATGCACCTCTTGCTTGCTCAGTCGCTCGGTGCCCAGGGGTTCTCGTGGGGGGCATTTTTCTTCCTCATCCCCCTCGCCCAGATTGCCATGGCGATTCCGCTAAACCCACCCGGGGCGATTGGGACCGGAGAGTGGATTTACGCCACTCTCTTGCCCCTGGCGGGCATCCCTGGCAATCAAGGCGCGCTCATTTGCATCCTGCAGCGTGTTGTCTACTACTTCTGGGCGCTTCTTGGCTGCGTGTATTACGTGCGGCGCCGCAGGAGTTTGGACCAGGCGATTGAGGAAGCGGAGGCCGACGATGAAAGGACCGCGAACGGAGGAGATTCAGAAGCCAATCGCCCTGGAGGTGTCGGGCACCCTCCGCAGCCGTCCAACGGGGATCGCAACTTACGCGCGCGGATTGATTCAAACGCTCTCTGAGCGATCTCGGTGCCGCTACGAGCTTGTTCACCCGTTTTCCCGATGTGGGAGGAGATCCCTCCTGCGAGAAGCGTTTCCGACTCTTCCCATCCGGGCGTATGCGATGGGCCAACGTTTTTCCTCCCGTTACTCTCTTCTTCATGCCCTCGACACCAGGGTTCCATCGGCCTTTGAGGGAGCGCTCGTTGTGACCCTGTTCGACGTGTTCTCGGTGATGCCGGAGAGCGCGAGACTAAAATTTTCGAGCGAATCTTTTCGAGAGAAAAAAAGGCGTGCGTACGAGCGAATCGCAACAAGAGCCAGCGCGATCATCACCCTCTCCGAGGCGACCCGGCGCGAGATCGTGCGCCGCCTGGCGCCCCGGTGCAAGGTGCACGTGATCCCGCCAGGGATCATCGCTCCGCCGGTGCTTTCGCTCGAGGAGGCTCGGCGAGAGCTTGCGCCCCACAGGATTGAGCCGCCGTTCGTCTTGACGGTGGGGGCGCTCTGTCCGCGGAAGAACATCGAGGCCGGCGTCCGCGCGGTGTTGGCGGTGCGAAGAGTAAGGCCCGAGCTGAAGCTCGTCCTGGTGGGGGAACCAAGCTTTGGCTGGCATGGAAGCGCCGGAGAGCTCGCCGTTCGGAATGCGGGGGAAGCCGTGATCGTCGCAGGCTATCTCCCTGCCCGCGTGCTACGGGCAGCGTACAAGATGTCGGAGGCGCTCTTGCATCTCTCCCACCATGAGGGCTATGGCCTCACCGTCCTTGAAGCGCTGGCGTCGGGCACCGAGGTGCTTGCCAGCGATCGAGGGGGGATCCCGGAGGCTGCCGGCGGGGCGGCGTGGCTCGTTGATCCTGACGATCCAGACGCTGCGCCGCATGTTCTGGAAGCGATCCTTGCGGGAACGAGCGACAAGGAGGTTCGGCGTCACCGCGGGCTTGAGCATGTCCGGAACCTCGGGTGGGGGACGGCAGCCGAGCGGGTGGAGCAGCTTTATCAGGAGATTCTGGGGTCCTGAGGAACGTTACACGTGGCGCTGCCATGCCCGGGACATCCTGGCCAACGCTCCCTCACCATCGGCGCCGGGGAGGTCTTCCTCCCCCGCGAGGAGTATATGCTCCAGCTCCTATTTGTCGAACGCCGATGAGAGCGGTACACTGCTGGCAATTCAAAGGACCTACCCCATGAAACCCGTCCGTCCCAATTATCGAGGGCCCAGTTTTACGTTCCAGGCCCTGCGGCTTGCGGGCTCAATTCTCCTCGAAGGGATCACAACGCTCTTCCACTTGGTGCTCTTTCCGCTGCACAGGGCTGCGGAACGCGACCGAATACGCAAGATCATCTTCCGCGCGCCAGAGGGGCTGGGGGTGCTGGCGGCCACTGGCATTTTGGCATTTGCGGGCTGCCAGAGCGTTGCGCCTGGCTCAACCTTCACGATGCAGGTGGATGAGTTGGCGTGGTCAGCGAAGGAGTTGGTGCGGATGGATGACGCCCAGCAAAGTCTGGAGGAAGACTTGAGCGATTTTGGCGCAGGCATCTCGCCGCGGGAGATGATCTGGGACCTGGAGCAGATTTTGGGGAGTCCAGATGCGCAGGGCTCCCTCGAAGACGACTTGCGCGACCTTGGCGCCCTGGACCTCTCCGAGCTCCCGGAGACTTTTGAGCTCTTGGGGTGGTGAGGGTTGCAATCGTTTTCGTGAGAGAATCATCTCGGTTGTGTTAATGTTCCGACGAATTCTGAATCGATCGATATCGACAGTAGAGAGAACCTCGTACGGTTCCAAGAACCGGGAGTTCCAGTGCACCTCGAGAAGGTAAAGATCAAACGGATTATTGGCCCGACCCCCAGTGGCGCGGCAGTGTTGCTTGGCAACGAAAAGAAAACCTTCGTGGTTTTTGTCGGGTTTTACGAGGCGGCGGCCTTGATTCGCGAAATCAACCATGAAGTTCCTGCTCGTCCCCTCACTCATGAGTTGATTCAGAACGTCTTCCTCGGCTTCGACCTTGAAGTCAAGCATGTCATCATATCCACGATCCTCGAGCACACGTTCTGCGCGACGCTCATCCTTCAGCAGAAGATCAAGGAAGGGAGCGAGGCCTGGGTCTCCCGGAGGAACGAGGTGCGAATCGATGCTCGCCCGAGCGACTGTTTCGTCCTGGCGCTCAAGAACAAGGTTGATATTTTTGTCACCAAGGAGGTCTTTGACGAAGTTCAGGACGTTTCCAAGATGACCGACGAGGTGGAGAATACACTGGCGTCCGGAACCGGTATGCCCGGAGCTGGTGCCGGGGAGATTGAGTTCGACCTGGGTCCGACCTCCGAAGAAGATGCGGCTCCAGAGGGCTTGGTCTTCGGTGAAGAGGAGGACGACGAGTCTGAAGACCTCGATGAGCCTGACGAGCCGGATGAACCCCGTGAGACGGGTAAGGGCCAGGAGCCTTGAACGAATCCCATGAGCAGAGCAACCATGAATTGCATGAGTAAAAAAAGAATGTGTGGCACGGGGCTGTTTCTTCTGGCGGGAATTGTCCTGGGAGTCGGAGGATCCGCCATCTGGCGTCCAGTGATCGTCCCCGAGTCCGGCCCCGGCAGCGGGCAGCCGATGAGTTTCTTTCCAGCGATGATGCGGGAAGTTCACGCCGCGTTGGATGAGGGTGACTACGAGTTCTTTCCGATTCGCCGCATGATGTGGGTGGTCAACCGCACCAACGGTCGAATGGCCAACTATCACTTTCGCAACGACGAGATCGGCAGCGTGGATCGGTCCAGGGTGGCGGCGGTGGATCTCAAGGCCTTTCCGCGCAAGGACACCGTGATCCACATGAGCGAGCGCAACGTGAACCCCATTCTTTGGGTCTGCAATATCCGAACAGGTGACATGCAGATGTGGACACTGGAAGATAAAGACGGGACCTTGAAGGGCGAGGCGCCCGTCGCAACCAGTATCGATTTGCTGGACCGCGCTCCAGCGAAGCAGAAGTAAGGTACATTCAGACTGCGTCCGTGCAT
Source organism: Planctomycetia bacterium (assembly GCA_005772855.1). GTDB lineage: Bacteria > Planctomycetota > UBA8108 > UBA8108 > SXIK01 > SXIK01. Next base: position 15,916 of record SXIK01000200.1, on the reverse strand, counting down.
CCATCGCTGGAGGGAGAAGTCCTGAAACTCACACTCATCCTGGTGACGACTGCAGCGGCAGCTCTTGCGGGCTGCTGTGGGCCGCAGGCCCCACGGGCGGAGAAGTTCTTCAATCAAGCCACGCCCCTTGACTCCTTGAGGGGCTTCGTCTACGCGGTCGACACTCACCAGTGGGACTACGCGTATCATTGCTTGAGCGCCGCTTCAAAGGCGGAGATAAGTCAGACGAAATTTGAGCTCGCGATTCGCTGGACGAGCGATCCCTACTATCACAGCGTTCCCATCTACGACCTCATCAGCGCCTCGGTGACAGAGGTCGTGGCAATACGGGAAGAGTCTGGACGCTCCGTGATCAAGGTGACGCCGACGGCCCGCGATGCGAACGGGATCCTTAACACCTTTGGGGCCGACTTGATCTTCATCGAGGACAAGGGGCTGTGGTACTTCGACTTCTTCGAGACCGTGAGCGCAATGCAGGGGAAGCTTGGCGCTCCGCCCCAAGACATCTCACGGCTGTAGCCACGAGGGTTCCATTCGATGGGTTTCGATTTGTGGCAACGGAGCCCCTTCGTTCCCCGCTGCCTTGGCACCTGTAGTCGCTGTTTGAGTACGCGCAGCGCGCTCGAACACGTAGGGTTTCCGGAACCTCGGTGAGCCGCTCGGCTTTTTTATTTTTCCCCTGAAGAATTTTTGGGGAGTCTGCCGATAAGTGAATTGAGTTCGAAGGAGTGGCGCACGGCTGACCTCCTGTCGAGCACAGAGAAAACACTCACGAGAATTTTTGCCCTGCGAAAAGAAGTTGAAGAAGCGGGCACGGAAGGAATGCGCCGGCACCGGTTCCGGTTGCCGCAAGCCCTTCGCTGGTTCCAGCCAAGAGCGCAGTCCTGACCGGCCACAGATGAGCGGCGAGGCTATGCGCGGCCTCGCCGAAATTTCTCACAGTCACTTCAACTTTTCGTTCCACCAGAAACCCCATACCCTACTGCCCTCCTGACAAGGGCAGCCCACTTTTCTCCCCCCTCCCACATATCGCCCCAGCCTAACCCAGCTGGGGCGCCTCCTTTTCTGTGGGCCACAGCGGTGCTGTCAAACAATACCCTGTGGACGTGGAAGCGGCCACATCGGCCGGTTATTTTTCCTTGGCGGCGGCGACTTCGTGCCGGCCATCGCAAGTTCGCTCCTCAAAAAAAGGGCCACAGGCAAGAGCGGCGCTCCGGGTGAGCCCAGGCGTGCGGGTCGAAATTTCTGCCCTTGCCTATTGACCCAGGCCTCCAGGCGAGACTTATTATCAAGACTGTGACGGTGGACAAGAGCTTCCGTCATGAACCAACCCAACAACCATCCCAAGAGAGGTAGATCTTCCATGGCGAAAATGCGCGGCGTTGTCCTGGTCCGGCAAGGCGATGGCAAACATCCGGGGCAACTGGCGTATAGAAACGACCTCGAGATCCCGAAGCCCTCGGGGAAAATGGTCCGTATTCGTACGGCTTTCACAGGGGTCTGCGGATCCGACGTCTCGTACGTCTATGGCAAGGCTTCCGTCGACGCCGGGCGCGTGCTGGGGCACGAGACGGCCGGGATTGTCGACGCCGTGGGGGAAGAAGTGGTGAGCCTCAAGCCTGGAATGCGAGTGGTTGTTGATCCCGTCCAATCCGACCCGAAGTCGCCGTGGGTGCAGCGAGGCATGGGCAACGTGGATCTGAGCTCCGTGACGGGAATCTCTTACGACGGCGGCTTCGCCGAGTTCTTTCTCTCTCACGAGCATTACACTCATCCGATACCGAGGGAGATGTCTTTCGAGCAGGCGGCAGGGCTTGAGCCGTTCGCCTGCGGCCTCTACGCTGTCAACAACGCGGACGTCGAGCCGAACGGCTGCGTCGTGATCTTCGGCGCCGGCCCCATCGCGAACGCCATGTGCGACATGGCCAAGGCCAAGGGGGCTGGCACGGTCGTCCTTGTCGGGACTCGCGACTATCGGCTCGATGCGGCCCGTGGCGCCGATGTGCGTCTCAACATCGGCAAGGGGCCGACCCGGTATCCCTGTGGCGACGCGGCCAGAGCCATCAAGGAGATCAACGGTGGCGAACTCGCCCGCTCGGTGATCGTTGCGACGGGCTCGGCCTCGGCCATCGAGCAGGGCTGGGAATTGGGCGGCCGCGCCTCGACGGTCGTTCTCTTTGGGCTCATGTCGGATGGGACGACCTTCACTCACAAGTGCCAGCCGGCGCTCTTCCTCGACAAGACCTTGAGGTACTCCTGGCTCGCGCCCAACACATGGCCCGAGGTCATGGCCTACGTAAAGAACGGAATCCTCAAGGTTGAGGACATGCACACGCACCGTGCGGGGCTTGACGGGCTTGCCCCTGCGGTTGAAACCCAGGCCGAGCGGCGAGACAACTGTATCAAGTACCTGATCGAGGTCGGTGGCGAGTTGAAGTAGGGGCGCGGGGGCGCTGTTCCACCCCACCCCACCGGCGCTTCCCCACGGAACTCATCATAATAGCAATTATCGGAACCGGTGGGGGAGTGCGGCATGGCGTTTGGAGCGCTCCCGGGGCCCAATCCAGGACTTTTTCAGCCGCCTCGCCGGGCCGTCTGGCCTTCGAGGAAGGCGGCCTCGAATTCCTCGTAAGAAACCTCCTCGCCCGTGAAGAGCTTGAACTGCGCTCTCCCCTGGCAAATGAGCATCTCCCGACCCGTAATGGTCTGCGCGCCTGCTGCGCGGGCGTCCACAAGAAATTGAGTCTCCGGCGGATCGTAAATCATCTCGAAGGCCCACGTGTTGGGATCGAACACCTTCGCACTCAGAGGAGATCCGTCGCCGTGGTGAAGCCCGAGCGAGGTCGCGTTCACGATGAGTTGGTGGGAGCCTGGTGTGAAATCTCCCAAGTTGCGCCCACGCGCCCCCAGGCTCCGGGCCACCGGCTCGCCTCGCTCTGCGTTGCGGTAGTAAAGCGTGACCATTGCTCCGGCGGCCAGTAGGGCCTTCGCGGCGCCCCTGGCCGCGCCGCCGTTGCCGATGATGGCCACCGAGAGCCCAGGGAGCTGAAGCCTGCGTCGATGAAGGGGCTCCAGCACGCCGTCGAAGTCTGTGTTGAAGGCCCGGATGCGCGCAGTCGCTTCCGGGGAGCGTTGCGCCACGACAGATCGATCGATGAGCAGCGTGTTGGCGGCGCCAGCGGAACGGGCTCGCTCGTCAGCCTCGTGGGCGGCGCGCAGAGCGTCCTCCTTGAACGGCAGTGTGACGCTTAGCCCGTCAATCCCAAGGGAATCGACCACATCGAGAAGTTCCGGAAATGTATTGATGCGAAGGGGGAGATAGACCGCATCCAGGGAGCGTGCGGAGAACGCGCGATTGTGAAGGTAGGGACTGAGAGAGTGTGCGACGGGATTGCCCACGACCCCGTAGACTCGTGTTCGCCGCGAAAGATTTGGGGATCGGTAGAGCCCACGTAAATCGCTCACAGACACCTGGCCAGGGGCCACTGCCCGGGCCATCGCGGCGTAGGTGTACGGAGCGCCCCAGGCGATGGAGAGCACCCGGCTTGGAAGGCCCATCTCCCCCATCGCGAACCCCAGTCGCCTGGGACCTTCGGCCCCGGCCTGCGCGATCCACTCGAGCATCTGCACCCCATCTTGCTGTGACGTCGCCGTCGGAACGCACTTGAGCGCCCAGGGCCTGAGTTCGAGCATGCCGCACGTTATGCGGCGAAGCTCCCCGGGTTCCATCATCCCCTTGAAATCATGGTGCGAGACGACGAGAGGTGCTGCCCTCTGCGAAAGCTCTCGCGCAGCCGGGCTGTCCCATTCGGCGTCGACAAGGGTTGCCCCCCGGCGAAGAGCTTCTTCACTGAGACGCACACGCTCGAACTCATCGCCTTCCCAGCGACCACCGTGACTCTTGAGCCGAACGGTGAAAATAATTGGAACGCGGCTTCCGAAAAGCTCAAGGACCTCGACGGCTTCCCAGGGCCGATCGAAGAGATCGGCGCGCACTTCCAGGGCGTCCGGCCGTGACGCACCGGAAGCCTCGAGTGTCCGCAAAGCCGCCTCGACCTCGCCCGGTGCCCCACCGACCACCCCCACAATTCCCGTTATCGGAAGTTCCTGATGCATGGTTAAGAGTAAACTATCCGGAAATACTTGCTCGATCGGAAGAATCATTCTCCCATCCAACGCGCCGAAGGAACTCCACCACCAAGCCTCCAGCGACCCTGAATCTCCCCAGGTCCGGCCGATCGGGCCGTCCATGCCAGTCCGATCCTCCAGTGACGAGCAGGCCCATGGCACGTATTTTTTCTGCCAGGGCTTGCCGCTCCGCCGGGCTCCTGCGGGGGATCAGGACCTCGACTCCCTCGAGGCCCGCTTCGCGAAGCTCCTCGAGATGCGCCTCGATCTGCTTTGCACCCGGGTGCGCCCAGATGCTCACCCCGCCCAAATCTCCGATGCGGGTCACCGCCTGTGCAGCGCTCTCATTGGGAAGCGGCACAACTTTCGGCCCCACGTAGTCGGGGTAGGCCCGGTGAGCTCGGCCAATGTAGCGTTTTTCGACAAGCAGCGCAGCGATCACGCTGCGGGAGATCACTCGCCCGGTCGCCAGCCGTTCGCAATCGCCAGAGCTGATGTCGATGCCACGCTCGCGTAGCTTCACGATGCCCATGGCCATGCGGTCCCGGCGGCACTGGAGAATTGCCTCGACGTACTCCCTGATGGCAGGCGAAAAACCTCCAGGAAAATAGCCCAGGATATGCGCCTCTTCCTCGCCGAGGCGAGTCGAGATCTCGATGCCCGGAAGAACTCGCGGCAGGCTCTCGTTCGTGGGCGGAAGAGGCGCCTCATCGAAGATGCTGTAGGCATCGAGCGTGTCGTGGTCCGTGATCGAGATCCCCGAGAGGCCCGACAGAGCGGCCTTGCGCAGGGCCTCGGCGGCTGTGAAGGCGCCGTCGGAAGCCTGAGTGTGGAGGTGGAAGTCGTAGGCACGATCGGGCATGGCTGTCGGGGATATCACGGTGACTTGAAGCCTGCGCGCTCAAGGAGCGGTTGAAGGGGATCTCGCCCTGCCGAGTCGAGGGCCAGACCCTCGAGTGCATGAAGCACCCACTTCCCGAACGCGTCCGTCTCGAGATTGACGAGGCTACCCCTGCCACGCTGGGAAAGAACCGTGCGTTCCACCGTGTGCGGAATCGCGGCAAAGCTGAACCAGTGCGCCAACCGATCGACGTCGATCAGCGTGAGGCTGGTGCCGTCGACCGCAATGGATCCCTTGGGAATCATCTGGCGAAGCAGGGCTCGAGAGGCGGAGATCTCGAACAGAAGCTGGTCCCCCACCGGGCGCACGGCTCGAATCTCCCCCACTCCGTCAACATGTCCGGTCACGTAGTGCCCGCCGAATCGGTCCCCTGCCGCAAGCGATCGCTCCAGGTTCACGCGCTCGCCCTCCGCGAGCTTTCCGAGCGTCGTTTTCGAAAGTGTCTCCGGCACTGCCTCGAATCTCAGCGGCATCGCACAAACTACCGTGAGGCAGACTCCGTTCACGGCTATACTTTCGCCCAGGTCCGCCGAGTGCCACCGGGAGATCTTGTCGTTCTCCTCGGGCAAGAGCTCGATGATGCGGCTACCCGGTCGATCCACGAGACGAGTCACTCTGGCCGTACGTTCGATAATCCCAGTGAACATACCGTCATATTAAGCGCTCCATGCCTCCCCCGAACAGGCTCGATCCTCTCGAGGCCCTCCGAAGGATCACTTCACGTCTTCACTCATTGCGGCCGCAAGCCTTCCCGCTTCATGAAGCGCCACCGCTTTACCTCGCCGAGCCCGTTGTCTGCGAAATGAAGATGGCTTCGGGCACGACTCAGGCCACGCGCCGAATCGCCGTGCGGAACGGATTTGCAATCTCCTCGTCCGTCAGGGAGGGGGACGTTTGCCGCGTGCTCGGGGTCTTGTGCCCCAGCCCGCCGGGGCGAAGCGTCAGTCCGAAGAAACCACTCGATGCCGGTGTCTCGGCGGAGTACGCGTACCGTGTGGATAGCGGAGCCGCCGAGCCCGAGGGGTTCGACCGCTTCGCGCTGGTCGAGGACGCCGTCATTGTTGGCAGCGGCCTCGTCCGCATCGAACGGGTATATCAAGGCTTGGCCTGGGTGGCCCCGGAGCCCCGGATCGTCTTCCCGGCGGGCACGAGGCTCGACCAACGTGTTCGGGCGACTCTCGAGCGTTACCGCGTATCGATGGTCAGCGTGCGGCCACCATTCACGGTTGCCCTCATGGTTGTGGGAGACGAAATCCTGCGCGCAGAGGCGCGAAATGGGGCCGAAGGGGTAGAAGACGTCACTCTCGGCTGGGTGCTGGCTGCGATCGAGAGTCTGGGCCTCGAACGACTGTCTCTGGGGGTGCGACCAGAGACGGCGGAGAGCCTCAGGGATGCCCTGCTGCACCTCAGGAGCCGTGCCGATGTCTTGCTGCTCATTGGCGGCGTTTCCGAAGGGGTGACGGATCGCACACTCGAAAGCCTGCTTCGTTTCGAGTCGCAGTTGATTCTCTCTGGCGTGGATCTCGACGGCGCCTCCGGTCTCATTCACGCGAAGTCCCTCGGAATGGACGTGCTTGCGATCAGTGGCAAGCCTCTCCAGACGGCTTCCGTCTGGGACCTTTTCGTCGCTCCGGCTCTCCTGGCACGTCTTGGGGCTTCGAAGGATCACTGGGACTGGTCTCGGGCACTTTATCGCGCGGAGCCGGCGGATGATACTACCCAGGAAACACTGCGCCCACTCAGCGTGCTTCCGGCCACGCGCCGCGGGACCGCGGATGGTCGCGTTGGCATACGGGCCCTAAGTGCTTCCACCGCCTCGCCTTTTGTACCAGCAGTACCTGGCCAGGAAGGCTGGCTAATTCTTCCGTCGCAGGAGCTTTGTCAGAGGGGGGCGACAACGGGGCTTGACACTCGCCACGGGTATTTTCAGCCGCTCTCCCCTCCTGGCCGGCGGGGTTAACCCACCCACTGCCCCACCCGTGGTCAACAGAGGCTTGCTTTTCCGACACAAGTTCCGTAAAACTGAAGCAAGTTTTCTTGACAAGCTATTCCTGCCGTTGATGGTCCACCTGTCGCTCCTTTCAGGCCAGGAGGGGTCTCCAAGCTCCCTGGCCGTGACGTGAGGCGGAATTGCCCCTGATTCGTGTGGCTTTCCTGCATGCAAACGTCCCGAGAGGGCTCAGTTGGTGGTTTTCTTTTCCCAGGATTCGCTAGAAGCAGCAAGTAATCCCCACGAGCAGGCCAGGCATAAAGCGTAGAGATACACCGTAGAGATACAGAGACGGAGCAAGCTCGCGGCGCACCCGTAAGCAATAGCAATTGAAGCGCCTCGATGTGTAAAAGGAAGGACTTGAGATGAGTAAGTTAGCGCAGGTCTTCGTGGTGTTCATTTTCATCTTGAGTATCGCGTTCTTCGGAACGTCAGCGACGCTCTACAAGACCCGTACCGACTGGCGCAGCGCCTACAACAAGCTCGAGGCGTCTGCCCGGACAGACCTCGAAAAGCTCGCGAAGAAGAATGACGATTTGCGGGCCCAGCTTGAGAGCCTTGACAAGAGCTACACGGGAGTGAAGGCCAACCAAGATGAGCTTGGCAACAGGCTCAAGCAACTCCACGAGGACCTCAAGGAGGAGAAGGCAAGAGCCTCCACCAACGCCTCCAATGCAGCCAAGAGTGCCGAGGCGGCCTTGAATCTCTCCAGGACTCTCGATCACGAGAAGGCAAGCTACGCCCAGCTCCAGGAAAGCATGAACAAGGTCAAGAGCGACCTTGACAACGCATTGTCTGCCAGGATCAAGGCCGGGGAGGAGCGGGACAGCATGGTTCTTGACCTCGAGAAGTCCCAGCAGGAGCAGCACGCGCTCAAGGGGGAGCACTTCAAGCTCAGCGAGGAGTTCGAGAACATGCAGCTCGTCCTGAATGCCCTCAAGGCCCGCCTGGGTGAAGACGTGCTGGCGCGAATTGGCTCCACCGCGCCCCAGATTGACGCGGTGGTCAAGGAGGTCGACGTGAAGGAGAAGCTCGTGCTCCTCTCGGCGGGCAAGGACCAGAAAGTCCAGCTCGGATTTGAGTTCTCTGTCTATCGCGGTGGCGAGTTTATTGGCACCGTGAAAGTCATCAAAGTCTACCCCGACCTCTGCGGCGCGGAAGTTGTCCTCACGAAAGACGGGGCCGAGATTCAGAAGGGCGACAAGGCCTCCACGCAGCTCTGATCGAGCCCGGTTCGGCCGACATTGCTTTCCCTGAAAGACACACCCCAGAGGATTACGCAACATGCCACCCACCAGCGTCGCTGAAGAAATCATTGAGAAAAAGCCAGGTTCGCCGCTTGCAACTGCCTGTTTGGTTCTTTCCATCGTGGCTATCCTTGGCGCGATCGCCCTCCAGATCGCCGAGATCGGTGAGTATCGCAGGGGTACTTTGGGCACAGGCCAGAGGACTCCTGGTGCCAGCAAGGCCCAGAAGGACGCCGACGCTCTGCATGCTCGCGTGGAGGAGATTCTGACACGCGCGGCCCCGGGCGGAAACGCCGCGTCGGCTCTCGACGACAAGAAGGCTGTTGACGCCAAGAGTGATGGCAAGGACGTCGATAGCGATTCCCAGAGCGGCGAGCCTGGCGAGGCTCCAGAGCGAGACGAGCCCAAGGGTGGCGCAGAAGAACCCACGGGCGTCGACAAGAGCGCAGAGCCCGCCGAAGAACAATGATCGGCATTGGCCGTCCGTCCGCAACGCGTCCTCGCCGCTCGCGCGCGAGAGAGCTCGGTTGAGCTTCTTGACCTGACGGCCGGAAGATTGAGTCACCTCAGGGCGGAGATCCTTGCGGCCCGGGAGGCCTCGAAAACGTGAGCTTTCGCTGATTTGAGACCAGAACCATCGCCGGAGGTGTCCATGCGACGGTTGACTGCCGTGCAAAAACTTTGGGAGCTCGTCAGGGACAGTCGGTTTTGGTCGGTGGCAGCGCTTGCGCGTAGGTTTACACTTTGACGCATGACGATTCCCGGACTTACCCAGCACGCAAGTCTTCTGGTGTTCGCGCTTCTGGCGGTGGTCGGCCTGGTGGTGCTCATCGCACGGTTCAAGGTCAATTCCTTCGTGGCGCTGATTCTCGCGGCGCTATTTGTCGGTCTGACCTCCGGCATGGACCTGGTGGAGATCGGAACGGTATTTCACAATGGAGTGGGCAAGATCCTCGGTGGTATCGCGATGATTGTCGGGCTCGGCACGTTGCTCGGGAAGATGCTCGCGGAATCGGGCGGCTCGGAGGTAGTGGCGCAGACACTCATTCGCACGCTGGGCGAGCGGCGGCTGACCTGGGCGATGATGCTCGTCGCATTCCTGGTGGGAACCCCGGTCTGGTTCACAGTCGGCCTGGTGCTACTCGTTCCAATCTTGTTCACGGTTGCGCGACAGACTCGAACGCCGCTGCTTGTGCTCGGGTTGCCGCTGGGGGCAGGATTGTCCGTGACACATTGCCTCGTACCTCCGCATCCCGGGCCCATGGTGGCGATCGGCCTCTTGAAGGCGGATGTCGGGTTGACTATTCTGTATTCGCTGATCGTCGGTTTGCCGACCGCAATTGTCGGTGGCCCAATGTGCGCGCGTTGGCTGGCGGCACGCCATGAAGTCGCCCTGGACGGAGGCCCCGCATCGCAATTGGTCTCGAAAACGGGGCGCGAGAATCTGCCGGGATTTGGGCTGACGCTGGTCACCATCCTGTTGCCCGTGGCGCTGATGTTGGCGGCGACGGCTGCAGGCGTGACGTTGCCGAAGGAGAACCCTCTGCGGCGCTGGCTGGACTTTTTTGGGCATCCGCTCGTGGCGATGACCGTGGCTTTCCTGTTTTCCTGTTGGTCGTTTGGATTTGCCCGAGGATTCAATCGCGAACAGATCCTGAAGTTCAGCAATGATTGCGTGGGATCGGTAGCGTCCATGTTGTTAATTGTTGGTGCGGGCGGCGGGTTTAGCGGCGTGCTCCTGGCCAGCGGCGTGGGCGACGCCATCGCTGCCTTGGTGAAGGACCTGCCAGTGTCACCGCTGGTGCTGGGATGGCTCGCGGCAGCGTTGATTCGCGTTGCAACGGGTTCTGCCACTGTGGCGATCACGACGGCAGCGGGCATTCTGGCTCCGATAGTTGCGGGGAAATCCGGGACGAACCTGGAGCTGTTGGTGCTGTCGATGGGCGCGGGCTCGCTCGTCTTGTCGCATGTGAACGACGGCGGGTTCTGGTTCGTGAAGGAGTATTTCAACCTGAGCGTGCCGCAGATGTTGAAGACGTGGACGGTGATGGTGACAGTGATTTCCGTCGTCGCGTTGGTGCTGGTGCTGGCTCTGGATGCGGGACTGTAGCGGTGGAGCCCTGGGGCCTTGGCTCCTTGGTCGAACAGTATCGATCAATCGTCGCAGGACGGAGCACCTGGGCGATGTGAGACTGGTTGAGAAGACTCGCAGGCGCGAATGCCTCGTCGAGCGCTGCGGCCGGCTGCGCCATTGCGAGATCGTGGGGATCTTCAGCCCAGTCGGCCGAGGGCGGGCCAGAGGTCCCCTCCTTGCCCGATGCAGCTCGATCCCGAGGGAAGTGATGGAGGGGTTCGCCCGCAACAAGACCGAGGGGGTGAAGACGGTTCTCCTGGAGGAGGAGGGTGGTGGCGTCGTTTCACCTGTATTTGAAGTCTTTGTTGATGACCAGGCCACGAGTTGCGATAAGCTAAAAGCTTGGCCACCATGTCGTTCCAAATCCTTGCTCAACTCCTTGGCCTCGCCCTCGCTTGCTCGGCCGCGCTCGCCCAATCAGCGCCTAAATCCGCCTCGTTCGAGACCACGGCCAAGCTGGTCTTCGACGCCAAGTGCGTCGCCTGCCATGGCGCCGAGCCAGAAGGTAAGCTAGATCTGCGTACGCCGGAGGCCGCGCTCAAGGGTGGCGCTTCCGGTCCGGCGGTCGTTCCCGGCGCGGCCGCGAAGAGCCTGCTGATTGAAAAAGTCGTCACGCACCAGATGCCGCCGGGTAAGTCGAAACTGACGGGCGCGGAAATCGATCAGATCCGCGGCTGGATTGACCATGGCGTCAAGGCCGTGCCAGTCGCCGTCGAGGACGCCGTCCGAGAGCAGGACGCCCGCGCAATCATCCAGGTGCGTTGCGTGATCTGCCACGGTAGTGGCAAGCGCGAGGGCATGCTCGATCTGCGGACGGTCGCGAGCCGGCTGAAAGGCGGCGTGTCCGGTCCGGCACTGGTGCCCGGCAAGCCCGAAGAGAGCCTGCTCTACAAGAGGATCTTGAGTGGCCAGATGCCGCCGGACAAGATGGCCAAGGAACTGGCGGTGGAGCTGCCCACGGCCAGTGAGACCGATACCATCCGTGCCTGGATCGCGGCAGGTGCTCGTGAGCCCGAGCCAATTCGAGTGGCGGCCGACGCGATCGTCAAGAAAGAGGACCTGGACTTTTGGTCATTTCGACCGCCCGTGCGCCCCGAGGTCCCCAGGACCAGGGATCAAACTTTGGTGCGCAACCCGATCGACGCCTTCCTGCTGGAAAAGCTCGAGGCCAGGGGTCTGAGCTACGCCGGGGAGGCTGATCGGCTCACGCTGATGCGTCGCGCTTATCTGGACCTGATCGGCCTGCCGCCCACGAGAGCGCAGATCAACGCGTATCTGAGCGATGCATCTCCGGAGGCGTATGAAAAGCTAATCGACCAACTGCTTGCCTCCCCGCACTACGGCGAGCGTTGGGGACAACACTGGCTGGACCTGGCCGGCTACGCCGATTCCGAAGGATTTGGCCAGGACGACGGCGTACGCCCCTACGCATGGCGCTATCGCGATTATGTAATACGTTCACTCAACAGCGACAAGCCCTATTCACAATTCCTTGTTGAACAGATTGCCGGCGACGAACTCTCAAGCGACTGGAAAGAGGCCAAGGGCGTTGTCAGCCAGGACATCATCGACCGTCTTGCCGCCACGGGTTTTCTGCGGACAGTTCCTGACCCCACCAATGCGAGTGAACGCGGGCTGATCGCCGAGCGCATGAATGTCGTGGCCGACGAAGTCGAAGTGCTAACTTCTTCCGTGTTGGGCCTGACCGTGGGATGCGCCCGTTGCCACAACCACAAGTACGATCCGATTCCGCAGCGTGACTACTATCGGCTCAGTGCGATTTTGCAATCCGCCTACGACCCCTACGAGTGGAAGACTCCCAGCCAACGTGAGTACCCCCTGGCGCTGGAGAGCGAGTTGAGGGAAATGGCCAGGGTCAACGTGCCTCTGGAGGCTGAAGCAAGGGACATTCAGGCAGAGATTCGCAAGAGCTTCGAGCCGTTCCGCAAGATGTTGCTCGAAGAGCGCCTGGCCGCACTGCCTGCCGAGGTGCGAAACGATCTGCGCGATGCGATCGCGGTTCCGGCAGAAATGCGAAACGATCTGCAAGAATACCTCACGGCGAAATTCAAGAGCACTCTCGAAGTCGATGATCGCGAAGTTGCCCGCAAGTACCCGGAGTTGCAGGCCAAGGTTCAACCGCTTCAGGAAGAGTTGGGCACGATTCGTCAAAGGATGATGGCGAAACCACATGTTCGAATCCTCACCGACAACGCAGAGCCTTCCGTTTCCTACCTGCTGCGCCGCGGTGATCCGGTAGGCTTTGGCGACCCTGTGGAGCCGGGTGTCCCCGCCGCGTTCGATGGAGCGGGGCTGAAACCTTACCAGGCAGTCTCGCCTTTTCCAGGCGCCACGGGCAGCCGCCTGGGGCTCGCCAAATGGTTAACTCAACCCAGTCATCCGCTCACGGCGCGTGTCGCCGTCAATCAGCTCTGGATGCGCCACTTCGGCCGAGGCTTTGTTGTCACGGTTGCCAACTTCGGTCACTCCGGTATGCCGCCCTCGCATGCGGAACTGCTCGATTATCTGGCGACGGAATTCGTATCGAGCGGCTGGAGCATGAAACACATGCATCGCTTGATGATGACTTCCCGGGCTTACCTCCAAAGTTCGCGCAACACGGCCTCGGTACTGGCCGCCGATCCTGACAACGCGCTCGTTTCCCGCATGCCGCTCAGCCGCATGGACGCCGAAACTCTCCACGATTCGCTGATTGCCGCCGCAGGCCGTCTGGATCCAACCCCTTTCGGTCCGGCTGTCGGCATCGAAATCGGACCCAACAACGAGGTTACGGCGAAGGCCACGAAGGCAGGTTTTCGCCGCGCAATTTTTGTCCTGCACCGCCGCCAGACGCCCATCTCGTTGATGGATGCCTTTGATCAGCCGCCAATGACGCCGAACTGCACGGAGCGCCGCCGCTCCAATGTCGCAACCCAGGCTCTTCACATGATGAACGGATCGATGACCTGGGAGTTGGCACGATTCATGGCCGGTCGTGTGTTGGACGAATCCGACGGGGACCCATCCAGGCTGATGGAGAACATCTATCTCCGCGCCTACACCCGCCGCCCCAGCGAGAGAGAGACCATCGACGGCCTGGAAGCCATCGAGCAATTCCGCAAGGAGTGGCCCGCACGCCTTGAATCCGACAATAGCGATGCGCCACGTTCTTTCAGCGCCCAATGGCTTGCGGTAGCCAACTACTGTCACGCAATTTTGAACTCCGCCGAATTCAGCTTCATTGACTGAGGACGAATGCCAATGCTCAAGAGCACACGCCGCGAGTTTTTTTCCAGCATGGTGGATGGGTTGCATGGCGCGGCGCTTGCCTCGCTACTGGGCTCGGATCTTTTCACGGCCACGGCGTTTGCTGATTCTCAGATTTTCGACCTGACTGCCAAGCCGACGCATTTCAAGCCGCGCGCCATGGCTGTGATTCACCTGTTCATGAACGGCGGACCCAGTCAGGTGGATCTTTTCGATCCCAAGCCAACCTTGAAGCGCCTGGCGGGGACCGTGCCCAGCCGCGAACTCAGCTTTGCCATCTCCAATAGCAAGGACGCCGGGACGCTCATGCCCTCGCCATTCGAGTTCAAGCCTGCGGGCAAGAGCGGCCTCGAGATCTCCAGTGCCCTGCCGCACTTGTCGGAATGCGTCGACGACATCGCGGTCATCCGTTCCATGTACGGTGAGCATCCCAATCATGAGCCGGCCCTTTTTCTGATGCATTCGGGCCGCACCATCGCCAGCCGCCCTTCGATTGGGTCGTGGGTTTCCTATGGGCTTGGTACGCACAATCAAAACCTTCCGGCCTACGTGGTGCTGGACGATCCGAAGGGGCTGCCCATCAATGGTATTTCCAACTGGCAATCAGCGTGGCTGCCGCCCATCTATCAGGGAACGCGCTTTCGCTCGGAGGGGCCGCCGGTGCTGAACCTGGAACCGCGCCACGAGATTCCCACGCCGCTGGTGGTGGCCGAGCGGAATCTGGTCAGGAGACTTGACGAAGCCCATCGCAAGCATCGCCCCTATCAGCCGGAGCTCGATGCCCGCATTTCCAGTTATGAGCTGGCTGCGCGCATGCAGCTGGCTGCCTCCGATGCGCTCGACCTGAACAGGGAGAGCGACGCCACGCGCGAAGCCTACGGGCTGAACGAACCCGCCACGGCGTCGTACGGCAAGCGCTGTCTCATGGCACGGCGGCTGGTTGAACGTGGCGTTCGGTTTGTGCAACTCTATATCGAAAATCAGATCTTTGATAGCCATAGCGATTTGCAATCGAGCCTCAACTACGCGTGTGGCAAGACGGACAAGCCCATCGCCGCTTTACTGAAGGACTTGAAGCAACGTGGGCTCCTGGATTCGACGTTGGTCATCTGGGGCGGAGAGTTTGGGCGTCTGCCAATGTCGCAAGGGACGGGGAAGGTTGCCGGGCGTGATCATGGCCCCAGTGGTTTCAGCGTCTGGTTGGCCGGCGGTGGCACCAAGGGTGGGACTGTTTACGGCGCGACCGATGACATTGGTTTCAAGGCGGTGGAAAATCGCGTCAGCGTACATGATTTCCACGCGACGATCCTGCACCTGTTGGGGCTCGACGCCCGCGATCTGGTGCTGGAGCGCCATGGGCTCAAGGAACGGCTTACCGATCAATTCCCGGCGCGCGTTGTCAGTGAAGTGCTTTCTTAGCAACCCGTTCAGTTGCAAGGCGCGCGCACCGCAGCCCTCGTCCTCGAAAATGCGCGCAATGTTGTGGGCCGAGCGCGACGTCTGGCTGAGTGAAACGGTCGACAAGGCGAGCGCCGAGGTGCTCGCCAGCTGGCGGTTGGAGGATGCTCGCGGCAACCCTGTCGCTCTTGCCGGCACTCGCCGGGACGGTCAAAACGGCGATCAGGTGACGTTGACGACGCGCTTAACGGCACCTTGCGGACCTGTGACTCATGTCCTGAAGCCCCCGGGGCCAGGATACTTGCCGCCTCATTGAACGTCATCCGGTGTGTCGCATGGGTACCTGATTTGGGTTGAGGACTACCTCCTGAATTGGGTTCCAGTTCCGAGTATTTCTGCTCCATCGTTCGGGGTGTCGGGCGCGAGCAGCTTCATAGACCGTTTTTCGGTGTTTGAGGATCTCGATATCCCGTCCACAGTGGCGATCATTGGGAGTCACGAAGCGAATGGCGCTATGGAGATGAACGGTGTTGTACCAACGGCCTGGCGGGGCGGAAGCCGAGGACGTCGTAGCGGCCCCAAGGAACGGTCTCGAAGCGGAACGCGGACCGGCAGTCCCAGGCGAGGTAGTCATAGCCGCCGCCCCGCAACACCCGGTATTCGGAGTCCGAGGTGGCCACCGGGTCTAGCGTCAGCGCCTCAGGTCGTCCGTAGAAAACTGAGTCATAGACATCCTCGCACCACTCCCAAATGTTTCCGTGCATATCGTGGATGCCATACGCGTTGGGCGCGTAGGAGCCGACGACCGTGGTGCGTCCGAGGTACTGGTTTCCGCGCTCGTAGTTACAGTT
>SXIK01000199.1 GCA_005772855.1 Planctomycetia bacterium | reverse complement strand
GGCCCGGATGATCCCCTGGACCCTGGCAAATTGGCCGAGGAAGGTTGGTACTACGCGGAGTTTGTGCTCCGTCCGAGTGACCCGAACAAGAGTCTCGTGATCCTTCGCAAGAGACCGCCGCCCCCTGGACCGCCCACCCAAAAGGTCGCCCCGCCCTCGACGCGTGCCACCATCAAGACCCCTGCCTCCCTGACGAGTCAGAAACGGGTTGTCAGGCCGGGGGCGCCGCAGCCCAAGGATCAGATCAGCTTCAATGTGGGTCTGCGTCGTTATACGAATGAGGAGCTTGATGTCGACTTCTTCATCGAACGCGCTGACGCCAAGCGCTTCGTCTACTGGCTGCCGGAGAAGGGAGCCAAGACGATGTATGCCCTGGAGTACAAGTCAGAGAGCAAGTACCTTGCCGCGGCTCCCGATGAGAAAACTCTGAGCCCTCGCGACAAGACCCCGGAAGAGCTGGCCGCAGAGCCAGCGGCGAAGAAGTCGGGAATCATCTTGCGGGATTCTCTCGACTACGAGTTTGACCGAGAGACTGAGTACAACATCCTGCGCGAAAGCGGCAAGCCCGTCGTGCCTGCGGAGAAGGAATCCACTGGTGGGCTGATCCTTCCCGCTAAGAGTGAGGGTGAAGGGACGGCTGTGCCCGGAGGCAATGCTCCTGCCGAGGTCAAGCCTCCGATGCCCCAGCCGAAGCCCGGATCACAACCCTCCATCGGTCCGAAGCGCGACATGACCAAGGACGAGGCCAAGCAGCTCAAGGATGCCATCAAGGGGATCCCCAAGGACGCCCAGAAACAAATCATCGAAGGCCTCAGGGGCGTAAAAACCAAGTGAACCTCTCAATTTCGCACAATCCTTAACACTCCACTTCCTGTTCGCACGAAAATAAGCCATGGCTCTCGTCCTCGGACTCGATATCGGAACTCACTCGGTGACTGGCGCTGTCTTTGCCGGTACACCGAAGAAGTTTCGTCTTGTCGACTTCTTCACGGAGGAGATTCCCGTCCTGGTGGCCAGTGGCCTGGAGGCGCTTCAGCCCAAGGATGACTCCCGGGCCCAGGGCATGCCGCAGGAGTTCACGACGCCCCTGAGCCTCGATGAGTTGCTTCAAAAGATCCTCACGGAGCGGGGCCTCAAGGGCGCGGACGTCATCGCGGCCATCGACGCCAAGGACTGCATCATCCGCGAATTCCCGGTGCAATTCACCCGGGAGGAGCAGATTGCGAAGGTCGTTCCGTTCACAGCCGAGGAGTTTCTCCCCACGATCAACCTCGAGGAGTTTGTCCTCGAATGGCTCAAGGTCGGGGAGGCCCACGGCAAGAGCAACGTCGTGATCTTCGCTCTGAAGAACGACGTGATCGAGTCGCGCCTCGGCCTCCTCAAGCGAGTCGAGGTGGACCCCATCGCATTGGATATCGACGCCGCGGCGCTTTTCAACGCTTTTGCGCTGACGCCGGTGTTCGACGCCAAGAAGTCGATGCTTCTCATCGACATGGGGGGCACGTCAACCAAGATGATCCTGATCGAGAACGGCCGCATCAAGAAAGTGCGAGCCTTCCGCAGCTCGGCCCGTGTACTTGGGCCGGAGCGCCTCATCGGTCAGCCGGCGGGCGCAGCGTCAGGCGGTGGAGTGGCAGCGGGGCATGTTGCATCGTCCTACGAGGCCGAGCCCTTGTTTGGAGACTACTCGATCGAGACCCGCTTCAAGGAGATCGAGGACGCGCTCCGGAAACTCGAGCCCGCCGGTGCCGACGCCTTGCTTGACGCGTTCGACGATTCGACGCCGATAGCAATCCTGAGCGATGAAGACTATGCCCAGGTCCAGGGCATGGCTGCACAGGACCGTTTGTCCGACGGTGCCAACCGAGTCGCCGCGCCTGGCACGAACCGCTTCGATGAACGTCTCAGGACGCCGTCGGAGCCACTACCTTCGAACTCGGCGAACGGGGGTGGAGATTTCAGGGCTTACCTGGATCGCATGGGGATCGAGGTGCAGCGAACCCTGGCGTCCAGTCAATCCAACATCGACCTGATTTGCCTCACGGGTGGCATTAGTGCCCGTGAGGAGTCGGTGCGCTTCTTCAGCGAGGAGTTCGACGTCGAGACAATACGTCTCGACTTCGGGGACTCCATTGAGTGCGATCTCGATTCGGCCAAGATGCTGGAAGTCAGCCGCTTCGGCGCCGTCGCCGTCGGCCTTGCGATGAAGAATCTGGGCGGGGACCGAGCTGGCCTTGATTTCCGCAAGGGGCGTTTTCGTTATGAGCATCGGTTCTCGCGACTCAAGCTACCGCTTCTCGTGGCCTCGGTGCTCTGCTTCGGTTTCTTTCTCCAGACAGCCTTTTGGTCCTATCACGAGTATCGCTCCTTCAGCGAGCGAGCCCACGATTTCGAACAAGAGTCGCGAAGCGTCTACGAGGCATTCTTCTTCGGCAAGCCGGTCGCGGAGGGCAGAGATCCCTTGGTCGCGGCGAATGAGCAACTTGGGAAGTGGAGCGGCAAGGGGCTTGTGGGGGTCGGCAAGGTGCTGCCTTTCGCGGACGCACTGGCCAACGTCGCTGATGTGCTCGACGCCGCGAAGCATGACCTGGGCGACATCTTCCGGATACGCAACATGAGCTTCGACTTCAAGGTCAAGTTCCGTGCTCAGGGCCAGAGCAAGAAAGCCGAGCCAGTGGGCGCGGACTCCGTCATTGAGCTCATGACCAAGAATGACAATGGATTCTCGAGTCTCGAGCGGGCTTTCAGCAAGCCGGAGAAGGGCTCGAAGTACTTTGATGCCAAGACCCAGTCGAAAAGGGTGCAGGATGAGTACCAGGTCAGTCTGACCTTGACGCCGAAGAAGCAGGCACTCCAGCAGCTCGAGTAAACCAACACCCATGTCCAACCACACCATCAAAGACTCCAGCGAGCGTCTCCAGGTCATCACCCTCACATTCGCGTTTACGGGGGGCTGCTTCGCGCTCCTGACACTATTACTCAGACTCTTCTTCATCCCGGGCGCAGAGGCCGAGGCGCGTCAGTCCGAGAAGAGTTATGCGGACTTGGTGGCCACGCTCCAGAGGCCGCAGAGCAAGGATCTCAGGGCCAACGCGAAGCGGGGAGAGAATCAGGATAACACATCTACCCTGGCAGAGATTGTCAAGTTGGCGGGCGATCGACGGGGCGTGAAGCTCCCGACGCTTCCGCCGCCAACCATCACGCAGAAGGCCGGGCTGGAGGAGCGCAAGATCAAAGTCATGACTGATCCTGCAAAGCTCGCCGACCTCATCCACTTTGCGGCGGCGGTTCAGGATAGTAAGAAAACGATTCAGGTCGAGGGGATCAGTTTCAAGCGTGACAACCGCTCCAAGCCCGAGGATCAGCACTGGATCGGGACAGTAGAGTTCATCGACTACGTGACAAAGTAGGTCTTGCGACTAACGGATCGGGATCTCTTCCACCGCGCCGAATTCGTTCGGTGCGCCGGTGCCGGGCACGCCGCCTATCAATACAAGCGAGGCCTTCGTACCACGGCGGAGGACGTAGGCCTGGTGACGTGTACGTGGGCTCAGCATTGGAGCTGCCAGCTCGCACTGGCGGCTCTCGTCGGCAAGGTAAATCTCGACGTTCGTGAGCGCTTGGCCGTCCCGCAACTCACCGCCCGCAATGGCGATCCCGATCCCAGGCACGGCCGCTGCCGAGAAGAAAACCCGTTCAGGCGTCTGTCCTGGATCCAGCAAGGGACGTCCTAGCAACTCGAATCGGCTCGCTTGCGGCAAGGCCGGATTGAAATGAAACAGGATTGGCGATGACGCCTCGTGCTCCTGAGGTGTCTGTAGGTCCCACAGGTTCACAGCTCGCTGCTTCTGTTCCCAGAGCGATCTCGGGCCATCGAACCCTTTCAAGGGGTGCCG
>SXIK01000198.1 GCA_005772855.1 Planctomycetia bacterium | reverse complement strand
TGAGGCTTGGGCCAGCAATCCCTCACGACAACGAGCAACGGCCCGATCCAGCCTGAAAGCCCCAAAAACCAGGAGCCGATCGCTGTCCTACACCCTTCAATGGGTTAGAAGTGCATCGAGAGTGCCTATCAATAAGCGACTCGCGGAACACGACGGAGACGCTTTCGCCGCCGCTCAACACTGAGGTGGTGGACTTGAAGTGAATCTCGAGCGCGCCGTTGCCGGGGAGCTCCTGGTGGACAAAGAGGGCGCGGTCGCCAAGTGCATCGCCGCCGGCGACCATCGCGGTGATGCAGCCGGCGTCGAGCGTGATCGACTTCGTCACGGGCGGCGCGCCGAGATCGACAGCGTCCCACGGGCCGAGCTCGACTTGCGCCAGCGCGGGAGCGCTTGCAAGCAGCGGCAAGAATGCCAGGCTGCGAATCCCGAGCCAGCGAGCGCGAATTACGCCGACAGGCCCACGTCGCCAGAGAGCCATAATCCCTCCTTGATACTCTGCACCTCAGGAACGGGAAAACGAGCACGGCAGAAAGCGGCAGAGAGTGTAGACCAGGGACGAGATTCATGCGCGTGGAAAATGTCGGGGGGCGGGAGGGGGAGTGCGGAGTTGCCTGTCACGGGCCGGGGTCGTGGAGCTCGACCCCGTGGACGATGATCTGGAGGACTTCCGATCCGAGAGGAAGCACCTCCAGAGAAGAGGGTTGAAGGGTGTCGGGTTGGTGGCCGCGGGGTGTTGCCGACTTGTTACCGGTGATGGGCCACTTTTACTTCCCGGGGACAGCTACTGAGCTTCGCGGGATGGCTCTCGATTGTCCCGCTACCACGGAAGCCTCCATGCCGAATTGCCTGGGGGGAGCCCTCGGGAATGGTCACCGGTGTCTTGACGCCGATCTCGCGACGTGGCAGGCTGGAATGGCCGCGAGCGATAGTGGCAGAGCCGAGGCGGAGTTGACACCTCGGCGCAATTACCACTGTGGCCGCGGGGATGAAGGATGCACGTGCCGGGCGGTCGAGTGTTTCGATCAGGCAGGTGTGCAGTCCGCAGACTCCGAGCCGACGTGTCAGAGCCGCAAACTTGAAGGAGACGAGTCCGCTGGCGGGAAAGGCCTTTTTGACGTGGCGCCCTCGAGTATGTTGACCACACGAAAGCGGAACATTGGGCCCGCCTTCGTTTCGTCACCAGCCTCAACCTCGTTCAGTATCCCCGTTGCTCACCTTTCGACCTGAGCTTTGAAACCCTCCCTGAGTTCACTTCGGGATGCCGTCGCGGATCAGCTCAGAATGCATCCGGCGGGGTTGTCCATCAGTCGTCTCGGGCGCGGGCTCAAGGGAGTTAGCCCGCTCGAGCTGAGCAAGGTCTTGCACGAGCTCCAGAGCCAGCGACTGGTACGGCACTCGGGTGCGCGATGGCGGTGGATAGGACCACCCCCTCTGAAGTCGACAGGGACGTTGCACCCAAAGCCTCCACCGCATTTTCCGCCCCTTCCAGGTTCACCGACCAGTTCCGCACCGGAATCTTCCCCCCCGGGCACAGTGGGCAGCTCCTCCCGTTGGGACCTCTTTCGACGTCTCTGCCTTTATTACAAGGAGTTCGTTCGCCTCGAGGAAAGAGCCTCGATCCGTGTTTACGCGAACAAGGAGCACCAGGACTTCGTGCAGATCCCGGGAGCTGTGGACTGGGTCAGCCTTGAAGCTGGCCATGCTGTCCCCGTACGGCTGTCGTCGGAGTCCGCAGTTTTTGTGCGCCGTGGTACCTCTGGAATCAAGCTCCCGTACTGGTTCCTCGGCATGCCGGTGGATGTCTTCCAGGGCAAGGGCAATCAAACCGGTGAAGTGTGGACTTCGCTGGAGCCAGTCTTCGTCATTGCCGTTCGTCCCGAGGTCCGCGATGAAAACACGGTCATCCTCGAGCCCGTCTCCGGCCTCGAGGTGAATCCCGGCTGGCTCCAGCGCCGGTTCAAGCATTCGGACAAACGCCTCGAGTTTCTCGCGACGGTCGGCCTCGACGATCTCGCCTTCGGGGATCTCGAAGAGCGCGAGGACCATCGCCTGCGTCTCGCCACCTTTCGCATGGCCCTGGAGGCGATGCGCACCGCCTACAAGGCTTGGTGGCGGGAGTTCCCGAGCCTCGATGGCTTGCAGACGGAACCGCCTCTCGAGGAGATCGCCGAGGGCGGACTGTACAATCGGGCGCTCCTGGTCTCGCAACCCAAGCTCAAGTACGCCAGGCGGCTCTTCGATGAGCTAACACGCCTTGCCGATCCAGCCAAGGTTTCCGACGAGGACCTGGATCGGACTGCGCTTGCGGCTCTCTTTCCCCACAACCCGCCGCGCCCCACGGAAGAGCAATCCGCCCCCGAAACCCCCAGGGGCAATCTCACCGAGTATAAGCTCCTCAATGAGGAGCAGCGCCAGGCGGTCGATGCCGCGATGAGGCATCGACTGACCGTGCTCACCGGACCTCCTGGAACGGGCAAGTCGGTCACTGTCGCCCATGTCATGGCAAACATGGCGCTCGAGCGTCGAAGTGTCCTCTTCGCCAGCCGCAATCACCAGGCCATCGAAGCCGTGGAGCCGCTCCTGAACGCTCTCGTCGAGCCCGAGACTCTGGTTTTGCGCCCCACCCGGCCCTGGGGGCAGGAGGCCCGCACCGCTGGTTGGCAAAAAGCTTTGATCCAGCTGCTCACCAGGCCGGCACGACCCGAGGCGAGCGAGTCGCTGATCGCGGCTCGCTCCATCTTGACGGAGCAATTGCAGGTGCGGTCAGGACTCGAGGGAGACCTGGGGCGTCTCCTCGACCTCACGGACGAACTGGCGCGTCTCGAACCAGTGGTACGTCAAACCGAGGGCGCTCTGGATGCGGAGACGCGAGCGATGGTGACGGCCTGCGCTTCCTTGCCTGGAGTCGAGATTGTGAAGGCTTTGATCGCGGACATGGAGGTGGCAGACATCTCGCGAAGACCCCTACTCCTGAGGCTCCTTTTGCGTCCCTGGCGCTGGCTCCTCCGGCTGGTCCGTCTCGATCCGGAGCGCCCGCTTGTGATGCGCCATGTCGCAATTCTGGCAAGTGTGCGAGATGCAATCCCTGATTATTTGTGTGAGTCAGGAGACGTCAAACATTCGCTTGCGGAGGCGGTGGCGGCGCTCAGGAATCTTCTCCCTCTGCTGCTCGCCTGTGAGGCACGTCGCAACCTCGAGGCTTGCAGGGCGAACATCGAAGCCATGGGCGATCGAGAACGCCTCACCGAGAAGCTGCACGAAACCACACTTGGCGTGCACGAGCAGACCATCGCGACCCTCCGTCTCCTGGCCGAGGTCTCCGGTGCGGAGATCGATCCCGAGACACGGCAGCGCTTCGCCGAGCTGAGGGCCGGGCTCGAGAACCACAAGGGCAGCGCTACCCAGCGGCATTTCGAAAAAGCCTTCGCAAAATCGTTACCAGACCTGCTGAAGCACTA
>SXIK01000197.1 GCA_005772855.1 Planctomycetia bacterium | reverse complement strand
GGAAGCGGAGGCTGGCCGCTTTCGACAGGATTTGTTTTATCGACTCAGCGTGTTCCCCATGGAGATCCCGCCTTTACGGAAGCGGGTCGAAGACATCGCGCTCTTGGCGGAACATTTCCTGGATCGGCTTGCCCGTCAGCTAGGGCGTCCACGGCCCCGATTGACACTCGCCAACGTGGCCGAGTTGCAGCGATACCTCTGGCCGGGCAATGTGCGAGAATTGCAGCATGTACTCGAACGGGCCTGCATTGTGTCAACAAGTGGCCGACTGGAGTTTGACCTGCCGACCCAGACACCCAGGCGGTCCAATACGTCGCCAGAGGCGCTGGGCTCCGAGCGTATCTTGACCGTGGCGGAGATGTTGGTCTTCGAAACGAAAAACATTCGTGCGGCTCTTGCATCTTCCAAGGGAAAGATCTACGGCCCGAATGGGGCTGCGGCTCGACTTGGCATGAAACCCACGACGCTCACTTCGCGAATCAAAGCTCTCGGGATTGCGGTCGACAAGTAACTCTCCTTGCAATCTATACTCCTCGCGGGGGGAGGAAGACCTCCCCCGCGCCGGCGATCGATGTGTCCGTGTTCGGCCGCATGGGAATTGATCTTCCGAGTGTGCCGATAAGCAGCCCTGAAGGCTTGGCTTGATCGTCGAATACCGTATTTTTCGTACGGGCGCTTTTGCCACGAGGCCGAAGAAAGTCAGGGGAGACATGATCCTCTCCCATTCCGTTCTCCTGCATTTCCCTGGAACAAGTTGATGCAAGAAGCCTGTTCGCGCCCACTATCTGTCGACTCGGACCCACTCCGCCTCGGGCGGATCGGAAAGTTGCTCCTTCTGGCCATAGCCTACTTTGTCACGGGCCGGCTTGGCCTCCTGCTCGCGATTCCGCCGGGCTACGCAACCGCGGTGTGGCCGCCTGCGGGAATTGCCGTCGCCGGCATTCTGCTCCTTGGGTTCCGTGCGTGGCCAGGGGTATGGCTCGGGTCGTTTTGCGTCAATATCTCCGTTGCGTCCAGCGGGGCTGGAGCGGCCGGAATCATGGAGCCGGCCTTGATCGCAGCGATTCTCGGGCTCGGTGCCTCACTACAGGCCTCTCTTGGAGCCTTTCTTGTCCGGCGCTTCGTTGGCTTTCCCAACCTCCTCGAGACGGAGGGGGCGATCGCCAGGTTTCTGCTCATGGTTGGACCCGTGAGCTGTCTGGTGGGGGCTACCTGTGGAGTCACGACCCTCCTCTTCAGTGGTTCAATCCAACCGCCGGGCGTACTCCCTAGCTGGTGGACTTGGTGGTGCGGGGACAGTATAGGCGCGCTCACCATCACGCCGCTTGTGTTAATTCTTGCGGGAAAGCCTCGGGAAGTCTGGCGGAAGAGAAGAAGCTCTGTTGCTCTGCCGCTGGGTGTGACCTTCACGCTCGTCGTCTTCTACTTCGTCCGCTCGAGCCAGTGGGAAGAGCAGCGGATCAAGACAGACTTTGATCGGAGGGCCAGCACGCTTGCTGATGCCGTTAGCAGGCCATTCCTGGCCTACCTCGAAGTGGTTGATTCTATTCAGAGATTCTACAGAAGCTCCGTTGATGTCACCCGGAATGAGTTTCGAACTTTTGTTACACAGTCTCTCTCACAGCACCCCGGAATCCAGGCGCTCGGCTGGGTGCCTCGAGTCTTCGGGGCCGACAAGAACACCTGCGAGGACACTGCGCGGCGCGAAGGTTTCGCTGAATTTCTGATCACGGAACTCAACGAGAAGCGAGACACAGTTCCCGTGAAGGAGCGGCCAGAGTACTTTCCGGTCTTCTACGTGGAACCCAACCCCTTCAACCAGCCCGTCTTGGGTTTCGACCTGTCCTCGGACCCGGTCCGCCGCGAGGCACTTACCCGGGCGCAGGACACCGGGAAAATGGTCGCCACGGCGAGGATCAAGCTGATCCAGGCGACCGGGAGCCCTGACGGCTTCCTGGTCTTCGCGCCCATCATCCGCAATGGCATGATTTGCGAAACGGTCGAGGAGCGCCGCCAGAACACCCTCGGATTCGCTATTGGCATCTTCAGGATCGGCGAGGTCATTGAGCAGTCCCTCAAGGGGTGTGACAGGAGCGCCTGCGAGCTCCGCGTCTACGACGATGCCGATCCTCGGGGTGAGAGACTTCTCCATGTGAGCCGGCCGAGGAACAGTACGACGAGAGTCGCACCACTCGAGGCTTCCGGGGAGTCCCGTGAGTCCGGTTGGGAATGGAGCCACAATCTCGATGTGGCAGGCCGCACCTGGCGGCTATCGATCTCTCCGACGCCCGAGTACCTCGTCTCTCAACAGACGTGGCACGCCTGGGCCCTCCTTGCCGGAGGTTTCTTCCTCACGGGCCTCCTGGGAGCCCTCCTTCTCAGCATCGCCGGACGCAGTAACAGAGTGGAGTGCCTTGTCGACGAGCGTACGGCCGAGCTCGCGCGGACCACCGAGTTGCAAGCTGCTCGAAGCCGCATTCTTCAACTCGTGGCAACAGGGACGAGTCTCCAGGACCTGCTAGTGGAGCTGGTCCAAACCATCGAGCACTATTCGCCAGGATTCATCTGCTCGATCCTCCTTTTGGATGCGGACGGTCGCCGGCTGCGGTCCTGCGCGGCTCCGAAGCTCTCCGAAGGTTACAGAAATGCTGTCGACGGAATCGTCATCGGACCTGCTGTCGGCTCTTGCGGAACCTCGGCCTACACGAAAACACGGGTGGTTGTGTCCGACATTCAGACGGATCCGCTCTGGAAGGACCTCCGCGAGCTTGCGGCGAGTGAAGGCCTGCGTGCGTGCTGGTCGCAACCGATCCTCTCGCAGGGGAAAGCGGTCCTGGGCACCTTCGCGATCTACTGCCGAGAGCCCAGGGAGCCGAGCAGCATCGACCTGGTTCTGATGGAGGGGTTTGCGGATCTGGCCGGCATCGTCATCGAGCGCAGGCGAGCCGACGATCAGCTCGAGCAGGCCCGACGTGATGCCGAGGCCGCAAGCCGAGCGAAGAGCGAGTTCCTGGCCAACATG
>SXIK01000196.1 GCA_005772855.1 Planctomycetia bacterium | reverse complement strand
TCGATGCCGTGGTTAATGTAAGGACCAAACGCTGTACCAGTAAACTGCCTGAAGAAAATTCCCTCTATGTTATATATTCTTTCATCTACTTTGTTCGGGTGAAGCTCGACTTCCGTATCACCGGTCTCGTTGTCTATCACCCTGATCGTCATTTCTTGTATGAAACCAGGCACAACAACCCCCGGCGTCACCTTGAGGTTGTCGAAGTCAATTTCAACCTCCACGGTGATGTCTTTGTCCACTGCACGATCTACCGAGCTTTTGTTACAGCAACGGGGATCGCTTCCACCAATGTTGGCAACATGCCAGTTATAGGCACCCGATTTGGATAGCCCCATCTGTAGTCCGCTACAACCTGGGGTACCATAGAAACCGAATGCAATCTCGGAAGTTTCCTCACGATTGACCCAAGCACGGCAACTGACCTTCCAGACGCCGCTGGGCGCTCCCTTCACGGCATTCAGTTCTGGAATCTGCCTGTAGAAACTGTAATAGGTCTCAGCGGCCCCCACAGCTGGCGGCTCCACGGTCGAACCGTCGATCGCGTTGCCACTCCAAAGCGGGTGCTGCCCAGAGGCAATCTTGATATCCCTGCTAGCATCTCCGCAGCCACTGGTAGTTCTGGCGACCCAGCCCGTGGCCTCATTGGTATTTCTCGGGGAATTGCCCAGAGGAAGATCCAGGAGCGACTGCCCGTCCGTCGTGCCGGTGTCGAACGTCTCTTCGTAGACTACTGTCTGGGCCGAAGCCGTAGAAAGCGGCACAAGAAGAAATGCCGCACAACCCAACGCTGCACTCAAGAAACACAGCCTGTTCATAAGTACCCTCCGCATGCCGCAGCATGCCAAAACCCGCGACCAAAAAGCACCCAACTTTGGACGTTACCGAAATAACGACTTGAGCCGTGATTCACTTCAACGTCTGACCGCAAGAAGTCAAGAGAATATTTGGGGCGGCCATCCTGGGTCACAGCGTCCTATCCCACCAGGTTATACCGCACGCCGGCAGTGATGAGACGTCTTGCAGCCTGCGAAAAAGGTTGCGGCTGCTCGCGCCAGAGGCGCCCGGCGCCCATCAAGCGCCGAGGAGGGGGTTTGCGGCGAGCTGGCGGAGCCGCAAACGGCTCGGAGGGAGCCGGCGCCAGCGAGAGCTGGCGGCTCCCGAGAGCCTGGCCCGGAGGCGCACGCGCAGCGTGCGACCGGAGGGGCCGCGTGGCGTTGTTGCCTCCACCCTCGCTCCACCCTCGCTCCGCTCGGAGGCGAGCCGACGTGAGGGAGGGTCCGACTCCCCCACCAGCAGAAACGAGCAGCAGACTTGAGATGGTCCTCCTCTGCCCATTCGGAATGTCTCACGTGTGGGCGTGCGAGGAATAACGCGACCGGGGGTGTCGTCGCGAGCGCCCCACGAACGACTTTGAGCACTCCGCTACGCTTGCCCCTTGCGCGCTGGCTCGAGCATGGCATGATTGGGGCCAGGAAAGGGTGACCTGAGGTCGGCGCCGTCAAGTGCCAGACGCGCATGATGGCCACATGCCAGCTCGAAGTCCCCACTTCCCGGCCCCCGAAGTTTGGCAGGCCAGGAAATCCCAAGCCACGCCTTCAGGAGGTCTCATGCGGCCCATCCCTGCGCGCTCCGTCCGTGCCACGCGTCCCCTGGTGCTTGCGGCTGCCGCCGCCCTTGTCATGGGTCAGGGCCGCACGATGGCGCAGTGTTTCCTTCCCGAGCCCGTTTCGGGATTCTCCCAGGAGCCGATCGGCGGCGACGGCCTGGGCGCCGCACGGGTCACTGGGGGCGGGATCGAGCTCTGCAGCACGAGCCTGGGTTACGGCAGCACGTCGGACTCGCTATTCGGCCTCGTCCACGACGCAGCGAACGAGTTCGAGCTGAGGGTCGAGGTGGTGGCTGTCGATGGCGTCGGCCAGGCGGGTGTGGAGGCCCGCGTCTTTCGCGGCACCGGCAGCGATCCGGCGCAGGCGGTCGTGCGCATGACGGTACAGAGGGATGCCAGAGGCGCCGGGTTCCTGCTCACGTCGGGAGCGCGCCACAGCCGAGCTTCCGCAATGGAGCTGCTCGGCACGGTTCCCGTCCCGGTGGTCCTCCCGATCCGCATCGGAGTCGAGCGCCGCGCGGATCAAATCAAAACGTTTTATTTCGATGGCGACGCTCGCGTGGATCACTTGCTCCTCGCCGTGGAGCCGGACTCGAGCCTCGACGCCTCGACGTACCGCGTCGGGATGGTCCATGGCGCCGGAGATGCGAGACAAGGGAACCCGCGGAGCGGAGCTGGCCGATTCAACAATCCCCACCTGGAGAGCCAGCAGTCGATTCGCCCGCCGGAGCTCGACAAGCTGGTCGTGAACCGCCAGGCCACGGTGGATCAACCCACGGTGCTCACGATTACCGGCGTCGGGCTTGCGGATACAGAGGAAGTAACGGTCGCAGGTCGTCGAGCCACGATTCTCGAGCAGTCCGCGAAGCTGCTCCGCGTTGAAGTGCCCGCCACTCGGACGCCGACACGCGGCGACATCGTTGTCCGCACCCCCGGCGGCACGTCGGAGCTGCCCGACACTTATTTTTCGCTCGGCAAGAGCTTCATCCGCTGCGACTGCAATGGCGACGGAGCCTTCGACTTGAGCGACGCCATCGGCATGCTCGGCACTCTCTTTCTCGGCGCCGCCGCCTGCGCTTGCGGCGAAGCCGGAGACTGCAACGGCGACGACCAGCTTGACGTCAGCGATCCGATTTTCGGTCTCATCTACCGCTTTCTCTCGAGCCATTCGGCGCCGCCGGCCCCATTTCCGCTGCCGGGAACCGACCCGTCAGCGCCACTTTGCGGTCTCGCGGATCAGACACCGGCTGTCATCGGCATCTCGGCGACCGAAATCCGAGAAGGGGATCAGTTCACGATTATTGGATCCGGGTTCTCGCCGGGCACCCGTGTCGTCATCCCCGGCGCCAAGCTCGAAGTCATCCGCAGCACTCCGACGGAGATCACTCTGCGAGCAGGAGTCGTGGCGACGTCGGGCACAGCTCGTCCGTTCGTGATCGAGGACTTCAAGCCAGCGCCATTCCCGCTGTGCCGGCCGGAGAAGTGTGCCTCGACCTCCATCGGGCCCGTGTCCAAGCTCGATGCAACTGTGGAGCTCGTGCCCTCCGGCGGGCCCGTGCCGGCAGCCTCGCTGCAAACCGATGAGTCGGCGCCGATCATTGTGGAGCTCAACCGCCAGCACCTGGATCCGACCCAGCCGCTCGAGGTGAGTGCCTGCGTCAGCGCACCCTCGATTGCCGGCGTCAGCCCCGGGGGCCGAGCGGTGACGTTTCACTGGCGCCCGGAGAGCACGTTCGAGGAGAGCGTCGTCAGCCTTGCCGACCGCCTGCGCCTGGAGCTTTCCGGCGGCGCCCATCTCGAGGAGCTGCTCATCCTTCCCAAGAAGGAGCTTGGGCAAGTTTGGTTGCTGCCGACCGCGTCCTTGCCGCGATCGTTTCCGCTCACCGGGGCGGTCTTTGCCATTGCGCTGGATGCGACTCGCTGCGACCCCGAAGGGACACATCCCATCGACGACGAACGAGCGCACGGCTGGTGCCGATTCCGCCAGCTTGTTGAGCCGTGCGGCGGCTTGCCGCACTTCGAGTGGTTCATCCCTCTGAGCTTCGTGAGATCCACAAGCGGCTCGCTCGCGGGGCTTCCTCAGCCCTTGGACCGACCGCCCCACGAGAAGGAGATCCTCTACAACTGGGAGGCTTACTGCCATGTGCGCAGGTACAGGCTGTGGAATCTCTGCACGCTCCAATCGCTGACCGATCTGGGCCGCAAGGACATCCCGGAGTTTCCGCCCGGCGCCTGGGTGACCAAGACGATCTGGAGAAGTGCTGACGAGATCCCGCCGGGGATCGACACGTCGAAGTTGTACAGCTACGTCTACTCGGGCGACGGCAAGACGTACTACTTGACGGCGATCCATCACATCACCAAGGACATCGGCCACTGGTTTTGGTACGACCTATATCCAGCCAAGCAGGTCCTGGATGGCGGTTACAAGGATTTCGTCCGCGGCATCGGCGGCTGCGGCGGCACCAACGTGGACGCGCCGAGCTGGACGGCGGACACAGTGTGGAAGGACTATTTCCTCTGCACCAACGTCACGCGGGAGCAACCCATCACGACAAGCGGCGTCGGCGGCGTGGGCCCGACCGCGGGTGAACACTCCGCGTGGTGTGGCAACTTCGAGTTCGCCCCGGAGTGCCCCGATGTGATCGACGCCGCGAATCTCGATCCCGCGGACGACGGCTACACGTTGGCCGATGCCACTTGCCTCAAGTGCCACCAGGATGGCGGCCATGCGGCTGTCGGCAACAAGCTTATCGGTGTCGATTTCCTTCACTCGCTCAAGACCGGACCGAGCGTACCGTTTCCGTGCGACGGCGGTGGTGGTCCGGTGACGTTCAACGCTCACGTTCGGCCGATCTTGCACAATCACTGCGGTTGCCATCACTGGATGACCTTCGAGAACTTGTACGAGGCTCCGAGCGGATCCGACTTGTTGCAAGTGGCCCCCGGCGACCTGAACAACAGCTTTCTCTGGCGCAAGCTGACCAACACGCACTTGACAGCCCCCGGCGGCTACGGCTGCGCCATGCCGTACGATTGCTCCAGTCCGCCGACTCCGCTCTCGGCGTGGGCGTTGAACGCCATCAAAACATGGATCGAGAGCGGGGCGCCGGAGGACTGATCGGAGCCGCTTCCGAGCGCTCGAGGCGTGAAGTCCATTGAGCCAAGCGCAGGGTGGAAGATGTGCTCCCCGCCGAGCCCAGAATCTTGACGCGAGGGTGTGCTTGACGAGTTAGTATACCTCGCGCGCCCACACGTGAGACATTCCGAATGGGCAGAGGAGGACCATCTCAAGTCTGCTGCTCGTTTCTGCTGGTGGGGGAGGCGGACCCTCCCCCACGACGGTTCGCCTCCGAGTGGAGCGAGGGCGGAGGCAACAACGACACGCGGCCCCTCCGGTCGTACGCTGCGCGTGCGCCTCCAGGCCAGGCTCTCGGGAGCCGCCAGCTCTTGCTGGCGCCGGCTCCCTCCGAGCCGTTTGCGGCTTCGCCAGCTCGCCGCAAACCCCCTCCTCGGCGCCTGTGGCGCGAGCAGCCGCAACCTTTCGCAGGCTGCAAAAGGTCTCATCACTGCCCGCGTGCGGTATAATTTACGAGTTGCATTCGATCAGAATGATGGAAGTACGCCGCCACGTCACCGAGGCCGGCCGGGATGTCGTCGGCGAGTGGCTGGCGGACCTGAGCGACCCACGAGCGCGAGCCAGGATCGCGGCTCGGATGGCTCGGCTGACGGCCGGAAACTTTGGGGACTGCAAACCCCTGCGGAAAGGCGTATGGGAGCTGCGGGGCGATTGGGGCCCGGGCTAACTTGAGTACCACGCCAGCGCGGGCAAGACGGTGGTCTTGCTCCTCAGCAGCGGCGACAAACGGAAGCAGTCGGCGGACATCGAACGCGCGGTCGAATATTGGAACGATTGCAAGCGAGGGACGAACAGGCCATGAAAGTCAAGTCCGGACCGACGTGGCGGCACGCAAGAGGGGGCAGTCCAAAGCCATTTCCCTTCCAGGCCATCCCCCTCTGGATTTTGCTCGCCGCTCGTGACATACTTCTCGCTTGTTTTCTGGGACTGATCAGCATTCGGAGGTGGCTTTGTTCCGGCTTGACGGACGTGTCGCGGTGGTCACAGGCGCTTACGGCAAACTCGGCCCGGTCTGGGTGGGAGCGTTGCTCGATGCCGGCGCTCGTGTCGCCGCCCTGGACCTGGAAGGCGCGAAGCCGTCTCCGCCCCTGAGAGACCTCCAGGCCCGGCGGGAAGGGAGCCTCCAGCTCTTCGCCTGCGACGTGACGAGCCGCGCCTCGCTGAATGCCGCTCGCGCTGCGGTTGAAGATGCGTTCGGTCCCCCAAGCGTGCTGGTGAACAACGCGGGAATCGACCAACCGCCGGGCCCGGCTCAGACCTACCGGATCGACGAGATCCCGCTGGAAGCCTGCCGGCGCATCCTCGAGGTCAACGTGCTCGGGCTTTTTCAGGCAACGCAGGCCTTTCTGCCCGCCTTTCGCAGCGCTGGAGGCGGAAGCATTGTGAATATTGGCTCCTTGTACGCCGGCGTGTCACCGGACGCCCGGCTGTATGAGCACTTGCCCCTGGAGCCACCCTTTTTGAAGCCACCCATGTACGGCGCGTCGAAGTCGGCCGTCTCGAGTCTCACTCGCTACCTTGCCACGCATCTCGCCAGTGACAGGGTGCGGGTCAACACGCTCATCCCCGGTGGCGTGCTCGGAGCCCAGGACGAGGAATTCAAGCGGAAGTTCTCGGACCGCGTTCCACTGGGCCGCCTGGCAACGCTGAGCGACCTGGTTGGACCACTCGTGTTCCTGGCATCAGACGCCTCGTCCTACGTGACCGGCCACGATCTTCTGGTCGACGGAGGATTCACCGCATGGTAATGACACCCGGACCCACCCTACCCCGCTTTGTCCCCCACTGGATCAATGGCGCCGAGACACCTTCCGATTCGGGAGAAACGATCGAGAAGTTTGATCCGACCACGGGCCTTCTCCAGAGCCGGCTCGCCCGTGGACGCAAGCTCGATGCCGCTCGTGCGATCACCGCCGCGCGAAACGCCTTCGAGCCGTGGGCCCAGACGACCGTTGTTCACCGAGGGGAGATTCTCCGCACGCTCTCGAAGCTCCTTGAAGTCCGACGGGAGGAGGTCGCGAGCGTGGTCGCCCGCGAGACGGGCAAGAGCTTCAAGGATGCGTTCGGCGAAGCCGGGGCCGCGATCGAGATGGGCTATTTCGTCGCCGGCGAGGGACGCAGGTTCTACGGCAAGACGACCACCAGCGCGACGCCAGGCAGAATGGCGCTGATCACACGACAACCACTCGGCGTGGCCGGGTTGATCATTGCCGCCAACACGCCAATAGCGAACGTGGCCTGGAAGTCCTTTCCGGCCCTCCTCTGCGGCAACACGGCCATCTTGAAGGCTTCGGAAGATACGCCCGAGACAGCCCACTTCTTCGCGAGACTTGCAGCCGAGGCCGGAGTGCCGCCGGGTGTTTTCAACGTGCTCCAGGGGCTCGGCGAGGAGGCCGGCGCACCACTTGTCGAATCTTGCGACGTCGACCTTGTGAGCTTCACCGGAAGCTGCGCCGTCGGGCGTTGGATCGCGGAAACAGCAGGCCGGCGCATGGCGAAGATCTGTCTCGAGCTGGGTGGCAAGAACCCCCTGATCATCGCCGACGATGCGGACCTCACCCGGGCCGTCGAGGGGGCCACGCTCGCCGCCTTCTCCAATGCCGGCCAACGCTGCGCGTCCGGAAGCCGGGTGATCGTCTTCGACGCCGTCTACGACGAGTTCATCCGCCGTTTCGTCGAACGAGCGAAATCGCTCAAGGTCGGCCCCGCCGACTCCGACGATTTCGGCCCAGTGATCCATGAGGGGCAGCTCCTTGATCTGCTCAAGGCGATCGAAAGAGCGACGAGTGAGGGCGCCCGCATTCTCGCCGGGGGGCACCGGCTGGACGACCCCGCCCATCGGGGAGGCTACTACCTGGCCCCGACGATTCTCGACAACGTCGAACCACTCGCCGAGATCTCCCGCCGAGAGCTCTTCGGCCCCGTCACGTGTGTTTACCGCGTCAAGAGTTTCGAGGCAGCCGTTAGCGTTGCAAATGACTCACCCTTCGGACTCACCGCGGCCCTCTACACGCAAAACATCGATCGGGCGATGGTCTTCCTGCAGCGCATCCGTGCCGGGGTGGCCGTGGTGAACGGCCCGACCTACGGAAGCGAGCCCCACATGCCCTTTGGGGGCCTCGGGGACTCGGGCAACGGCACACGAGAGGCGGGCACGGAAGCCCTGGACGTTTACTCCGATTTGAAAACGGTGTACATCAACTCTTCACCGGCCCTGGCCCGGTGAGTTGACCCCCGTGATTCCACGAAATGCTTTAGGAGATAGAGTGCCATGCCGCGCGAGCTTAGGATTAACGGAACGCTGATCAACGACGAGAGCGACTGCTACGTGATCGCCGAGGTGGGCCACAACCACCAGGGCGACATGGAGAAGTGCCTGGAGCTTTTTCGCGCGGCGAAACTCGCAGGCGCCAACGCGGTGAAGCTTCAGAAGCGCGACAACCGCTCGCTCTACACACGTGCGCTCTACGAGAAGCCCTACGATCACGAGAACAGCTTCGGCAAGACTTACGGCGAGCACCGTGAGTTCCTCGAATTTGATCGCAGCCAGTACCAGGCGCTGGTCAAGTTCGCTCACGAGATCAAGATCGACTTCTTCTCGACGGCGTTTGACCATCGGAGCGCCGATTTCCTCGTCGAATTCGACCTGCCGGCTATCAAGATCGCGTCGGGCGATATCCGAAATATCCCGCTCTTGAAACACGTCGCCAGATTCGGAAAACCCATGATCGTCTCGACGGGCGCCTCGACGCTCGAGGACGTGCGAAGGGCGCACGACGCGATCGCCCCGATCAACGCGCAGGTCTGTTTCCTCCAGTGCACGGCGGGCTATCCCGCGCGCTTTGAGGACCTCGACCTGCGCGTGATCACAACCTTCCGGGAGACCTTCCCGGACAAGGTGATCGGGCTCAGCGCCCACGACAACGGCATCTCCATGCCAGTGGCCGCCTACGTCCTGGGCTGCCGAGTCATCGAGAAACACTTCACGATCAATCGAGCCAGTAAGGGAACCGACCACGCCTTCTCACTCGAGCCCCTGGGCATGCAAAAACTGGTGCGGGACCTGCGCCGCGTCCGCGTTGCCCTTGGCACCGGGGAAAAGAGAGTCTATCCCAGCGAGGAGCCCGCCCTCGTCAAGATGGGCAAGCAGCTCGTCGCGGCGCGATCGCTCGAGCCCGGGCACGTGCTCTCGGCCGAGGACATTGCCATCAAGAGCCCAGGCGGCGAGGGCTTCTTCCCCTACGAGCTTGACCGCCTGATCGGCCGTAAGGTTGTGAAACACCTGAGCCCCGACGAGCCGATCAAGCCGAGTGTCCTGTGGAGCTGACCCCGAGTGGCGTCCAGTGAAGTCAGCACGGCAGGAAGCCCGACGGCCGTGGCGCTCGTGCCGGCCAGGAGCGGATCGAAACGGGTGAAGCAGAAGAACATCCGTGCTCTACGAGGCCACCCGCTCCTCGCCTACACCATCGCCGCCGCACGAGCCAGCGGCGTATTCCGCGAGGTCATTGTCTCCACGGACTCGGAAGAGATCGCGAGAATCGCCCGGCACTACGGTGCCGAGGTTCCGTTCCTGCGCCCAACCGAATACGCCGGAGATCACTCGCCCGACATCGAGTGGCTCGAGCACCTCCTTCGCGAGCTCGATAGAGGCGGCCGTAAGCCCGACTCCTTCAGCCTTCTACGCCCCACCAGCCCGTTCCGGCTGCCTTCGACGATCGTACGCGCCTGGCGCACGTTCGTCTCGGAACCGGTCGACTCGCTGAGGGCTGTGGAGAAGTGCTCGCAGCACCCGGGCAAGATGTGGGTGATTCGGGGGAGGCGCCTGTTGCCCCTCCTGCCCTTCAGCACCGGGGAGCTGCCGTGGCACTCGACGCCCACGCAGGCGCTGCCGCTCGTGTACGCTCAAAACGCGAGCCTGGAGATCGCGTGGACCCGCGTCGTGCTCGATAACCGCACCATCGCCGGCGAGACGGTCGTACCCTTCGTGACCGAGGGCCTCGAGGGCTTCGACATCAACCAACCGGAAGACTGGGACCTGGCCGAGCTCTATCTCGAGCGCGGCGAGGCGACGCTGCCCGAGGTACCGCAAGCGAAGTGGGCGGGGTAAGGCACCGGCCTCGCACGGTCTGCGCAACCCTCAAGGCAAGCCTCCTCGAGCAGGATGCCAGAGGAGCGCCCCCTTCCTTTCGGGTCCGCAAGATGCTAAAGGGAGCCACTTGCGCAGAGGAGATCCCGACCGCAGAGACATACCAGAGAAAAAACTCAGCTCATGACCGAACCATCCCTCATTTATGCCCCCAAAAGCGAGTTCGACCGCGTGCTTGCGCTTCCCATCGACCGTGTCGCGAAGACACTCCTCTTTGCGACCATGGCTCGTCTCAACACGCTCTACATGATCAAGAAGGCTGGCTCGGGCCACATCGGGTCCAGCTTCTCGAGCCTCGAGATTGTGTCCTGGATCCTCTTGAATGGATTGCGCCGCGAACCCGGCGGGCGCTCCTTTCAAGACATCTACTTCTCTTCCAAGGGACACGACGTCCCCGGGCTCTACAGCGCACTGATCGGGCTCGGAATGCTCGAGTTCACGCTACTCCACAGCCTCCGCAAGCTCGACGGCCTCCCCGGCCACCCCGACGTCGGCACGCCGCACATTCCCACGAACACGGGCTCGCTCGGCATGGGGATCTCGAAGGCCCGCGGGATGATCCTCGCTGACCGCCTCCGCGGGGTCGACCGCCGCGCCTACGTGCTCACGGGAGACGGCGAGCTGCAGGAGGGCCAGTTCTGGGAGTCACTCCAGCCGAGCGTGAACCGCGATCTACGCGAGCTCACCGTCGTCGTCGACCACAACAAGCTGCAATCCGACACATGGGTCGAGAAAGTGAGCCACCTGGGCGAGCTTGAGCGAAAGCTTGAGGCGTTCGGCTGGGAAGTCGCGCGTATCGACGGGCATGACCTTTCGAGCATCGATGCGGAGCTATCGCCTCGGGGGGAGCAGCGAGGCCCGCGCATTGTCATCGCCGACACCCTGAAGGGACACGGGGTGAGCTTCATGGAAGAGTTCGGCAAGGACGAAAAGTTCTACAAGTTCCACAGCGGAGCGCCGTCGGATGAGAATTATCTCCGCGGCGCCGAGGAGCTGCTCGGGACGGTCAACCACCTGCTCACCCGAGCGAGTGGAGCCCCCTTGAGGCTCGAGCGAGTCCCCCTCGAAGCACCACCAAAACCCGCGCTCACGCAGCGGATGGTTGGGGCCTACTCACGCGCGCTCCTGCGAGAAGCCGAACGCAACCAGCGCATCGTCGCGCTCGACGCCGACCTCGTCCTCGACACGGGCCTTGGCCCCTTCGCCGAGAAGTTCCCTGACCGTTTCTTCGAGTGCGGCATCGCGGAGATGGACATGGTCTCGCAAGCGGGCGGCATGGCCCTCTCGGGCCTGCTCCCGATCGTCCACTCCTTCGCCTGTTTCCTTTCGACCCGCCCGAACGAGCAGATCTACAACAACTCGACCGAACGCACCAAGGTGATCTACGTGGGGTCGTTGGCGGGGATTGTTCCGGGTGGACCGGGGCACTCCCACCAGTGCGTGCGCGACATCTCCGCCCTTGGCGCAATGCCAGGCATGGTGCTCGTTGAGCCCTCCTGCGAGAGCGAGGTGGAGGCGCTCGTCGATTTTTGCATCAACCGGACACAGGAAAGCGCGTACCTGCGCCTCGTGACACCCCCGTGCCTGATTCCCTACGAGCTGCCCGTGGGCTACCGCCCCACCGAGGGACAGGGGGTCACGCTGCTGGAGGGCAAGGACGCCATCCTCTTCGGGTACGGACCCGTTCTCCTCCCCGAGGCGTTTCGGGCCGCGAAGCTGCTCGAGGAGGATGGGATTCACCTGCGCGTCGTCAACTTCCCGTGGCTCAATCGGGTCGACAAGCGCTGGCTGCGCGAGTCGGTGCAGGGTCTCCGCCGCATTTTCACGCTCGACAACCATTACCTCGCAGGCGGACAGGGGCAAATGCTGGCCGCGGCGATCAGTGAAATCGCCCCGATGGGCCTCGAGGGCGTGACGCTCCTTGGGGTCGAGGAAATTCCGCGTTGCGGCCGCAACGACGAGGTCGTCCGGGCCCACAGGCTCGACGCGGAAAACCTGCGAAGACGCATTCGCGAAGCGCTGGGACGCCCCCCCGTGGCGGGCGGTGCCCGGTCATGAGAGCGGCTGCCGGGAACTGGCAGCCTGATCGAGACGCGACTGCGACGCTCCAACCATCTGTGCCTTCAGGAGCGAAAGGTCGTGATCGACCATCATCCGCACCAGCGTGTGGAAGTCGACGGAAGGCTCCCAGCCGAGCTCGTCGCGGGCTTTCGTGGCATCGCCAACGAGGTACTCGACCTCGGCCGGCCGAACAAACTTCGGGTCGATTTCAACGTAACGCTCCCACTCCAGGTTCACATGCGCGAACGCCGACTTGACGAGGTCGCGCACTGAGTGCGCCACGCCTGTCGCCACGACATAGTCGCAAGGCTGGTCGGCCTGAACCATGCGCCACATGGCCTCGACGTAGTCGCCCGCGAAGCCCCAATCGCGCCGCGCGTCGAGGTTGCCAAGCGCAAGCTTTTCATCCAGCCCCAGCGCGATCCGTGCGACTCCATGCGAGACCTTGCGAGTCACGAACTCGAGCCCACGCCTTGGTGACTCGTGGTTGAAGAGGATCCCGGAGGAGGCATGGAGGCCGTACGACTCACGGTAATTGACCGTGATCCAGTGTCCATAGAGCTTCGCGACCCCGTAGGGTGAACGCGGGTAAAACGCGGTACGTTCCGTCTGCGGAACCTCCTGCGCCTTGCCAAACATCTCGCTCGAGGAGGCCTGGTAAAAGCGAATCCTCTTGTTGACGAACCGGATCGCCTCGAGCATGTTCGTGACACCCAGGGCTGTCGCCTGACCCGTCAAGATCGGCTGCTGCCACGAAGCAGGCACAAAGGACTGCGCGGCCAAGTTGTAGACCTCGTGCGGCTGGATCTCCTCGACAAGGCGGATCATGGAGCTGAGATCGGTGATGTCGCCCTGCGCGACCTTCACACGGTCGAGCAAGTGCTGGATTCGCGCCACTGGCGAAGTGCTCGATCGACGCACGACCCCCCAGACCTCATAGCCGTTCTCAAGGAGAAGCTCGGCCAAATACGACCCGTCCTGCCCCGTGATGCCAGTGAGCAGCGCTTTTTTTCTTTCCTCCGCCTTCAGTCGCTTCACCGGATGCTCTCTCATGCTGCCGAGGAGTGTAACTCACGGGCGCAGGTTCCGAAATGGCGGTCCGCTGAAGATCTCATCAAGGATCCGTAGCATCTGGACAGCCGCTGACTCCCAGGTGAACCGCAGGGCGCGCCGGAGGCCAGCGGAGCGAAGCCGGCTTCGCTCCTCGCTGCTTTCCAGGAGCGCCTGGATGCGCCCGGCGAGATCCCCGGGATCACGAGGCTCAAAGTACGCAGCCGCATCTCCGAGAACCTCGGGCAGGCTCGAAGCGCGGGAGGCAAGAACGCACGTTCCAGAAGCCATCGCCTCGAGCGGCGGCAAGCCGAACCCCTCGTATCGAGACGGGTAGACGAAGAGGTCGCTTGCGGCATAAAGACCCGGCAGATCAGCCTCGCGCACCCGCCCGAGGAGCTCCACACCCTCGGGCAACGGCTCGAGCGCCTCGCCAGCGAAGACATTTCCCCCACCCCCCGCAACGAGGAGCTTGCGCCGGCCACGAATCGATTCTGGCAGGAGCCTCCAGGCAGAGAGGAGCGTTGCCAAATCCTTGCGTGGATCGCGAGAGCCGACAGTGAGCACGTACGGCTGCTTCTCGCACCACGGCCCGGCATCGCAGCCGGCATGAAACGCTCGGGAGACTCCGCAAGAAACTATATCGATCCGACTGGGCCGTGCCATGCCGAAGCGCAGGAGCTCGCAACGCGAGAACTCGCTGACCGTCACCACCCGCAGGGCGCGGCGGCCCAGGCGCGGAAGGAGGAGGCGGTAGTAGGCTCGAAATGCAAACGAAAAAGCTTCGGGGCAAGCAAACACAGAGGCGTCAAAGATCGTGATGATCTGCCGGCGTACCGCCAGCGGGCCGATGTTCGTCGGAGACCAGAGCAGATCCGCCCCCACGCGGCGAGCCAGAAAGGGAAGACGGACCTGTGTCCAGAGCGGGGAAGGTAGCCGCGTCTCATCGAGCACGACCTCGACATCGGGCGGAATGTCGGCGGCACCGCGGCGCGGGGAAATGAGCACCAGGCGATACCTTGCCGGGGCAGCCTGCGCCAGGTGAACACACAACTCCCGAGCGTAACGCTGAACTCCAGTGACGCGCTGCGTGAGAAAGAGGCCATTGACCGCGATGGTGCGGCGTTCGAACAGGTGCGGTAGAGAGACCTCAGCGGGCCGGCTCAAGGGCACCCGTCAGGCTCGCCGTGAGCTTTCGGGGCATCTCCTCGGCGGGATAGATGAAGGGCGAGCCCCTCAGGATTCCATCGCAGATCACGTCAAGACCGCGCTGGCGGCCGGGCTCGAGCTCCCGCAGCCGCTCGACGCGAACGGTGTAGGGTGGGTCGCCGCCCGTGGGCTCCATGCACTCGAGCGGGATCATGCGGCGGAAGAAGAAGTGATAGGCGTATTTTCGCGCTCGCTCGACGGCGGAGGGAAGCATTCGATCCTTCAGCGGCAAGCACTCGAGCCAACGCACGTAATCCCCCCGCGATCTCGCGTCAAGCGTGAAGCCCTTTCCTCGCACCCAGGCCTCGCCTGCGACAATTACCGGGATCCCAATCGCGGCCAGCTCGACGCCCGTCTTTGTGCCGTAGATCAAGGCCGCGTTGGCACGCTCCATGAGGGCATAGGTGCTCAACCGGCTCTCCGGTGGAATGACCACGACATTGCGAGGCAGCTCGGGAAATGACCTGGCCAGCTCATCAGCTGTTTTCTGACGGGATGGCAGCGTGCCCCGCACCTCGGCCGGGTGGATGCGGATGACGAGCTGAAGATCGCTCCGTGCAGCGAAGTAACGCACGGTCTCGAGAATCCATTCCATGTGGCCCCCAAAGGCACTGCGGGGATAGTGAAGCTGCGCGTCCCAGATGACGTTGGTGAGAAGCCCCACGTAGGGTCTCGCGAGGTCGAGCCCGATCTCCTCCGCCTGCGCCTCGATATTTTCGAGAGGATTCTTGTGGAACCAGATCCAATCCTCAGTGCCCTGAGAGCGGCTCTTGAGGTAACCGAGTAGCTGCGATTCCTGCCCCTCGTCCCAGCTCAGGGCTTCCCAGGCCGACGTCGGCTCGTCAAGGAGCGTGTGATGGTACGTGTCGCCGTGGCTAAACACGAAGCATCGCTTGCGATAGGCAGGATTCCAGTTCACGACGCGAGTCGCCAAACTGCGAGCCACCTCACCCATCAAGCCTTGCGGCACGTAGATTCCATGATGAAATGCCGCGCACTCAAAGCTTCCGCCAGCAAGGATCCTGCGAGCGGCATAGGTCGTCAGCATGGCCGCCTTCAAGTAACGACGGAGGACGGGATCGGCGAGCTGCTCGCCGGTAAGGTCGCCGCGGGCAAAGAAACGGAGCGCTCCAGCGAGCGCGTGTTCGCCGACCTTGACCCGGTCGAGTGTGTACGCGGCGATGTCCTCGAAGCGGATCTGCTCGGCCAGACGGGAAGCCAACTCGGCCTCTTCCGGCGTGAGGAACGAGGTATAGCGGTGGACCTTCAGGCCCAGACCCTCGAAGATTCGCCGGCCTGGCTCGAAGCAGTTGCCGCAGAGGTCCGCCTGAGGCCCCCGTCGAGCAAATCGTTCGAGGCTCCTGTAGGCTCGAGCTTCACAGGCCTGACAGGCCGGGAGGACTCCATCGCACAGGAGCACCTCCACGTTCGCGCCTCGCAGCGTCAGCGACAGGGCCAGCAAGCTCTCCAGTGTCGTCCCGGCCCAGTAGCCGCCGAGGCTTGTCGCCAGGAGCACCTTCGGACCATTTCGAGCCTTCTCAAGGGCACTTTGCCACTCCTGCGCGTCGCGCTGAAGGACCTTCCGCCAGCCGGGATCGGCTACCGTCTTCGATCGGTACCACTTCACCGCCCGGCGGAGGGCTCTCGACTTCCTGAGGACTTCGCGCACACGAAGATCTTATGCAGGCGAGGCAAGAGCCGCCAGTGGATATACTCCCCGCGGCCATGATTGGGGGATCCTGACCAACGCTCACCGATATATCGGCGCCGGAGGCGCCCGGTGCGGGGGAGGTCTCCCTTCCCCTCGAGGAGTCCCACGTATCGCCTCACGCTCCGCGGGCCTCCGCCACGCTCTCGGCAGCCCACCCCGGAGGGTCCCACGCGGCGGCGTTGCGAGCGTGGTTCACCTGGCAAAGCTGAACAGCGGGATGCTCCACTGGTCCTCGCGCAGAAGCTGGGCCCAGCGATGGGCGCCCTTCGCGACAAGCATCTTCGAGTCGGCGGCCTTGCGGACTCGAGCCAGCTCGAATCCGTCGGCCCGGAGCTCCTCCTCGACACGCGCGACGAGGCCGGGCATCTCCGCGCATCCACCCGCCAGGACAATGTTTCGCTGAAAGGCCTCGACCTCGTCCGACGGGCAAAGCGCAAGCAGCTCCCTCGCGACGCGCAGTAGCGGACGCACGATGGTCGAACAGGCCTCTTGAATTACCTCGGTCACGTCGACAAGCTTCTGCTTGTTTCGGTACTGAAGCTGGAGCTCGCAGCGCCGACGAGCCGGGGCCACAAACGCGAGCGCCTCCTTCAGCCGGGAGAGGGTCCAGCCAGTGAGGATCAGCTCCGGATAGCGGAGGGAGAAGCTCCTCCTGAGTGCGTCGTCGACAC
The DNA here is from genome assembly GCA_005772855.1 of Planctomycetia bacterium. Lineage (GTDB taxonomy): Bacteria > Planctomycetota > UBA8108 > UBA8108 > SXIK01 > SXIK01. Next base: position 50,867 of record SXIK01000196.1, on the reverse strand, counting down.
GAAATCCACCCGAAGGGCCCTCCACATGCTCTTCCGGCGACGGCGTTTCGCCGTGCATGAGCGCGCCGCGGATGGCCGTCGCGCCGACGTCGATGAGAATGCTGTGCTGGCACACCTCCTGGGAGGCGAGACCCACCGCGAGGAGAAAACTGTCGTCCACGAAGAGCACGCGATCAAAGAGCTCGTTGGCGATCGTGCGCTTCATCGCCTTCTCCTCCTCGGAAGCCCCCACAGAGCAGTTGACCACCGCCCAGGGGGACGGCTCACCGCGCCTCTGCGTGAGGTCGCGGAGGTGCTGCGCGAAGTCGCGGAGGATGAGCCCACGGCCTTCCACCCCGGCGCGAAAAGGCTGAACAAGCCTCATGTGGTCCCGACGCGCCAGCGCCTTTTCTCCGATACACGAGAATCGCATCGGCTCTGCCTCCTGGCGGGAATAGCACAGGAGAGTGGGTACCGTGATCGTCCTCGGCTGCGACTCCCCATCCTCTGCAGGCAAGACGAACCTCGTCTCGTAGGCACCGAGATCGAGGCCCATTCTCCTCGTCTCTGGGTCCGGCGCCATTTCGCAACTGTTGTCTTCCTCGGCGTCCAACATTTCGTTTCTCGCTCCAGGATCCTTCCCGGTCACTTGAGCCCGCTCGGCTGTGTCCCGGGCCGCACGAGGCCCTCGTTCACGAGGTAGGTGAGCTCCTCGTCATATCGCAAGACGAAAACCAGGCGCTCGGGTCCATCCTGGGTCTCGACTGAAGGCGGCACGGGCGGCCGCAACGGGGCAGAATTTTCAGGCTGGATTGATTCTTCTCTCATGGTGGACTCTCTCGACTCAGCAAACTCCATCCAGAGAGCCCGCAAGGAGCGTACCGAACCGGCGCGGCCCCTCAAACGCGCGCTCCAGGGCAGAGTTTGAGCCGTGCTGACAGGGCCAGCCCCAGGCTGGCGGCGTCCAGACTCTTGGCAATTCGTCCGGCGGAGACGCTCCTACAGGCTCTTCTGCCACTCCACGTCGGCTCGGCCCTTGACACGGTTCTCGTGCCGGGCCGCGACAAAGAGGTAGTCCGAGAAGCGGTTCAAGTACATGACAGCGAATGCGCCAATCGCCTCCTTGCGGCCGAGAGCCACCACAAGACGCTCGGCGCGCCGACAGATCGTGCGAGCCACGTGGAGTTGCGCGGCCCCCGGCGTGCCGCCCGGCAATATGAATTCCTCGAGGGGCTTCAGATGCTCCTGAAGCTTGTCGATCTCTTGCTCGAGCGCGTCCACGTGCCTTTTCTCCACCTGCGGAATCTTGAATTTCTTCTTGTCCTCTTCGAGCACGCAGAGATCCGAACCCAGGTGGAAGAGATCGTTCTGCGCCCGGGAGAGAACGCGCACGAGCTCGAAGTCCAACCCCTGGGCCAGCGCGACACCGAGCGAGCTGTTGAGCTCGTCCACGGTGCCGTAGGCATCAACGCGCAGACTCTCCTTCGGCACCTTCTGCCCACCGCCAAGATAGGTGTCGCCACCATCGCCCACTCGTGTGTAAACCTTCGTGATTCGCATTCGTGGATCCTCTCGTTATCAGCATCTCAAACGACTCAGTCGGGTAACATCACCTGGCAGGCCTCGAGAATCCTGCCGCGCAGCCGCTGCCGGAACTTTACCTTCGTCTCGGGGTTGGCAACTCCAATCTTCTCAAGCGCCTCCGCAAGCTCACGCTCTTCTCCCACCGCCACGGCGCTGGAACCAGCACAGCGCAGGACCGCGAGCAAGGCAACTTCATCTTCAACGTTCTCGAAGGAATGGCGGAGGTACCATCCGAGCGCGCCCTCCTCCCGCTCCACGAGCCGATAGCCGACGACGACCGCTCCGGTTCGATCGAGCCCTGCAACGTGACGGCCCAGGGGCTCCAGAGTCGACTCCGCCGTGTTCCAGCGCTGATAGGCGAAGCCCCCGATCGGCAGCAACACGGCACCTGCCCAGAGAAGCGCCAGGACATGACGCTCGCGGTGCCCACGAAGGATCAACCTCTCGAGCCAGAGCCCAAGAAGCATCGCGAAGGCAGGGAAAACAGGCAGAAGGTAGATATTCCGCTTGCTCCGCGAAATAAGGAGAAGGACCAGGGGCAGGAAGAACCACGAGAGCAGCATCGCCTGCCACTTGCGATCGCCTTCCCGCACCTCTCGATTTCCACGCACGGCTCGCACGGCGCAAGCGATCGCAAGCGGGAGTGCGAGGCCCCAGGGGAGAAGCTTCAGGATCGATCGGTGAACAAACGCGAAGTTGGAAGCATCCTTGTGCGTGCCGTGGAGGAAGCGGGCCGATACGTGGGAGAAGAGAAGCTCGCTTGCGTAAGCAGGGTCCCTGAGCCACAGGAGCACCGTCCAGGGCAACGCCACCAGGCAGCACCCAAGAACCAGGCCCGAACACCAGTTGAGAAGCGCACGCCTTGGAATTTCTCGAACGAGGCAGAGGGGAATCGCCGCTGCGCTGGCGACGATCACTGGACCGGAAAAACCCTTCGACAGGAAGGCACAGCCCGTCGCCAGGCCGGCCAGGAGACCCGAGCGCACGGTGAAATCTCCGTCGGCGAGGGCCTCGCTGACCTGCCAGAGCGCCAGCGTGATGAAAAAAGTCATGGAAACATCGACCACGACGCGCTGGCCACCGTCCCAGAAGCCCATCGTGCTCGCGAGCGTGCCCACGGAGAGGAAGGCAACACGCCCGGACGAGCGACGACTCGCCATGCGCCCGACCACGAGGAGCGTGCCGAGGCCAAAGAGCACCGACGGGATGCGGGCAAGACCGTCCCTGCCGTTATCGGCGAGCCAGATCCAGGTGCCGAGGATCCAATAGTGGAGCGGAGGCGTCTGGAGGAACGGCCTCCCGTTGACGGTCGGCACCACAAAGTCACCGGTACGCAGCATCTCGAAGCTCGTGTGCGCGACGCGGGGCTCGTCCGGAAGACGAAGGTCGAAGGAGAGCGCTGGAATCATCCAGCCGAGGCCTGCGACAAGCCCAAGAAGCCCCCACTCTCGCCTCGTCAAACGGACCCGAGCTCCTTCCATTCCACGACCCGGCCCAACTCGAGCGCCCGCTGGCAGAGGATCGCAGTCTTCGTGGAGGCAAGGCCAGCCTCGAGCCCCGCCTCGGCAGCACGGCCGGTCGCGATCGACTCGAGGAAACCTCGAAGTGCGAGCTGTGTGTCGTTGAGCGAGCCCGCGCCTCCCTCGGGCAAGAGCTGCCGTGTCGCCCCCGACTCCGACCAGGCCACAGCGTTGGGAAGGTCAATTCCCATGCGCTCAGTGAATGCGAGCTCGTAGATCCCGGAGAACCGACGGTCAGGGATCGCGAAGCTGAGGTGACTGAGCTGCACGCGGGCGCCCAGGGGATACTCGAGCACCGCGCCATAATGGTCCATGGTGTTGCGACCGGGCGGCTCGTCGACAAAGCGGGACGTTCCGCCGAAGCCGCAAGCTCTCAGGGGAGTCGACCCAAGAAGCCAGTTGAAGACGTCGAACTGATGGCAGGCCTGCTCGAGCACCATGCCACCCGACTTCTCGCGCTGGAAGATCCAGGGCTTGTCCTTGGGCGAGTTGCCGGCAGCGTGCCACTGGGCACGCACAAAGAGGACGCGACCTGCATCGCCCGAACGCACGAGGTCGATGCTCCGGCGGTAGCGGGGGCTATAGCGTCGCTGGAGACCGACCTGAAGGATCCGCCGCGCTTGCTCCGCATTTCGGGCAGCCTTCGCAACCTCAAGACAGGCCTCGAGCGTGTGCGCCAGCGGCTTCTCGCAATAAACGTGCTTGGATGCGTGGAGCGCCGTGATGGTCTCTTCAGCGTGGAGGTGGACGGGCGTGGCGATCACGACGGCATCGACATCTCTGTCATCTAGCAACGCGCGATAATTCGAATAACCTCGCGGCTTGTCGAGTGAAGGCTCGGGTCGGCGGACAAGCTCAAGCGCTCGCTTCAACCGCTGCGGGTTAACGTCACAGAGAGCTGTCACGCGAGCCTTCGCGCCCTCGAGGGACCGCTGGAGAGAGAGAAACGCCTCGAGGAGGTGTTTGCCTCGGTCTCCAAGCCCGATCCACCCCAGACGGATCTCGGCGCCGTCAGGAGTTCCCGCCACGCTTGCGGCGCCCACCGCCGGCAGCCCGATCCCCAGCGAGGCACCAGCAATTCCTGCCGAATGAGCGAGAAACTGTCGCCGGGATAGATCAGGTTTCACAGGTATCAGACTCCTCTGACAGAAATACCAAAGTCCTGGATGGCAGAAAATCGACCTCTTTAGATTGTACGTCGGGATCTTGCTTTTCCATACCTTGAGGTCGATGATGTTGCCCCCATGAACGTCCGCCTCACCCCTGCGATCCTTTGCGCCGCTCTGGCGTCTGGCTGCTCATCATCTCCCTGGAAGCGGTTGCCGCCGCCTCTTTATGCCACTGCGAACCTGGTCCTCCTGCGCGAACACCTGGAGAAAGACGGGCAGCGAGTGGCCCTGGGCTACAAACATCCCATGAAGCTCTCGGCGGACAAGCTCGCGTCCCTCATGAGCCAGCTCAGTTACAGGCACGACCACTTGCTCAAATCAACGAGGGCCAATGTCTTCATTCCCGCAGAGATTGATGCCTCCGCCGAGCCCATCGCGCTGGCCCTGGAAGAGATTCAGCCGGACGAGCGGCTCCGATTCCTGATCGTACGCTCGTCGTGGTCAGATGTCCTCTTCGGGCCAAGCGGCACCACGGGGGTCATGTTCTCGACCGAGGACGGCGTACTCGACATCGCCCTCGACAAGATTGACGAGGGCATCCACCTTCCGGAGAGCAACGAGCCCATGCGCATTGCATTCCCGGACGACCCAACCGCGCTCGTGGACGCTTCGCCACTCTACCCCCCCACGGGCACAGAACTCCATACAGTATCGGGTACGCTCCATCCCCGGTGGCTCAAGGCTCGGCTCGCAGAAATCACTCCGACGGTGAAGAGCAAGGTCGCAGCGCAGCCAGCGCCGGCCACCGCGCCACCCAACGCCGCGAAGGATCCGGAGAAAGAGGCTCGCTATCAGCGCGTCCGAGACCGCCTCGACAGTTTGAACCGCCTGCGCAAGGATGGCGCCCTCGCGGAGGAGCAGTATCAGATCGAGTTTCAAAAAACGATGGCGGAGCTCGACAAGTAGCCTTACCGCTCCACGCGAAACGCCGCAAGGGCTTCTCGGTCGAAGCCTGTTTCCTCCTCGAGGATCTCTTCTCCGAGGATGTCCTGCACGAGAAGCCTGGCCGAGGCTGGCCCGGTGAGGATGCCACTGCGGTAATGCCCGGAAGCGACCCACACGTTCTTCCAGCCGGGAACTCGGCCAAGAAACGGACCGCCAGGCCGAAGCGCCTGGGGCCTGAGGCCTGCCCAGGAGCGCACTATGTCCTTCTCGCGGAGGTCCGGCAGCACACGCCGAGCAGCCTCGATGAGCTCCCGGAGCCCGGCGGAAGTGACGCAAGGATCGAACCCAGCGTCTTCGACGGTGCTACCGACCCATGCAAGGCCGTTCCCCTTCGAGACGATCTGGTACTCCCTGCGCAGGGATGGCGACTCAAATCGCAGGTTGGGGCATGACGGTCGGTCCATGGGAACCTCGATCGCCTGGCCGCGCACCGCCCGGATGGGGACACCCAAGTACCCCATCGAGTTCGAGGCGAGCCCCGACCAGCAGCCCGCGCAGAGGACAACGCCGACGCCCCCGATCCGTTCCCCTGCCACCTCGACGAAGGCCTCATCGGTCCCCGCCAGCCGAGCCTCACCCGAGCGCTCGCGCAGACGGACTCCTCGCCTCTCGCACGAGGCCTTCAGAGCCCGTGCGAGACTTGGCGGATGCACGATGGCTTCGCTTGCAATGTAAAACGCAGCCCGAAAGCTCGAGTCCTCTCGGTCGAAAAGCCCTGGCACCAGCTCCGAGAGCTCCTTGCTCGCGAGCCACTTGGCCTCGAGTCCCGCCTCGCGGTAGAGCCGTTCAGCCCTGACTTGGGTCCCAAGCCTCGGCAGCTCCGACTTGAGATGCAACGAGCCTCGAACGCTGTAGCCGATATCCATGCCGGTCTCGGCGAGAAGGCCGACGGCGAGCGCCGGATACGTCCGATACCCGTAGGATTGCAGCCTCTTCCAGGGCGAACGTCCACCCGTCGAAGCGCCCAGGACTCCGAGCGAAGCCCAGGTGGCGGCGCCCTGCGTGTCGGCGGAGATCGAGCCCTTCTCGATCAGGGTCACCTTCACTCCGCGCTGAGCCAACTCCCTCGCCACGCTCAAGCCCATCACGCCTCCCCCCAGGACCACGAACTCCCTGGACGCCGGCTGCATCACTCAGCCCCCTCGAAAGGCAAAAAAAACATGATGTCTCCTCACGCACGAAAACTATCATCAGCCGACAGGACGCAATGCTGAGATCTTCTGGAGATTCGTGAGCATGATTCTACGCAACACACTCCTTCTATTCCTCTGTATCTCCGCCGGGCTGAAGTCGCTCCCTGCAGCTCATGACGGCCCCAAGGCCAGGGACGCAAGTGACAAACCCTCAATGCTGCCCACGTTCTACCTCCGGGACAGGAGCAAGATCACAGGCGCTCCGAAGTTCGAGACCCTCGAGATCCGAACTCTGTACGGGGCCCTGAGCATCCCACGGGATCAGATCCTGAAGATTCGCTTCGCGAGGCGAATCGCACCCGAGTTGAAGAACCGGATCGACGGCCTCATCGCCGATCTGGGGAATGAGGACTTCGACAGGCGCGAGGAGGCGACAAAGGGCCTCAGTGATATCGCCTTGCCGGCGCTCGAGGCGCTGCGAGCGGCGGCCAAGTCGACCAACGAGGAAGTCAAGAATCGTGCGACAGGCCTGATCGAGGAGCTTGCCAGGAAGTTTCCGGCAGAGGGCGCCACAAGCGAGGATCTCGTCCCGAGCCTCTCGGGCACCGACGACGAGATCCTGACTACCCGAATGACCGTGAAGGGGGTGATCCCGATCGAGGACCTGCTGATCGAGAGTAGGTACGGAGAGCTGAAGGTCTTGATCGCCGACCTGAGTGCGGTCGTATTTCGCGTCAGTGGCCCTGAAAACCTCAAGATCGAAATCGCTCCCACCTATCAGCCGCCAGGCAGCTGGCTCGATACGAAATTCGACGTCGAAAGGGGCCAGAAGCTCAGGATCGAGGCCTCGGGCGCCATCGGCGTGCGGAACTACGGGATCTCCTCGGGCCCCGATGGAAATCGCGACTGGGGTGGAACGACGTTTCAGAATTTCCCCATGCTTTCGCTCATAGGCAAGATTGGGAAAAGGGGCCCCCCCTTCCTGATCGGGAGCACCTTCAACGGCAAAGCAAAGACGACGGGGCGCCTCTACATGGCAGTATGCCCGGTACCTCAAAATACCGGACGGGCCAACGGCAACTACAAGGTCACCGCGAAAGTCTCGGGCGGGAACTGAGGCGTCGATAAATCAGCTCGGAAAACGCGTTGGGAGAAACCTTCACAGACTTCGCCTCGCTCCTCCCCAGGTTGAGCTGGTGGGCCATATTCCTCGTCACGCAGGGCTTGACCGTCTGGGCGATTACCCATGTCCTTCGCCAGCGGAAGGAGCCGATGACCATGCTGGCCTGGATCTTCGGCATTCTTCTCATGCCGATCGTGGGGGCTGTGTTTTATTACATGATTGGTGAGCGTCGGGTTCGCCGGCGGACGCGAAAGATTCGCAAGCGCATGGCGCCCATCATCGAGGCACTGGCGAGCAGCGCGGACCGCGAAGAAGCCACAGCAGCCGCACTCAGGCAGCTGCAGGCCAACCCCGGCCTTGACGAAAGCCTGCGCCAGCTCGCCGAGCTTTCCAGCAAGCTGGGTACTGTTCCGCCCACGGCCGGCAACTTGGTCGAGGCATCGCTGACCGCGCAGGAGACCTACGAGAGCATCTTGCAAGCCATCAACGGAGCGAGGAATCACGTTCACCTCGAGTACTACATCTACCGGCCCGACGCCACGGGAAAGATGTTCCTGGATCGCCTCACCGAAAAGGCGCGTCAGGGCGTTGAGGTGCGCGTACTCATCGACGCCATCGGTTCGTGGCGCACATCCCGAAGATTCTTCCGCCCTCTCCTCGAGGCGGGCGGCCATGTGGCGTTTTTCCTGCCGGCGATCCCCTGGCGACGCACGTGGCATATCAACTGCAGGAACCACCGAAAGATTGTGGTAGTGGATGCCGAAGTGGCCTTTGCAGGCAGCCAGAACATCGGCGACGAGTACCGGGGCCTCTTGCGCCGGTCAGGACCCTGGAAGGACACTCATCTCCGACTCGAGGGCCCGGCGGTGCGTGAGCTGCAGGAGGTGTTCGTCGAAGACTGGTACTTCGCCGCAAAGGAAAACCTGACCGGCGATCGATACATGAAGAGGCAGCCCGCCAGAGGCGACTCGCTCGTGCAGATCGTACCCACCGGCCCGGATCAGGAGCCTCCGATCCTCAGCCACATCTTCTTCGCAGCTCTCGCGCTGGCAAGAAGGAGCATTCGGATCAGCACGCCGTACTTCGTTCCCGACCCGGGCCTCATCCTCGCACTTCAGCACGCGGCCTACCGTGGAATCCAGGTCGACATCCTGATCCCTGCAAAGACCGATAGCCGCCTGGTCCTCTGGGCTGGCCGCAGCTATTACCAGGACCTCGTCCGCGCCGGAGTCAGAATCCACGAGTTCCGCCACGGCATGCTCCACTCGAAGGTGGTGAGCATCGACGACACCTGGACACTCGTCGGATCCGCAAACATGGATGTGCGAAGCTTCTTGCTCAATTTCGAGGTGACAGCGTTGATCCTTGACGAAAACCTGTCGCGCAAGCTGAGGAAGGACTTCTGGTGCGACGTCCAAAACAGCCGCAGCGTGCAACTCCTGGAGAAGAGCGGCCCCTTCTGGCCAACTCTGCTTGAAGGCACGGCGCGCCTGCTAACTCCGCTCCTCTGACCGCTCCAGTTCGTGGCATCACACCACTTCAAGCCATTCCTCGAACGCCTTGAACACATAGTCCCTGCCGAGGAAGCTGCGGACAAGGTCCGCGGCGTCCAGCGAACCTCCAGGCCGAAGAATGCAGTCCCGGTAGCGCGCGGCGGCCTCACGGCTCATCAGGCCACTCTTGCGCCAATGAACACAGATGTCCTTCTCGATCACAAGCGACCACATGTAGGTGTAGTAGAGGGCGGAGTAATCGTTGAGATGGCCAAAGCTCGCCTGGAAATAGGTTCCTGGAACGAAGCGGAAGAGGCTGTGCCGTCCCTGACATTCCTCAACGACACGGGTCGTGTCGAGATCTGGAGCTTCGGGGCCAAAGCACTCGAGCGACAAGGATGCATAGAACATCTGATGGCGCACCGCGAGACTCCGACCGAAGGCCTTGGCCCGGCGCAACCGTTCAACCAAGTCCCTCGGGATCGTCTCGCCCGTCTCGTGGTGGATCGCAAATCGCTTGAGCGCGTCGTATTCCCAACCCCACTCCTCGAAGAGCTGCGAGGGAACCTCGATGAAATCCCACTCGTTGGAAATGCCGTTGAACCTGGACCACTCTTCTTCTCGCGCGAAGAGCTGGTGAAGCAGATGACCGAACTCGTGGAGCAAGGTGAGGACCTCGTCATGATCCAGAAGCGCCGGACCCTGCGCGAGTCGCGGATTGGGAAAGTTGCACACAAGCGCCGCCTCCGGAACAGCGAGGTTCCGCGCACCTCTGACGAGCGGGAACAGGGCAGCGTGCTTGAATTTGCCCTCTCGAGGGTGCATGTCGAGATAGATGCGGCCCACCCGACATCCACCCTCGAGGACGTTGTAAACTTCGACGTCAGGATGCCAGTGAATTGCATTCAAATCGGGCTCGAAGCGAACCCCGAAGAGGTCCTCCACGAGCGACAAGACTCCCGTTTTCACGCGGCCGTATTCGAAGTAGGTCCGGACAGCTCTGAAGTCGAACTGATGCTTTTCCGAGCGAATGGAGCCCTCCAACCAGGTTTTCTCCCAGTCGTGGACCTCCGTGGCACCAGGGTCGAGCTTCCGCTTCTGCGAAAGGAGCTCGTCGTACTCCCGCCGGGCGCGCGTCTGGGAAACACGGCTCACCCTCTCAATGAACTCGCCGATCGCCTCCGGCGTCTGAATCATCTTGTCCTCGGCGACGTAGCTTGCCCAGGAAGAGTAGCCCAGGAGGGTGGCCAATTGATGCCGCTGGGTCATCAGCAGCCGGAGCACCTCGAGATTGTCAGGAAACCCTCTGCGACGAAACTCCGTGTAAAGCTCACGGCGCCGGGTGTCGCTCGTCGCATAGGTCATGAAGGGGTTGTAGTCGGGAGAATCGGTCGTGATTCGGATCTTGCCGTTCGGTTGAGGCGCATGCTCCCGGACGTAGTCCACAGGGAGGCCCTCAAGCTCCTCGAGTCCCTCGAGCTCGATCAACCTCACGTCCTTCACAATGTTGCGAAGAAACTCCTGCCCCGTCGCCACGATCTTGTCTCGGAGGACACAAACTTGCTCCCGTGTGGCATCGTCACGATCGACGCCAGCCCTGTGGAAGTCCCGCAACAGGTGCTTCAGGAGCCTCTTTCCCTTGGCGTCGAGCGTCAGAGGGTCACACTGCCGGATGCCCTGATAAAGCTCCTGGTTGAGACTCAGCGAAGTCGCAAGTCTCGCCACCTCCTTCTCGCTTTCCTCCGCCGCCCTGCGGATCTCCTCTGCAGGGTGCACGCTCCGCAGGCAGGAGATTGCGTTCGAAAGACTTCCCAGGTCCAACATGAGGCGATTGTAGGGAACCAGCGTGTTCTCTCGGTTGCGCTTTGAGCGCACCTCCAGAATCTCCTTGAGAAGCCTCTCCACCTCCCGGAGGCTTGTGCCCACACAACGCTTGAAATCCAGGGGGTTCTGGCAAGAGGTCAACTCTTCCACTAGCGGCACTTCCAACGGTCTTGACATTGTCTTTTGGCACGGCCCCACAAGTAACTTGGGAAAGTTGGGCATGATACTGGCTCGAACCGGACGGCGACAGACTCTATCCTCCTCGCTGGGGAGGGAGACCTCCCCAGCACCGGCCGCCTGGCGGCGTCCTCCCCCTCCTCGGCGCTCGATAAGCGCCGGGCGCCTCCGGCGCCGAGGGGGAGGGAGCGGTGGCCAGGATGTCCCGATCATCGCCGCGAGGAGTATACATACTCTGCCGGATTCCCTTGAGGTAACATTGCGGCTCCATGCAACCGACTAACCCCCAGAACACGAATGCGGAGCCCTACGCATCGATTGCGATTGTGGGCGTAGGCCTGATGGGCGGATCACTCGGCCTGGCACTGCGCCGCTCGGGTTACACGGGGAGAATTCTGGGGGTCAGCCGTGGCGAAACTCTGGTGGAAGCTCAACGCCTGGGCGCCATCGACGAGGGCTTCCCCTACGAGCACCTGCTCGATGCGGCAGCACACGCCGATCTTGTTGTCCTTGCGAGCCCAATTTCCATGATCCTGGATCACTTACAACAGCTCAGTGCTTCCGCAGACAGGCTTCGGCCCGGCGTTGTCGTGAGTGATGTCGGAAGCACCAAGCGGGCCATCCTTGCGGCGGCACGAAACCTGCCCGAAGGCAGTTTCATTGGCGGGCACCCACTGTGCGGCTCCGAACAGCGTGGCGTTCGCGCGGCAGACCCCTTCCTCTATCAAAACGCTTACTACGTGCTGACGCCCTCACCCTCCGTGCCCGAGGCCGAGGTGAAGAAACTTGGGCAATTCATTGCTCGCTCGGGAGCTCGTGTCGTGGTGCTCTCCGCCGCTGACCACGACCGAATCGCCGCAACAATCAGCCATCTCCCACAGCTCCTCGCCGTCAGCCTCGTCAAGTTCCTTGACGACCTCGGATCCAACCGGGAGCACGGAGTGCACCTTGCCGCCGGGGGCTTCCGCGACATGACCCGCATTGCCTCGAGCTCGTTCGACGTCTGGAAAGACATTGTGCAGACGAACCGCGACGTGATCGAGGACGTGCTCCTTCGCTTCCTTGACTCCACGCGAGAATCACTGCGGGGCCTCAACAACGGACGGCTCGAGAAGATTTTCGACCGCGCCAGCCGGACTCGTGCCGAGATTCCCAGGGACTCCAAGGGCTTCTTGAGCCAGCTCTGGGACGTCCTCGTGGTCGTCGAGGACAAACCGGGCATGATCTTGCGGATCGCGCAGCCGCTCGCCACGCGCGGCATCAACATTCAAGACATCGAGGTGTTGAAGGTGCGGGAGGGAGAAGCCGGCACAATGAGGCTTGCTTTCGCGACGCGCGCCCTGGCCGAGGAGGCCATCGCCGTACTCAGGACAGACGGGCTGATCGCGCGGCTGCGCGAATGATTCAAGCCTTTGGCCCACGCGGCCGGGTGCAGACCACCAGGATCTCGTCAATTTGAAGGTTACTGTCGCCCTGACCCGAATGCATGAGCGGCATGCGCTCCACTCGAACCGTCTCGTAGCGCTCCCGGCAGAGCTGCCGCAGCTGCTCGACAGGATCCTTCTCCGGAAAGCGCCGCACGTACTCCTTCAGGAGCAACCCCGTGGGCGAGGCGTAGCTTATCACCAGCTTTGCCCCCGCTCCGGCCGTTGCGTGGACGACCGTGCGAAACTCCTCCTCGACCCGCGTCTTGAGGCAGAATTCTGACTGGAAGCGCCCTGCAAGCTTCGGGTAGCGTCCGCGAAGGACGCTACCGCTCGCGTCGCGATCTAGCTCCGGATAGTCGTGGCGAGCGAGCACCTCAAGCACGTGATAAAAGCGTGAGTAGTGATCCGCAGTATAGGGAGGGTCCAGGTAGACCAGGTCGACCGGGCCCGGGAATCGGAGCTCGGGGCCCTGGCTGCCGTCGTTGATGAATTCGCGATACGGCGCCGAAAAGGTTTGGTTTCCTGACAAGTGGGTCGTCTCGCGAACCTGGAGCGCGATCTCCGACGACCAGAACTGAAATCGTTCGAAGATGTCGATCGTGCGGCGTGCGGCGAGCGCCTTCAGCTCTGAATCCTTCGTGGTGTGGCGTGGCTGCGCAAAGTGCGACGTGCCCGAGGTAGAGATGGAAGCCACATGGAGCAGCGCCGAGAGGTAGTGCGTGCGCGTCTCCCTGGCATGGATTGAGGACGCTGGAAGGTCCTCGATCGCCGCACGGAGACTGTCGATCACGATCGACTGGCGCAGGCCGAAGTAAATGTTGGCATAGTAGGCTGTCGTGAGGCAGGCCGGGCGGCGAGAGGGATCGTGTCGGTAGGCGGCGATGGACTCGTCCGACAGCAAGGCCTGAGCCTCCTCGTAAAGGCCACCGTGGCTCGCTGGGCCCTTCTGGCCCGTGGTAGCGTAGACCGATCGAGGCTGATTAAGAAATCGCCTGTAGTCGGCACACCACTGGTCGCTCTCATCTCCCGAGGCATGGCGCTTCAAGAGGCTCTCTTCCGCCTCCAGGGCTCTCGCGTAAAGCTTCTCAAGCGCCCTCAAGTTACTCCTGAAGGCGGAATCCAGGGCGCTCCGGGCATCGAGCGACTCCAGAAAGCCCGATTTTCGAAGAGGATCGTGCTCGATGAGACTCGAGCTGATCACCTGCGCGTAGCGCTGCACGTCGTTGGCGTAAACCCGATAATGGTTCGCGCAGTGGGCGGCGACGGCCGCGCTCCCGCTCATGAGATCGACGACCGTCGCCCCCAAAGGGGCCTCGTCCGCGAGCACGCCATCGAGAAAATTGGGCAGCACCCGCGTCTTGACGCCCATGTACCAAATCGTGCGACGCTGCCGGGGCACCGACTCGACTGAATCCACCGCCTTGTGCATTGGCGGAAAAGGTAGCAAAGCCTTCCCTGGTTCACAAGTGAAGCTCGCCAATCCTGACCTCACGACACCGCGTTCTCGAGCGCTGTGTTGACGACCTCCCTCGAAATGGTGTCCGTGGGCGGGTCGAGCGCGAGGTTGCCCAGCGGGGTCTTGGCCGTCGCAGCAGGGAGGACAAGCTCGACCAAGGTGCCGGTGCCGTCCTGGGCCGTCGGGCTTGAAAGTTTGACATCGCCCCCATGGCTGCGCACGATCTCACGCACAAGCCAGAGCCCAACACCCGAGCCGGGCACCTCGCCCGTGTTTTGCGGGTCGAACTGATAGAACATCTGCCCGACGTTCTTCATCTCGCCCGGTGGGATCCCCGGCCCATCGTCCAGAAAGGAGACCTTGACCTCCCGTCCCATGAGCTCCGTGGACACCTGAACCGAGCCACCTTGGCAGCCAAACTTCACCGCATTTTGCACCAAATGCTGAAAAACAAGGCCCAATTGCTCAAAATCACCGAGGGCCTCGGTGGCGTCCTCGGCAATCCGAGGCAAGACCTTGAACTGCTTGCTCACGATAAGGTCGTTGTTCGAGATCAGCGCACGCTCGATCAGACTCTCGAACCGGCAATGCATTCTCTTGCGGGATGCAGAGCTGTTCCCGAAGTTCATTACGGTGTAGTCAACAAGCTGTCGAATCAAGGCGGAGCAATGTTCCGATTCCTTGATGCTCTGGGCCAGGAGACGCTTCAGCTCCTCGTCACCCAGGCGCTCGACATGTTCGGCGACGAGAAAGTTCACACTGGTAACGACTGTAAGAGGCGTGATGATCTTGTGCGCCAACCGGTTGACGAACAGGGACTTCGTCCGCTCCAGGTGCCTCGATTGGCTGACATCGTGCAGGCACGCGACATAGCGCCAGTTCATCGACCCGGCCCCGTCGCTGCGTGAAATCTTGCCCTCATAGATGCGCGGCAAGACGCCGGCAGAGTCGCGAACCTTCGAAGCCTCAGAATCCTCCTCAATCTCAAAGCTCGAAAGCCCATCCAGGGTCTCCAGGTCCGCCGTGCTGCGATAGCCCACAAGAGCCTCGGCGAGCTTCAGCCCCACCACCTCGCGCCCGTCGAAGACCTCGTTCGCTGCCAGGTTCAGACGCAAAATCCTGAAATCGCTGTCCAGAAGAAGGACAGCTTCCTTGAGGCTCCCCAGAATCTTCTCGATTTTCTCCTTCTCCTCCCGCACCGCGGCGAGCGCCCGCCTTGCCTCCACACTGTGGGTCACGCTGCTCGTGACCAGGATCAGGAACTGAAGGTCCTCTCTCGTGTAGACGCGATCGGATGGGCTGCTTGCATAAGTCACACCCATGCACCGCGATTGGCCCAGGAAAGGGACGCACATGGCCGACTTGAGAGACTTGAAAATAGCTGTCCCCTCGGCATCCAGGCTCTGCACTCCGCTCGTGCCTGCTAGCACCGCAACGCCTTCAGCGTGGCACTTGTTGATCAGGCTGCGGCTGACCGAAATCCGTGCGGGATCACATGGGCCATTGGGCGTCGAGGCAAAGATCTTGGCGGCGCCCTGCTCGTCTTCCAGCAGCATGTACAGCACACCGAAGGGAAGCGTTTTTCCGATCCACTCCGCCACGGCCGGCAGGACTTTCTCGTTGTCGAGGAGATCGATCCCCGCGACAAGCTCGTAGAGCACGCGGAGCCGTTCGTCGGGAAGCGCCGTCCGGCTGGACGGCGAGACCTCAAGGACGATGTCAGAGTTAAGATCGTCAACCGGTTCGGCTTCCTGTTTCAGATTCGTGAGCGTGAGGTCGACGAGGAAAACGCCCAGCTGAATACAATCACCTGGCTTCACGAGCACCTCAGTGCCGCGCACAGGTCGACCGTTTACGATACAGCCGTTGCGACTGCCCTCGTCACGCAGGAGCACCACGAGAGCTGAGCCAGCTTTCTCCACGAAGAAAGTCGCGTGGCGGCGCGAGACGCTGTTGTGGTTCAGGACCACATCGTTCTCGCGGCCTCGCCCGACAGTCACACGACGATGGAGGGGGACATCGCCGTACCGCAGGTCGCGGTCCATGTAGAATTTCAAGAGAAAGGGGGGATCGTGCTCACTCAAGGCTGGGGGCTCTCCTTGTGACCAATTTCGGCGGATCATCCTGGCCGTGGGCCGACGGAACGACCGCCGTAACAGGCTCCTGGAAACCAGTCTTCGGGAGGGCGGGCCCTCGATCTGAGGAGACCCTGCTTTTTTTAATATTTGCCTTCCGGTAACTTGTAGGTCTCAATTTCGAGAACCCGATTCCACATCGAGGCCCCGTCTCATGCCCTTTGCCACCCCAACCAAGAACAACCGCGTGCGCCACGACTGGTCGAGTGAGGAAGTCCTTCGCCTGCACGACTCACCCTTTCCGGATCTTCTTTATCAAGCACAGACGATTCATCGCCAGTACCACAACCCCCGTGAGGTACAGCTCTGCACACTCCTGAGCATCAAGACGGGAGCCTGTCCGGAGGATTGCGCCTACTGCCCGCAGAGCGCGCACCACTCGACCACGGTCGAGCCGGAACAGCTCCTCGACGTCAGCCAGGTGCTGGCCGCCGCCCGAGCAGCGCGCAACTCGGGCTCGACCCGCTTCTGCATGGGAGCCGCCTGGCGTGAGGTACGCGATGGGAGGGAGTTCGACGCAGTGCTCGAGATGGTCCGTGGCGTCAAATCGCTCGGTCTCGAGGCCTGCTGCACTCTCGGCATGTTGACGAAGGAGCAAGCCACCCGTCTAGCGGGCGCAGGTCTGAGCGCCTACAACCACAACCTCGACACGGGTCCCAAGTTTTATGAGAGCATTATCTCGACCCGGAGCTTCGAGGAGCGCCTTGAGACTCTCCGAAATGTTCGTGAGGCCGGCATCACGGTCTGCTGCGGCGGCATCCTTGGCATGGGCGAGAGCCTCGGCGATCGCGCCGACTTGCTGAGCGTGCTGGCTGCGCTCAGTCCTCACCCTGAAAGCGTCCCGATCAATGCGCTCGTTCGAGCCGAGGGCACGCCGCTGGAAGGCCTGCCCCCTCTGGAACCGCTCTCCATGGTGCGCATGATCGCGACGGCCCGCGTCGTGCTTCCCCTGAGCCGCATCCGGCTCAGTGCCGGCCGCCTTGAGATGTCCGATGAGACCCAGGCACTTTGCTTCCTCGCCGGCGCCAACTCGATCTTCACCGGCGACAAGCTCCTCACGACTTCAAATCCGGGCCAGGACCACGACCTCGCGCTTCTTGAAAAGCTCGGAATGTCGCCCGTCACGTCGCAAGATCAGGATGAGACCATTCCTATCTGAGCTAACGCAGCGGCTGGAAGAAACCGAACGGCTCGGGCTACTCCGCATCCTGAGAGAGCCCGCCGGTATCGATTTCGCCTCGAATGACTATCTGGGCCTCTCAAGGCATCCACGAGTCCGGGAACGATTGATCGAGGGCGCAAGAGTGGGCAACGTCTCCGCCCCGGCCTCTCGCCTCTTGCGCGGGCACGAGGCGGCTCACAGGGAGGTCGAGGAGCGGCTCGCCCGGTTCAAGGGCACGGAGGCAGCCCTTCTTTTCCCGAGCGGCTATCAGGCCAACCTTGCAATCGCCACGGCCCTCATCGGCCCCGAGGATCGAGCCATTTCCGACGCTCTGAATCATGCGAGCCTCATCGACGGCCTGCGCCTCGCTGGCTGCGAGAAGGCAATTTACGGCCACCTCGACGTCCGGGCGCTGGAAAACCTCCTCGCCCATACCCCCTCGAGGGGACGCAACTTCCTATTCTCCGAGTCCTACTTCAGCGTGGACGGCGATGTGGCGCCGCTCAACCTTCTCGCGGATGCCGCCGATCGCCATGGCGCGGTCCTTGTTGTCGACGATGCCCACGCGACCGGCATCTTCGGAAAGACTCGCGGCTCGGGTCTCTGCGAACTCTTCGGCATCGAACGGCGTGCCGTGGCCACCCTCTCGACTTGCGGCAAGGCGCTGGGGCTCTGGGGCGCGTTTGTGGCCGGGCCCAGGGTTGTGATCGACACGATCATCAACAAGGCGCGGCCCTTCATTTTCAGCACCGCGGTCTCACCCCTTCTGGCGGCCGGCCTCCATGGCGCACTGGACGTTGTTGAGGGCGAACCCGAGCTGCGGGAGAGGCCGCACGCGCTCGCGCGGCGCCTTCGTGCGATCCTCGAGAATCGAGGCCTTCAGGTACCGCCCGGGGAAGGCCCGATAGTGCCGGTGATTCTCGGCGACAATGCACGCGCTCTACGTGTCGCCGCGCAGGTGCAGCACCGCGGCTTCGACGTGCGGGCAGTCCGCCCGCCAACCGTTCCACCCGGCACCGCACGCCTGAGATTGAGCATTCATGCGGATCACACCGAGGAGCAAATTGACGCGGTGGCCGATGCTGTGGCCAATGCTGTGGAGGCCTCTTGAGCCATGAGCCTCATCGTGACGGGAACTGGAACCGAGGTCGGAAAGACCATCGCCTGCGCGGTGATCCTGACACGCCACGCCAGGCGACGCCGAATCGCGTACTGGAAGCCCATCGCGACCGGATCGTCAGAGAGCTCCGATGCCCGGATCATCCGTGGTATCGTGGGAAAGAATGTCGAGATACTGAGCGAGGTTTACTCCCTGGGTCCACCAGTCTCGCCGCACCTTGCCGCGCGCCTCGAGCGCCGGCGGATCGAGCCAGAGCGCGTGGTCGACGCCTTCGTGACACACGCCTTGGCCGACGATCGCCGCAACCTCTTGATCGAGGGGATCGGTGGGCTGCTCGTGCCGCTGACGGATGATGGTTATCTGCTCGCAAGCTTGTTCGAGGAGCTGCACCTGCCACTGCTGATTGTCGCGTCAAGTCGACTTGGCACGATCAACCATACACTTCTCACCCTCGAAGCGGCGCGCTCGCGCAGGCTTGAGATCGCCGGAGTGATCCTCTCGGGCCCGCCCAACGCCGAAAACCGTCGCGCCATCGAGCGGTTCGGCTCGGTCGATGTGTTGGCGGAGGTGCCGGTGATCCGCTCGATTACCCAGCAAGGCATCACGCGGGCAGCGCGGTTGTTCGATCGAAAGGGAAGACTCAAGCAGTACTTTGAGTGAGCTCATGAGCGACGTCACAAAGCCCCAGCCCTGGATTGAGGACGACCGTTGCCATGTCTGGCATCCCTACACGCAAATGCTCACGGCGCCGCCCGCCGTGCCGATCGAGCGTGCTTTGGGTGTCTACCTCCACACGACGAGCGGACGCAAGATCCTCGACGGCATCAGCTCCTGGTGGGTCAATATTCACGGCCACAGCCACCCGCGGCTCAACCAGGCCCTCACTAAGCAGGCCTCCCGAATGTCGCAGGTGATCTTCGCTGGCTTCACCCACGAGCCGGGGGCAAGGTTGGCAGCGGAGCTTTCTCGTAGATCACCCGGTCGCCTCCCCCGCGTCTTCTTCTCCGACGATGGTTCCACGGCAGTCGAGGTGGCTTTGAAACTTGTCTACCAGTATTGGCGGAATCGCGGGGAGCCCGGGCGAAGGCTCTTCGTGGCACTCGACCACTCCTACCACGGAGACACGTTTGGAGCGATGGCAGCCGGTGGGGTCGAGGTCTTCCACCAAAACTTTCGCGATCTCTTCTTCGAAGTGCGCAGAGCCCGCCTGCCGTTTCGCTCCGGCAGCGGGGAAGATCTCGGAGCGATCCTCGAGCGCGACGGCCGCAAGGTCGCCGGCATGATCATCGAGCCGATGCTTCAGGGCGCCGGAGGCATGATCGTCTGGCCAGCCCCCTTTCTTCGTCAGGTTCGCGAGCTCTGTACGCAACACGGGAGTCCGCTCATCGCCGACGAGGTGCTCACGGGATTCGGGCGCACTGGAAGGCTTTTCGCCTGCGAGCACGGCCCCATCGAGCCGGACCTCCTTTGCGTATCGAAGGCACTGACAGCCGGCTACCTGCCACTCGCCGCCACTCTGGTCACGGAGGAGATCTACTCCTCGTTTCTGTCGGAGGACCGTGCGAAAACTTTTTTTCACGGGCATTCCTACACCGGCAACGCGCTCGCGTGCGCGGTGGCTCTCGAGAGTCTCGCCATCTTCGACGAGGAACGGCGGATGAGCCGCGTGCAGGCGATCGAGGCGCTCTTCGCAGAGCGCCTGAAGGTCCTCGGAACCTTACCTTTCGTGATGGAGACGCGAAACATCGGCGGAGTTGCCGCAATCGAGCTGGCTGTGGACTCCCATCAAGGCTACCTGAGCGGCCTCGGCCCCAGGCTAAATGCGCTCTTTCTCGACCGCGGCATCCTTCTCAGGCCGCTCGGAAACGTCCTCTATTTCATGCCGCCCTACGTCATCACCGACCGTGAGGTCCACTGGGTCTTCGACGAAATCGAAAGCGTCCTCAAGACGGTCTTTGCGTGACACTCGATCCCCACGCTCGGTGTCGTGATCGCCCCCAGGTTCGCTGCTTGCTCCCAGTCCGGCGCACGTGTACATTCCGCCTTCCTGCCTGAAACCGACCCCGAGACCCCTTCCGGAGCCGGAAAGTTTCCCCCATGCCTCGCCATCCATCGACTGCTTGGGGGGCACAGAATGTGCCCGCTTCGCAATTGTTTCGTGCCTCCCTTCTACGCGTCCTTGTCGACGCGGCCAAATTCCTCGGCGACACCCCGCAGGGCCCGGTGAGTCGCCGCAGGCTCGTGAATTTTCTACGTGGAAGCCAGGCACCCGGACCGCTGGACGTACCGGCCCTGAAGGACCTCTACGGTCTGCTCGAGGCGGTCACGGCGACCTGGCTCCACGAATTCCTCGACGCGCTCGTTGAGTACGGAATCCTCACCATCGCGCACGGCGGCCGGGGATCGCAGAAACTCTCCGTCGATCTCACAGAGTGCTTGTCCCTTTCGACAGATCCCCTTGAGCTGGCAAGGCTCTTCCCCGTTCGCCCCAGGCTCGGCTCGAACCACGAAGTCGAGGACCAATTGCGATCACTACGCGCCGAGCTCGCCCGCCAGGAGGGCCGTGCCCCCCACGGGATCTTTCCCAACGCCACCCTGGCCGTGCTGGCGACAAGTCGACCGAGCACGCTCGCAGAGCTTGCACAGATGCCGGGAATGGGCGAGGCACGCGTACGCAAGTATGGCAGCAAGGTACTGGCCGTGCTCGCAGCATTGCCACGCCGCCTTGTTGCGCGGGCTGTCAGTTGCGGCCCGGGCCAGAGACCTGAGTCAACTTGCCGGCGGCGCTCAAGAGCTCGACCGAGCTGACGGGAACAGTGCCGCGTTTCATCACCTTCACGCCGGCGGCGATGTTGGAGAGCCTCGCCGCCGAGAGAAGGCTCGTGCGACTTGCGAGGGATAGCGTCATGGCCGAGACGACCGTGTCTCCGGCGCCGGAGACGTCGACAATATCCTGGGTGCCCGAAATCGGGATCGGCTTCGGCTCGCATCCATGCTCGAAGAGCATCATGCCGCGGTTGCCTCGCGTGACGAGCACTGCGCTCGACGAGCCCAATTCCTCAAGCAATCGCCGGCCGGTCTCGAGCACGAGGCTATCACTCGCCCCTTCGACGGGGATATGCTCGATTCCATAGGCGGAAAAGAGCTCCATCTCGTTGGGTGTGACCAACGTGAAGCCCTGGAAATCTCTAACTCGATAACGGGAATCGGCGACGACCACCTTGCCCCTGGCGCCTTCCTTACGCACGATCTCAATCGTGCTGGGGCCCGTGGCGAGGTGATATCCGTAGTCCGAGACGACCCAGGCATCCACGAAGCTCGAAGCCTCTCGCATCCGCTGCTCAACCTGCCTTCGCTCCTCGGGTGAAGGGGCTCGTCCCGGCTCCTGGTCGATTCGAAGCACCTGCTGCTTCTTCGTATGATAGTCGCCCGCCAGGATGCGACTCTTCGCGATCGTGCGCCAGGCGCTCGAGCGGATCACGCTCGAGACGTCCGCGCCCATGGATCCCAGGAGCTCGAGCAGCTTCGTGCCCTGCGCATCGTCTCCCACCAGAGCGAAGACACAGACCTCAGCGCCAAGCGCCAGGAGGTTTGAAACCGTGTTGGCGGCGCCGCCGGGAAAGAACTCCTCGCGTTCGTGGCGAAGAATAACGACCGGCGCCTCGCGCGACAGGCGGGCCGGAACACCATAGACGTAGCTGTCCGCAACGAGATCGCCAATGACCCCAACCTTACGTCCGCGAAAGGACGGCACAAGCTTCGTATAAGCCCCAAATTCGTGCTCATCGAGAGTCATAATCACGTTAATGGCTCCGTTTCACGAGCTCTGGCAAGAAGCAGTGAAGGACTCTTCTGGTTTCGACCATCTGCACGGCCGCGGGCCCGCAGGGCTCCCATGGTGGAACGCTCTCATGAATGTAGGTACTAGTTTGGGTACTATTTCTCCGGATTTTGTGAGCGCCAAAGCTGTGAGTAACTTCCTCCCGCTTTCAGGAGCTCCTCGTGGCGGCCGCTCTCGAGGATCCTCCCATTCTCCAGCACAAGAATCTTATCGGCATGGACGACTGTGGACAATCGATGAGCAACCACAAACGTGGTACGCGCTTTGATCAGGTTGTCAATCGCCCGCTGAACTTCCTTCTCCGATTGACTGTCCAGAGCGGAAGTCGCCTCGTCGAGGATCAGGATCTGCGCGTTCTTGAGCACAGCCCGAGCGATCGTGATGCGCTGGCGTTGTCCGCCCGAGAGCATGACGCCTCGTTCCCCGATGACCGTGTCGTAGCCCTGCGGCTGTTCCAGTATAAAGTCATGTGCGAAGGCCACCCTGGCGGCCTCCTCGATTTCGGAGTCGGTTGCCGTTTCCTTGCCATGGCGGATATTCTCGCGGATCGTGGTGTGGAACAGAAACGGGTCCTGGGAGACGATGGCGATCGAGCTCAGGTAAGAGGAGTACTGGTAGTCCCGGATGTCACGGCCGTCGACGAGGATCCTGCCTTTCTGGGGATCGTAGAACCGAGCAAGCAGGTCCACGATGGTGGACTTGCCGGAGCCGCTCGGCCCCACGAAGGCCAATACTTGGCCGGCTTGCGCCTGAAAGGAAATGTCGTGGAGAACGGACACATGTTGCACGTCCTCGGAGCCCTGATGGCTGACCGAACGGGGATCCAGCTGGCTGTAGGAGAACTCAATGTCTTCGAAGCAAATCTTCTCCTTGACGCCGGGAAACTCCAGCGAGCCCTCGTGGTCCTTGATCATGGGGCTCTCGCGCAGGACCTCGAGCGTCCTGTCGACAGCACCACGGGACTCCTGAAGTTGGTTCCATGCGTTCGACAGGGCCTTCAACGGCATGTAGATCTGCACCATCGCGAACAGGAACTGAAGAAAACCTCCGGAGTCCACCAGGCCGCGAGCAACAAGCCACAGACCTCCCAGGACCGCCAGCGCCGTGCCGAGGTTGTAAAGGAGCTCCTGAACTGCGCGTGATTTCACCTTGGCGCGGTTCATCTTCAGGGTGCTCCGCACGAAGTCCTCATTTCTCGCAGCGAATTCTTCTTCTTCCCGCCGTTCCATGCCAAAGGCTTTGACGATGCGGATCCCACTGAAGAGTTGACCGATGGACTCCGTGAGAACCCCAAGTTTCTCGAGACGACCCCGACCGTGCTTGATGATCTTTTTCCCCGATCGGAGCACCGGCAACATGAGAAGTCCATAGAAGGGGAAACAAGCCAGTGTGAGCCAGGGGGCACCGTCGAGGGCCATCAGAAGAGAACCGACGATCAAGAAGGGTTGCTGGACAAGGTCCTCGAAGAACAGCTTGAAGGACTGCCTCAACGCGTTGATGTCATTCGTGAGCCGGGAGATGACATCCCCGGACCGCTGTCGATTGAAGTAGGCGACCGATTGGGAGCACAAGTGGGAAAAGACTGCGCGGCGAACGTCAACTTCCATCCGCAAGATCAACGCCTGGGCCATGAGCTCCTTGAAGTAAAAGGCCAGGGCCATGACCAGGGATACGACGACAAAAGCACCCATCGATGCGAGAAGAAAGTTGTAGAAGAACGCTTCGTCCGCCCGGAATCGCTCAGCCAGCGGAACACCCACGTCTCCGAACAGCCACACCCGCGCCCTCTCGAGCCGATCGATCAACCTCCCACCGCCAGCGCCAAACCTGGCCTCGAGGATATCGACAAGCCCCGCGGCGGCGAGACGAATGGAGGTCAAGGCCGAATAGAGCACCACAAGCCCCATCATGGCGACGAGCCTGGGCCAATAGTGCCGGAGGAGACTACGATAGAGAGCCCAGCGCGATTCGGTGGCGATCACAAGCAACGGCTCTTGCGATGATGTGTGCAGCTTGCCTGGACTCACCGTGCCTCTTCCTCGCGCTTCGGTGGCACGTTCTTTCTTTCCCACACCTTCGCGTACTCAACGAACTGGTAGAAACCGAGCAACACCGCCGCAACGAATCCATGAACACCGTCAAGGAATCCTGCGTGGCGGATGTACCGGTTCCAGAAGACGGCAATGGGCGCCTGAAAGAGTTTCCCGCCGAGGTTTCGAGGCAAGGGCCGATTTCTGAGGCCTCCGCGTCCGTGCTCAACGAGGAGCGCTGCGTCCGATGACGTATAGAGGTTCATTTTTTCAACGAAGTCAGCAATTCGCCTGTGGTTGAAGTGGACAACGAGGCCCTTGAGCTCGGCGATCTTGCCATCGACGAGGGGCGTCGAGTGGGCCCGGTCCGCGGGATAGCGGAGCTTGCCCTTGCGAAAGAGGCGCACGAGGCTACCGCGAAAGCCGCCGTGGCGGAGATACTTGCCAAAGAAGTAGTGCGTGAATGGGAGCGCGTAGGCCGCCACCCCGGGATCTGGACCCCGCAGCACACCGAGAATCTCATCGCGCAGGGCCGGCGTGAGGCGTTCGTCGGCGTCGAGGTTCAAGATCCACGGCCCCGTAGCCGCGTCGAATCCCAGGTTCTTGTTGACGTGGATGAGCCGGTGCGGGCCGCCATCATGCACCATCACCTTGTCGGCAAGGTCACGGACAAGCTCGAGCGTGCCATCCGTGCTGAGCATGTCGACAACAACGATCTCGTCGGCAAACCGCAGACTTTCGAGACAGTCCCGGATCTGGTGCGCTTCGTTTTTCACTGCCACCACCACCGACAGACGCTCGGTCGAGCTCACGTGGTGGATTCCTTCACTCCCCCGTGCCCTGAGTCAAGATGCGAAGGCCACGAAACTCCTCCGCATGCGAGACGGCAAGGTCCGGAAGGCTATCCCCGTTCCAGTCGCCCAAAGTCAACGCCTGGATGCTCGGCCTGTCGAAGACTGGCACGATCAACTCACGAAAACGTGGTACGTCACCTCGCGACCCCGTCGCCAGAACACGCGCACATTCCTCGGGAGTTTCAGGCTCGCCATTGCGGGTGTTGCGGAGGATTCGCACCGAGCCGCTCGAACTGTCGTGAAGAGCGACGTCGGTATCTCCATCCAAGTCGAGATCACCCGCCTCGAGGCTGGCACCATCGTCCTCGACCTCGAAACGCGTCAGTGGATCGAGGTTGACGGAAGGTCCAGTGACCCCGGCACCCTTCGCAAAGGCGGGCACAAAATCAAGGAATACCAACGCGGTCTTGCCACCCCTGTCACGTGCGATCGCCGCCAGGCTCGATCGACCTGCCAACCCGAATTCACCTGCGCGCAAGGTCAGAACGCCGTCCGTCTCGGGCGAGTCCACATCAACGACGCGAGTCCCGGACGGGCCCGGGTCGATGATGGTGATTTCTGGCCCCGGCAAACTTCCCACGACGATTTCGAGCTCCTCGTCTCCGTCCAGCTGCCCCGCTGTCACCGCGCAGGGCTGCCCACCCAGGGGATACTCGCCGAAAGGCAAGTAGCGTTCACCCGTCCCCGTGGCCACGGAGTGATACAGAACGAGCCTCTGGTGAGCGCGGTCCGCCACGGCCACCTCGGCAACGCCGCCGCGCTCGAAATCCTGGGCCACGGCGCTTACGGCCTCGCCTTCGAACGGCAGGGGAAAGCTCAGAAGTCCGCCACCACTCAAAAAACGCACGACAAGGACCTTCGCACCCGCGCCGCCCACCACCACGATGTCAACGGAGCCATCTGCTCGAGCGGACGAAGCGGAGAGATTCGTGATCGGATGCCCCTCGTCGGTGAGCTGTAGCAGCCCGGACTTGGCCACAGAGCCATCGGGCTCAAGCGACAAGAGCTGCACTCGTCCCCTGGACAAACCCGATAGAATCCGGCCAGGCCCGACGGAAACCAACGCGGTCGGGGAACGCTCGACTTCGATGTCGCGAGACAGATTCCTCGGGAACTTAATCTCCCCTTCAATGAAAGTGAACCCCTCCCTGAGGAGGATCGCTTGATCCCCCGAGATCTCAATTGTCACGTCGACGACGCCGGGGGCCTCAACTTTGGGAGAAGTCGCAACGAGGACCGCGCCCCCGTCAGTGATCCGCACCTCCGTCGCCAGCACCTGGCCAAACCTGACGAGCGTCCCCTCGGGAAAAGGCCCACCGAAAAAGCGGATCTCCTCTCCGCCACGAAGCGCGCCCACCGACGGGCAAACAAGCTCGGTCCTCCCTCCGTTCCCGCCGGGGGGTGGTATGCCGCCCTCGGAGATGAGCACAAACGCCGAAGCTGACGCCTGGACCTCACCGTCGTTCAGGGTGAGGCGCACCAGGTAAGCTCCAGACGCGTCCGGAATGAACGTGGCCAGAGCGGGAACTGGCTGGAGCAAATCCTCCCCCCCAAGCTGGCTTGCGGGTGGCTTATCCACCAGGGTCCAATCGATACCGAGCGGATCGCCGTCGGGATCCCGGCTCGATCGGCCATTGAGGGTAATCTTGGAGCCCACCCGCCTCTCGCCCGACACGCGGAGCTCCACCACAGGAGCCCTGTTGAAGCTGCTTCGTGCCCGGCGGGAGCTGTCGTGGTCACAGGAAAAAAGGACGGGGAGGATTCCCACGAAGATCCCAAGGCGGAGCCGTCCCCGGCTGGGCCCTGGGTTGGCCAGGGGCCGCCTCCTCTCGACCCTCGACGCAGAGACGTTGGTCCCGCTGAAAAGGGTTTGCGCACTGTGCATGTTGCGCAGAGGGTAGAGATCGACCCTTCCAGCGTCAAGAGTTTGGACTAGTTTTTCTCAAGTCCCCGCATTGCGTGGCCGATAAGGATGCGGAAGGAAACCCCATGGAAATTTGGATCGACGCATCCGGTCTCGGCGCTGCCCATCGAGCAGGCTGTAGAGAAGCCCAGAGTTATGGCCGGGCCATGATCCGCAGCCTGCTCGAGAGCGGCCGCGAGCATGATTATCGGTTTGTAGGCTGGCCCTTGCGGGAGCTCGGGAGTGTCGAACGATTCCTCGCACCACTGAGTCGTGATGCGCGAGATCGGCTGTCGCAACCACGCAGGAGCCCCGGGCCGTGGGCTCTCTACTCCCCGATCGGATTTCCACGCGTCGAGGAGAAGGGCTTGCGTCCATGCCAGGGGGAGCCACCGGCCATTCGAATAGCGACCATCCTGGAAGAGCGCCCCCGGGCGCTCGAAAGAAGCGCCACGACCGTCGTGACCCTCACACGCTCGGCGATGGATTCCCTCGCAGCGCAGACACCCCACCGCGAATGGGACCTCCGCTGGGTCCCCCCGGGCCTGGGCGTCCACGGGCTCTTGAGGGTCGAAAGCCAGCACGTCCAGTTGCCCGAGGGCGATTATGTGCTCGCGAGCGGCGTTCACAGCGCTGATCCGCCAGAGTCCCTGGCCGCCGTCTGGCGCATTCTCAAGGCGTTTCGCTCTTTTCGGAGAGCGTCTGGAAAACGGCTTCATCTGGTCTTCCTCGGGGGTGCGCCGCTGGCGCTCCGCCAGGCAGCGGCTTGCCTCGGTCTGGCGAAGGAAGTGAGCTTCGTTTCGACGGGTTTTGACGACGAGTTTACGCGACAGCGACTCATTGCCTCCGCAGCCGCGTTCGTCCATGTAACGCGCCCGGACGCTAGCTGGCTCCTTGGAGCCGAGGCGATGCGTAGCGGCGTGCCCGTGCTTGCGCCTCGTACGGCGTCCGCGGAAGAGGTTTGGGGCGAAGCCGCGGCTCATTTCGCAGAGGGGAGCGCCCTCGAGATCTCCCGGGGCCTCGAACGCTTGTTCTCCTCGGACGATTTGCGTCGGTCACTTGCCAAGAGCGGGATTGCAAGAGGGCAAGCCTTCACCTGGGAGGCAGCCGCACACCGAATCCTTGATTGCGTGCAGAGCTCGACGAGCAAGAGCGACGTCCAAAAGCCAGTGACGGATTGGATCCCGAGGAGCGCTGTGGCCGCCGCCGGGTAGGAGGTAGGAGTCCTGTTCTGGAATCGAGCTTGTAAGGGGGCGGACAGTGCTCAGCGCTGCCACAAGGCTGGCACCATCCACTTCCGAGGGTGCTTCGTCGGCACCCACTGAAGTGACGAGTCGGTGTAGTTGAGCTCGTTGCGTCGTTCAAGCCGCGACGTGCTCGGCACCGCATAGACACGGTAAAGCAACCGCCCTTCCTGAATCAGCCTGGCCGGCACAGGAGGCAGCGGGCTCGAGCGATAGCAGGCGACCGGGTCGATCTCGATGGCGGCGCTGGCATCCTCCGTCGCGTCCGGCACAAGGTAATAGCGTGTGTTTCGGGCCAGGCCTGCAGTTCCCCGGGCCGCTTCGATCACCCAGCCGGCTTCGGGAAGCTCCTCGGGGTTGGACCGACCGGACCTGGGCCTTGAGGAGTCGCCAACGAACAGATCGAAGTCGTACATTCGGAACAGCCGGTTCGTGGCTCCCCCCACCCCACGGGCCAGGTCCGCGAAGGACTCATCGAGGAGCCAACGTCGCTCGGACGCGTCCTGTTGCGTTGGCTCCAGACGAGAGCTCAAGGCAGCCAGGAGGGAAGGTGCCCCAGTCCCCTCGAAGTCGCCAGGGCCAGCCGGTCCGATCGGGACTTCCAGAGCAAGAAATGCGGCGATGGCCAGGGCCGCGGCACAGGCCATTGCCCCCAGGGCAAGGCGACGCCAGCCCCGGCCGGCGAAAGTTGCGGCACCCGCAGGTAGGCTCGCCGCCGGGGAGTACTCGCAACCAGGGAAGTTCCCGCGCAACGCTCCCGGGGTCGGAGGTGGCAAGGACTGAATTCGCACCAGAATTTGGTCGGCTCGTGAGCTTTCATCGAAGGACGGTGCGTAGCTCGAGAGAAATGCCGAGGTCAGATCATCGTATCGTCGAAGAGCCGCACCGCAGAGAGGGCAGGCTGTGACATGAAGGCGAACAAACTCTCGCCTGGCGCCATCCAAGAGCTCGCCCTCGGCGTAGAGCTCAAGGTCTCGTTCGATGATCTTGCACTTGGGGTGGGAAAAGTTAGGTCTCAACACGCTGTCTCACGAGGTATCGCCGCGAGAGCCGTGCTCTCGCCTTGCGGATCAAGTGGTCGACCTGGGAAAAGCTCATCGAGAGCTTCTGCCCGATCTCCCCGTAGGAAAGCCCCTGGAAGTAGCGAAGGTCGAGGATCGTTTGTTCCTCTGGCGGCAAGTCCTCCAGCGCCGATGGCACGCACTCGGACTCCGCGCTCTCGTCCCCTCGAGGGAGAAGAGACCGTCTCAAGACCTCGCCCCGCTCGACGAGGGCTCGGCTCTCGATATCGAGCCGGCGCCGTCGATCGCGGCAAAGGGATCGTGCGATCTGATAAAGCCAGGGTGCGAAACGTAACGGGTCCTCCAGCCTCTCCAAACTCTCAAAAGCCCGCAGAAACGTATCTTGCGTGAGGTCCTCGGCTTCCGTGTTGTTACCAAAAAGCAGACGACGACAAAGGCCGAAAATGGCTCGCTCGTGGGATTCCACGAGACCGTGAAAAGCCGCAGAATCGCCCGAGAGGACACGCCTGATTTGCTCCGCTGTCCCGTGGGCATCAAGCATCCTGGCCTCTTCGGCGGCTTCCAAGCTCTCCAGATGTTTCATGGATATGGATGGTCGAGGGGGAAAAGTTTCGCCAGAAAAAGTTCTTGTTGTTTACCCTTGGGGACTCAAATAGACGTCTGAAGTTCAAGAATCATACCGATCCACACGGCCGCAGGGGAAGCGGATAGATTGGCCAAGAATCACCCTGCATGGCACCGCGGGCTCTCCCCGCTGGTGTGCGGCGTTCGCCGGCGCATTCCCGGTCAGCTGACTCCTTCGCTGCTTCTCGGGAGCGTTTTCCACCTTGACCTCAGTGCGCAGCTGGACGAAACTCTCTCCGGAATTCACTGGGGAATCCCGCGCGCTGACAAATATCTTTCTCTCAAAGAGGTTTCTGATTCGTCCTGTAAATTTGCGCGTTGCATCTGGCGTGCCCGGGCATCTCTTGGGCTCCTGTCGACTTGCCCCGGGGCACTTCTTGGGAATTACTGGAAAAAATTTCTGGCACTCGGAGGGTCCATGAACGACTCAGCCGCACGGGCGCATTCTGGCCTGCGCAATGTGGTTCTCGCTTTGAGCATTGTGGCGCTCCTGGGGATCCTCGGGATGTCCGCTCTCGGGCACTTTTCGAACACAGGGCTATTATTTATCGCCCTGTGGAGCGCCCTCGCAATCTACGCAGGAGGGAGCGCGGCACTCAAAGGTTACGCTTTCAGCGCCTGGATTTTCGCCGGCGTGGCTGCTGCCATGTTTTATCCCCAGGCTTTCGTGTACTGGGGATCGTTCAAGCTCACGGGGCTCATCGAACCCGTGCTGATGGTCATCATGTTCGGCATGGGAACCACCATGAGCCTGCGCGACTTCACCCAGGTGTTGCTCATGCCCAAGGGGGTCATCGTCGGAATGACTTTGCAATTCACCATCATGCCGCTGGTCGGGTTTGCCCTTGCGAAGACGATTCAATTCCCGCCCGATGTGGCCGCGGGAGTCATTCTCATCGGGTGCGTTCCCTCTGGTCTCGCCTCGAACGTGATGAACTACATCGCGGGGTCGAATCTCGCTCTTTCAGTCACCGTCACCGCCTTGGCGACCCTCTGCTCGCCCATTCTGACCCCGATGTGGATGAAGTTGCTCGCCGGGCAGTTCATCCCCATCGACTTCCTTGAAATGATGCTTGGAGTGTTCCGCATCACTCTCATTCCGGTGGGAGCAGGGCTACTCTTCAACAAGTTCCTGCACGGGAAGGCCAAATGGCTTGATCGTTCTCTACCCGTCGTGTCCATGGCGGGCATTCTTGTCGCCGTCGTGGTAATAACTGCCGTGGGCCGGGATCAGTTGCTCACCGTGGGACTCCTGCTTCTCGGCGCCGAGATACTCCACAACACAGCGGGTTACGTCCTGGGGTACTGGGGAAGCCGCGCCGCCGGGCTGGACGAGAAATCTTGCCGCACTGTCGCCATTGAAGTGGGTTTGCAGAATGGCGGCATGGCGTCGGCTCTTGCCATCAACGTGCTAAAAAACCCCTCCGTGGCGCTCGCGCCCGCCATATTTGGGCCCTGGATGAATATCTCCGGATCGCTGCTCGCCAACTGGTGGCATGCGCGACCGGTAAAGGACGACCCGTCCGTGAGCCGCGTCGAGGCGGTGGCGCTCAGCGATTAACAATTCAGTTGGCGCCTCCAGGTCCTCGAACACCGCAATCGCCACACCCGGGCATCCGCTTCTTGCGCAGGGCACACTTACAGGTGCGATCTGCTGCGCACGAACCATGCACTTTACTGTATCGGAGAGTCGCCGGAGCCTCGGGAAAGAAGCAGAGAGCCCCAGGGGAAGTAACCCGAGACGGCTTCCTCAAGCAGCGTGGCTGCTGGTTGGGCGCAAAAGATTCGCTACCAGGGCGGGGACAGTGCCCCTTATGATAAACAGTCTCTCAGGGCATCGGATCTTGCGCACACAGGGAGGTAAAGTCATGAGTCATGCCTCGCGGATGGTGACGTGCCTGGTTTCTTTCTTGCTCACGGACATGGCACTGCGGGCGAGCGACCCGGTGGGGATCTATGCCATCGTTGACAAGGTGGTCTTCGAGCCTTCGGCGGAGGCGCCGGAACGGACGCAGATCTGGGGAGCGTTCTCCCTCAACACAGGCCCCGGGATGGGGGATACCTACAAGCCTCCTGTGCGCGGATTCCTTTACTACTCCGTCGATCCAAATAACGTGAAGGCGACCCTCAGCGAGTGGTCCGACCTTTCGGAGCTTGCTGGCAAGGACGAGTGCGTCGGTTTCGCGAGCCGTTATCAGCTCACTGGCAGCGTTCGCGGCGGATGTGAGGATCCCGGCAGGCCCGACGTCTATCCAATTGCGCAGGGCCTCACGAAATTCCAAAGCAACTCAGAGTACCAGCCGATCGCGGACCTCCTGAGCTTGGCGAGACCGCTCCAACCACAGGACGGATCGCGCGCCGTGACGCCTGGCCCGGTCACCCTGGTGGTGCGTAATATCCTCACGCCAGAGCACGCCGACAGTGTGTACAACTTTGAGCTCCACTCAAACGGCCTGCGGCTCGATAGCGCCGACGTGCAGCCTGGTGAAGATAACAAGACGTCCTGGACCCCCTCAACTCAGCTTGAAGCCGGGCGGGAGTATTCCTGGAGGGTATGGGCTGTTGACGACAAGTGGCAGGGGCAAACTGCGTCCGCATGCTTTCAGTTGCCGTTTCTGCGTGGCGACGCCAACGGCGACCTTGAGGTCGACCTCTCCGACGCCGTTTTTGACCTGCTCTACCTGTTCGCGGGCGGCAAGCCCCCGCAGCCGCTCGCTGCCGGCGACATGGACGGAAGCGGCGGGTTGGCGTTGACCGATCCCGTGTACCTGCTCATGTACCTCTTTCAGGGTGGGCAGGCTCCGCCGCCGCCGTTCCCGCAATCGGGATTGATTCCAACCTCGCCGTGACGCCCATGTGGGCGGCTGCAGACCCCAGCGGTCCGACCTCAAAGGCTCCGTGGCCTCCCAGTGCCCCCATGGAATCCACAGCAATACTCCGGCATTCCCGCAAAGA
Source organism: Planctomycetia bacterium (assembly GCA_005772855.1). Lineage (GTDB taxonomy): Bacteria > Planctomycetota > UBA8108 > UBA8108 > SXIK01 > SXIK01. The sequence goes on along the minus strand of SXIK01000196.1, from coordinate 18,147 downwards.
TGCTCTATTCATTGGCTTGACGGCCACACACGCCGTCCTGTTGCTCTGCGCAAGTGCGCTACCGGTGAACCCGCTACCTGTCGTCGCCCTTGGCGTCTGGTGGAATTCCAACACCATTTCGCACAGCTTCATCCACAAGCCGTTTTTCCGCGCTCGATGGCTGAACGAGGCATTCTCGCTTTGCCTCACGACTTTGCTCGGCATCCCGCAGACGATTTGGCGGGAGCGCCACCTGGCCCACCACGCTAATCGGTGTTGGAGCTTCCGCTGGAGTGGACGGCTTGCACTCGAGATCTCCCTCATTCTGGGCGTCTCAACCACGCTCGGAATCACGGCTCCACAGTTCTTTTTTACGGCTTATCTGCCAGGCTACGTCATCGGCCTCACTCTTTGCTCCATTCACGGCCACTACGAACACTCCAGGGGGACGATCAGCCACCACGGCAGGCTCTACAACTGGCTCTTCTTCAACGATGGCTACCACGTCGAGCACCATGCCGCTCCGGGGCTTCACTGGTCGGAGCTTCCGCGGACGAGAGCGGCCAACGCCCCCACGAGCCGTTGGCCAGCAGTCCTTCGATGGATCGATACGCTCCAGGAAGCGATCTCGCTCAACTCGCTTGAGCGAATCGTGCTACGGTCGAGGAGGCTTCAAGGTTTCGTTCTTCGCTCGCACGAACGCGCGCTGCGAGAGCTGCTGAGTGGGCTCGCTCCGATCAAGAGCGTCACCGTGGTTGGCGGCGGTCTCTTCCCCCGCACGGCGTTGATCCTTGAGAAGCTCCTGCCTCATGCTCGAATCATCGTGCTCGACGTGTCGCTCGAGAGCCTCGAGCGAGCCAGGCCCTTCCTTGGCGATCGTGTGGAGCTGGTGCACGCCGCGTTTGATCCGATCGTGCACGGATCGAGCGACCTGGTCGTGATCCCCCTCGCCTTTCAGGGTGACCGTGAGGCCCTTTACCAATCCGCATCAGGGCGGTGGCTGATCCATGACTGGATCTGGAACGTGCGTGGACGGAACGCAGTCGTTTCACCCCTGCTCCTGAAGCGAATCAACCTTCTCGAACCTGCCGAGCTGCCATGCGAGCGTTGAGCCTCTTCGGGGTCTTCGTGGTGGCAAGAGCCCTCGTGATCTCGTTTCACCCGGTCCCCTTCTCTCCACTCTTGCCACTCTCCCTCCTGGCGCAGGATGCGGCCACCGCGCTCGTCTTCGCGGGCATCGACTGGATCCTCTGTCGTATTGCAAGGGGGACATCGTGGCCGAGCTGGATTCTCTACGGTGGCCTCTCCTTTTACACGGCGGTCAATGTCGGCGTCGCCCGGGTACTCTCGACACCCCTCACCTGGCCCATGCTGCGAGCCGCTCGAGGCACGCTCGGCGACTCGATCCGCCAACAGGTAATTCCAGAGAACCTGTGCTGGATCAGTGTTGTGCTCCTGGCGGCGGCCTTGCTGCCATGGGCCCTCTGGAAGACGCCTCGCAAGGTCTGCTGGCTGGCAGGCACCTTCGGCCTCGCGCTCGCCTCCGTCGGTCCGACACTCTCGGCTCGCGTCGATACAGGCGGTGCTGACCGAAACGCCCTGGCAGTGCTCGTCACGAGCTTTCTGCCCCGCATTGAGTCAAAGGCGCTTGCCGGAGACTGGCGTGAGAGCCCGTTTGGCTCGGCGCCCGCAGAGGACTTGAGCCGACTCCGTGGCAAGGCCCGCGGCCGAAACATCGTCCTCATGATGCTCGAGTCAACGGGTTCGCGGTCCCTGAAGCCCTACGGCGCGAACGATGACCCGATGCCCCACCTGACACACCTCGCCAACCAAGCTCTGCTCTTCGAGGCTGCCTACTGCGTCTACCCCGAGAGTATCAAGGGGCTCTTCTCGGTGCTCACATCCCTCTATCCGGCACTCGACACGAAGCCGGAGATGCATGGCAACGTAAACGTTCCATCGATCGCCGCCGTCCTGTCGCGGAATGGGTACAAGACCGGCCTCTTCCACTCGGGCCGGTTCATGTACCTTGGGATGGAGGCGATCGTACGCGACCGTGGCTTCGAGGTGGTCGAGGACGCGGGCGACATTGGCGGCAACCACAACTCGAGTTTCGGTATCGACGAGCCCTCTGCCGTGCGTCGAGTTCTCGACTGGATCGACTCACTGCCGAGCGGCTCTCCATTCTTCGCCACTTACCTCCCAGTCGCGGGTCACCACCCTTACGAGACGCCAGAGAAGGGCCCCTTCCCCGATCGCGAGGAGCCCGACCGCCACAAGAACGCGCTCCACTACTCGGACACGGCGCTCGCACAGCTCCTGCAGGGACTTCAACAGCGCGGTCTTGAGAACAATACTGTTTTCCTCTTCGCTGGCGACCATGGCGAGGCCTTCAACCAGCACGAGGGAAACTACGGGCACACCTTCTTTATCTGGGAAGAAAACGTGCGCGTGCCTTGTTTGGTTCTGGCGTCCGGAATCATCGAGCAAGGCCAGCGTCTGGGCCGGATCGCGAGCCTGATCGACCTTGCACCGACGGTCCTCGACCTCCTCGGACTCGAGGCGCCGTCGGAGTGGCAAGGCCGATCCTTGCTGCATGGCCCCCAGCGCATGGCGCTTTTCCTTACCGACTACTCACTCGCCCTCGCTGGCCTCCGTGATGGCAACTGGAAGGCGATCCACGAGATTGAGTCAGGCCGCACAAAACTCTTCGACGTCCACCTTGATCCAGCAGAGCGAGTGGACTTGAGCGCCCGCTACCCCGGGAAGTCCGAGGCCTACCGCAAGATCCTCCTGGAGTGGTGCAAGTCGCAAAGGGCCCAGATCACGGAGTGGGCAAAACCGGAGTGATCCTCAAAACCCGCCAAGCGAATCGCGCAGCTCCTCGAGAAGCTTTGTCTCGTAAGGTGAAAGCTGATCGCGGCAGGAATCGGCGCTCCGGCCGGCTTCCTTCACCGCCTTGGCATTGCCAAGGCGGTCGTGGGCGAGGGCAAGATAGAGGAAGTTTGCGCCCAGGGGCATGAGCTTCGCTGCCGCCTCGAGATCCGCAATCGCCTCCCTGACGTCCCCGCGCCGGAGGTGGAGCCAACCGCGGGTGTTGACGTACATGCTCTCGCGCAAGAGCGACTCACGGCTGCGAGGGAGAAACCGCCAGACGCCGGTCCGCTCCGCATTCAGTAGCGCGATGGCTTCGTCGACAAACTGTAAAGCAGCATCGAGGCTCGTGCCCCTCAACGCGTGTAACCACGCAATTTCATTGAAGAGCTCGTGGGTAGGTGCGTGCTTCGGATCCTTCGACTTCACCCTGGAACGTGCTACCAGCTCTGCCTCCGCGGAAGCGATGAGTGTATTTAACACTTCCTGTGCGAGCGGTTGCTTGCCCACGGCCATGAGGTCATCGAAGAGACCGTATCCGACGCTGCGACTTGCGGCCTCGTCACCGAGATCCAGGCTTCGCCAGAGATCCACGGCCGCCTCAAACTTCTCAGCCTTGATCTCCTTCTCGAGAGCTTCCAGCTTGGCTCGCTCAACCAGGACCCTCTGGAGGGATCGAGGCAGATTCTCTGGATGCTCAAGGATCACAATCCCATACAAACCTGTTCCCACAGCCAGCAACCCGAAGATGGCTCCAGCGACACAGCGACGGCGAGAGGCGGAAGGTGCCACCCCGGCCGGCCTCGGCACAAGTGCGTAGCCGAGGAGAAGCCCCGAGACTAGCCCGCCAAAATGCGCGCTCAGCGCAATCTGCAGGACGCCGTTCGCCTGCTCCCAGGCATAGGCAAAGACCTGGTCACCCACGACGAAGAAGGCGCACATGCCCATCAGCTTCAAGTTGGGGCGAATGTCCCCTTCCGGCGTACGCGCCAGCGCGATCAGCACGTAGGCACCAGCCACGCCGTAGATCGCTCCCGACGCCCCCATGCCCTCGCCCGAGGCTCCTGCAGACTGGAAGAGCAGAGCTCCTCCAAGGCCCGAGAGCGTGTAGAGGACGAAGTAACGCCAGTGACCGAGAACTCGCTCGATGACGCTCCCCATCTGGAAGTGAACGAGCATGTTGAAGCCCAGGTGGATCCACACAGGGTGCAGGTAGGTGCTCGTCCAGAGACGCCAGAGCTCGCCCTGGGCCACGGCAAACTTGTCATGAGCCAGGTGATTCAAAACCCATTCATCGCCCTCCCGGCCGTAAATCGTCTTGACCACGAACACGCTGACATTGGCGGTGAGAATCGCGAACATGACCCACGGCTTCCTCGTCGCCGGCACCACAAAGGGTGGAGGCCGTCGCGGAATCGTACGAATCACCTCAGGGATGCTCTGCGGGTTGCTCACACCATGCCAAGGAGGTTACCCTCCTCATCGATCTTGACTCTTTCCGCCGCAGGCACCCTGGGGAGGCCAGGCAGCGTCACGATATTGCCGGCCTGAGCCACAACGAAGCCAGCCCCGGCGCTCAAGTTCACCTGGTTCACGGTGATCTCAAAGCCCTCCGGAGCCCCACGGACCTTCGGATTGTCGGTGAAGGACATCTGCGTCTTTGCCATGCAAATGGGAAGGTTTCCATGTCCCAGAGATTCGATCTTGTCCATCATCTCCTCGGCCGGCTTCTCGAAGTGTACCTTCCGGGCGCGGTAAATTTCCTTCGCAATGGTTTCAATCTTCTCACGGATTCCACATTCGAGCCTGTAGATTGGCTTGAAGCGTGATCTCCCTTTTTCGGCGGCCCCAACCACCAACTCGGCGAGCTCTGTTCCCCCCCCGCTGCCCTTCGAGTACATCTGCGAGACGCCGCAGGCAACTCCCATCCTCTCCACGAACTTGCGCAGCTTCTTCAAAGCCGCAGGAGAGTCGTCAGGAAAGGTGTTGATGGCCACGACAGGCGTCACGCCGAACTTGCGGACGTTCTCGACGTGGCGACGCAAGTTGTCAAACCCTCCATGCTTCTGGTAGCCACCGTGGTAGTCGACCGACTTGACCGTGGTGACGATCACGGCGACGTTTGGCTTGAGCCCCGCAAGCCGGCACTTGATGTCGAAGAACTTCTCTCCGCCCAGGTCGGCCCCGAAGCCGGCCTCGGTCACGGTGTACTCGGAGAGCCCAAGTGACATGCGAGTCGCGATCACGCTGGAGCAGCCGTGGGCGATGTTCGCGAAGGGCCCGCCATGCACGAAGGCAGGAGTCCGCTCGAGTGTCTGTACGAGGTTGGGCAGGATCGCATCGCGAAGCAGCACCGCCATGGCCGCGTCGGCCTTCAAACGATCGCACGAGACAGGATCGCCGCTTCGTGTATATCCAAAAATGATCTTCCGGATGCGGCGGCGCAGATCGGGAAAGTCCTCCGCCAGGCACAGGATCGCCATGATCTCGGAAGCAGGGGTAATGAGAAACCCATCGTTTCGGGGAATACCGTCCTGGGGACCGCCCAGGCCGATCACGATGTTGCGCAGGGCTCGATCGTTCAGGTCGAGCGTTCGGCGCCACGATATGCGACGTTGATCGATGTCGAGCCGGTTCTTGTGGTGCAGGTGGTTGTCGATGAGGGCGGCGAGCAGGTTCGTGGCCTTCCCGACAGCGGAGATGTCGCCGGTGAAGTGCATGTTGATGTCCTCGGCGGGCGTGAGCTGCGACCGGCCGCCGCCGGTGCCACCACCCTTGACCCCGAAGTAGGGGCCGAGCGAGGGTTCTCGAAGGCAAACGCTTGCCTTCTTCCCAATTCGGTTCAGGGCGTCGCCAAGCCCAATCGTGATCGTTGTCTTGCCGACGCCAGAAGGCGTGGGTGTCATGGCCGTCACGAGGACTAGTTTCCCGAGGCCCTTTGAAGGCTTGCGGACGTTGCCGATGGGCAATTTTGCGATCACGCGGCCATACGGCAGCACCTCGGACTCCTTGAGGCCGAGCCTGGCAGCAATCTCGAGGATCGGAAGTCTAATCACGGACTGTTCGTACTGGAGATCGGTCGGCATGGATGTTCCTGGTAACTGGTTCTCTGAGATTGAGACCCGAGATGCAGATCGTACCGCACACGGAGGAAGCTGAATAGCCGGTGGCGATCAGGAGACACAGACCCACGTCAAGCTCGACGGCGGGCCCGGCGACCGGAGGGGGTTCCAGGTCCTGATTGAACCGCATGGAGGCTTCGTCTCCATCTCACGAAACAGAAGGGCTCACCCACCGTCAGCGCCCGAGGCGCCCGGCGCTTTTCGAGCGCCGAGGGGGGGGCGGGCGCCACCAGGCGCCCCGATGCGGGGTAGGTCTTCCCCCCGCGACGAGTACAATCAAATTTTCCCTGCGTCTTCAACCACCTCGAGCTCACCGCCGAATGAAAGCCTGGCTGCTCCCCATACTCGTCCTTCTCGTTGTGCTGGCACTACTTTTCCCGCGAAGCCTGCCCAGGCTCTTCCGCAAGGCCGGGCGGCAAGTGGGCGATATCGGCCGCATGGGGAGGGAGCTCGCAACGGGCGAGGAGATCGACCAGAGCCCACTCGCAAAGTACGAGGTAAAGGCCGGAGAGCTCGTCGCCATGCGTGTGCTCGCCGAGAACCCCGTCGCGAGCGATCCGGCGATGCAGGAGCATGTCCGCGCAATCGGCGCCCGCATCGCCGAGCATACGCTTCGGCGGCAGATCCCCTATCGTTTCACCGTGGTCGAGGCGAAGGAACCCAACGCCTTCGCCGTCCCGGGCGGCTCGGTCTTCGTGACGAGGCCTCTCGTCGAGCTGTGCCAGGGCGATGTCAACGCGCTCGCCTGCGTGCTCGGCCACGAGGTCGTCCACATCGATCAGCGCCACGCAATCCGGAGCCTCGCAGCCAGGACGGCGGCGCGCACGGGCTTCCAGGTCCTGACACTCGGCCGCGGCGCAATTCTCGGCCGCCTCGCGGGCGGCATGCAGGAGCTCATCGTGCAGGGCTACCGCCAGGACCAGGAGCTCGAGGCTGATCTCTACGGCGCGCGCCTTGCCCGGATCGCCGGCTTCGATCCGCACGGAATCATAGCCCTCCTCCAGCGTCTCGCGGAGATCTGCCCCGACGGCCGCGTCCCACTCACCGAGCTATCTCAGTACTTCAAGTCCCATCCGCCAACGAGCGTGCGCCTCGAAAAGCTTCGCGCTGCGCTTGGAACGGCCTCGTAACTGGGTCGGGGGATTCCGACCGCAAGGAACAGACCGCCCCGCCGAGAGACCTGCTCGGGTGACCACTGAGCGGCAGGCCATGTCGGACATGGGGCACAGGGGCCAAGCGTCCTCCGCAAGATCCTACTGTGGCCCCGTGCTCACCTCCGGTCAGCTGGTGATACTCCGCGCGGCCATGATGGGGACATCCTGGCCAACGCTCCCTCACCATCGGCGCCGGAGGCGGCCGGTGCGCGGGGAGGTCTTCATCCCTCGCGAGGAGTAAGATTCGAGGGAGGCTGTGGCTGCGCCAGACCGCCCTCTTCTGCTCTTTTGTCCTTCGCGCAGCTCGAAGTCCCGGTGACTGCATCTCCACTACGGCCAGAGCTATTTCCCCACGGACTCGATCGCTGCCGCAACTGCGCCCTGGAGAAGCTTCTTCACTCGAGCTTCCATCGCCGGGAAATGATCCGGCGAGAAGCCAACTTCCTTGTGGACAACCTTGCCGTGGTGGTCAATCCAATAGTTGGTGGGGAAGCCGTTGACCTTGTATTTCTCCCTCGCAACGGTCCTACCCATGAGAAAAACCGGCTGCTTCAGGTTCTGCTGGCTTACGAAACCCTGCACCGTCTCCTTGTTTTCGTCGTACCCGTTGACCGCAAACACAGTGAAGCCCTTGTCACCGTACTTTTCCTGCAGCTTGCTAAGGTAAGGGGCCTCGACGCGACAGGGTCCGCAGCCATAGCCCCAGAAGCTCAAGAGCACGACCTTGCCCCTTGTCGCCTCGCGGAAAGGAACCATCTTGCCCTCCAGATTCTCGAGGGAGAAGTCCGGAGCGTCATAAACCGCTGCGGCCTGCGCCGCCCCGCGAGCATCCTGGTCGCGGGCTTGGCGGTACTGCGAAAGGCGGCTGAGGAGCGAATCCTCGAGGCCTGGAAGGAGCTTCGCCTGAGGCCCATCGACGAACACCTGGATGCGCTGGTAGACGTCCCGCGGGTGCTTTTTCTCCGCGAAGTCTCTGAAGATACCAGCGACTTCTCTGTCCACCTCTGTCGCGAACTTCGCCTCGGCCCCTTGAAGGGCCCGCACTTCCCTGGCCGAGAGCTCAACCTTCTGCGAGTAGCTGAGCGCATGCTCTCCCCGCTTGCCCGACGCCTTGAGTTCACGATGCATCTCGGTGAGCGCTCTCTTCTCGGTATCGATCACGTACACTTCCTGCCAGTTCTGTACAACACAGTTGGCACCGTCCAGATCCACCGTGGGAGCCGATCCCGGCGCCAGCGTACGCGTCACCGTAGCAATCTTCCCCTTGCGATCGACGCTCACCTTCAGCGGGAGCACCACGAAGGCCCCGGTCAGCCTCACAGACTCCTCGCGAACGACATCGGCGCCGTCGGGAAGCGTAAACAGTGGCAACAACGACGGCGGAACGTGCCGATCCAGCACTTGAAGCTGGGGAGACGGCGGCGTCTCCTCGAGCGGGGTCAAGTCGAGACTGTTCTTGAGCCAAAAAAAGCCCGTGTGGCTGTAGGGCGGCATTGGCAGACCGTTCGCCTGCGGCGTCACACTGCGCAGGAGTAGGAGGCGTCGATCGCCCGGCTTGTCACCGGACAATACAAGGTAGCTCAGCGATGATGTCCACTCCGTTGTGCTCGGGGCGCTCAAACCCAGGGTCTGTGAGATCAGGGTCTTGCCCTCGTAGAGACCTATCTGGCCAGGAGCAAGATCGATGAGGCTCGAGAGCGGCTTCTCAGCCCCGCGAGACTCGCCCGTGAGGAAGACCACCGACGCACAAAAGAGTCCAAGTGTTGGTATTCGCATGGGTTTTACATCTGAACATTGCCGTCCCGCTCAAGCTAACAAACGAAATCCTCAGGCCTGCGGGGAGAAAAAGTATGATATCACTACTCGCCTCCAGGCGCAGCAGCGACGGTCCAGGCCAGGATATCCCTGGGTGGGTCAGTAAGCTCAGGCTCTCGGCCTTGCACCCTGCCCCAGGTCCCCACCATAATCGGCGGCCATGTCCCATTCCCAGGGTTCGTTTCCACAGTAAAGCCAAGAAGGACCGTCATGAACCAGAGAATCGTACTACGAACCGGCGAGGCGCTCGTCGAAGGAGACGCCAGCTACCTTTGCGCTGAGCCGGAAATCGTGATCGGCGAGCTGGACGGGCCAGTGGGTCAAGCCCTCGCGACCCTTCTGGGCAATCAGGTGAAGGGACATACCCGTGTCTTCGCCATCTTGAACAGCGATGTTCAGGTCAGGCCGGCAACGCTGATGGTGAGCAAGGTCACCGTGCGCGATGCTCGCTACACAAACATTCTCATGGGCACCGTGCAGGCGGCCATTGCCAATGGTGTACTTGATGCGGTGCGTGCTGGTTATATCCCGAAAGAAAAATCTAGCGATCTAGGAATTATCTACTCGGTATGGCTAGACCCGGGCGTGCTTCAGGAGGAAAAAGTCGACCACGATGCTCTCTTCCGAATCCATCGGGAAGCTACCGTGAAAGTCATCCAAAAGGCGATGGCCGGGGAACCGACGATCAACTGGCTGCTCGAGCACCAGAACGAAGTCGATCATTACTTCCACCGGCTAGGCGTGGACGGAAAGCTCTAAAAACCTGCCGAGTTGCTGGCTTCTCAAACACTTCTTATTTTCTCCGTTCGCCAAACACGAAATTCTCTAAGAATAAAGCCTTTTTTGCTTGCCGTGGGAAGTGAAATGAGGAAGATACCGCCTTTTCGCGCAGGGCGCGGCGCAAGCAATTCTGAAAACGAGATTCGGGTTCGAGAGCTGGACGAGAACAAATAAAGTTCTCCTCCGCGGGCTCCCTTCAAGCAACGTGTCACCACCCCGTTGGTAGATAGAAATCCGCCAACGGCAAAGCCCACCCAACGGCAAAGCTCACAGGGTGTCGACGAACGTGCGCTGAACAAGGATCCGCGGATTGGGTTCGCTGGCTGGACCGGTTTACTTTCAAAGCCATCAAGCCAGTGGCTCTCTTATTAGTTTGTTCTTGTCTAGCTATCACTGTTTTATTTTTGGAGAGTTTTTATGATTATGATACACCGCACCCTGGGACTGCTCTTCGGTGTTGTTCTTTCTTGCTCCTCGATGCTCCTGGCACAGCCGGATCGCAGGGGAGATGTGAACCAGGATGGACTTGTGGATGTCGCGGATGTCATGGGCATTCTCGATTCGCTCTACGGCCCAGAGCCTATCTCCTGCCTCGCCGCCGCCGACGCGAACATTGACGGAAGGCTGGACATAGCAGATGCAATCCGGGTTTCTCAGCAAATCTTCCTGGATGGCGAGGAATTGGCACCTTTTTCACAGGACGATCCCAATCCTTGCTCGGCTCTTCAAACAGAGGGTTTCCCGGGGGAGGCCGAGGGCGGCGGGGGCGGCGCGAGTCTCTTGTGGCAGGATAACTTCGATCGGCTACCGCCGAGCGGTCCCGGGAAATATCTTTACGCCGCGCCGGCAGGCTCGATCGAGGTGCAAACAATGGCTGCCAGGAAGGGGCTCATGATGCGCTGCGGCGTCAGCCAGCCGAGAGATGCGAATGGGCGCATCCGAACCGAGGTCTCTCTCTGGGAACCAGGACGCACTTCGAAAATTTTCAAGAAGGACCCCATAGGGTCAGAGCGCTGGTATGCGTTTGCTATCTACATCCCCACGTCCTGGTGGTACGACGTGAACAAGGTTCACCTGGCGCAGTGGCACGGGACCGAGGATCCTGGGGAAACGGGCATCGGGCGAAATCCGAACCTTACCATCATTGCACTCGGATCCGAGCTGAGGATCCGGCAGTTGTGGTCGACTCGGCGCATTCAAACAGCAAATGAGAACCGGGCTGATATTTGGCGGGGCAAGCTAGAACGTGGGAAATGGATGAGCTTTGTGTTCCACATGAAGTGGAGCTACCGATCGGATGGATTCCTTGAAGTCTGGAAGGACGGCAAGAAGATCATCGACCAGGACAACCACCCCAATTGCTACAACGACGCGGAGGGACCCTATTTTAACCTGGGCATGTACTGGCCCTCCGCAATCAAGAAGTACGCGTACCCACGGACTGCTGCACATACCGCCTACTATGATTTCTTGCGAATTGGAGACGGCAGGAACGTGCTGCAAGACATGACGCCGTGATGGCCCGGTCAACTATCCCCGCCCGGGCTTCGCGGGACCTGATAGCCAGAGGATTTTGTTCCCCGCGCAGGCCTGAGCCTCTCCGGCTACTTGGCCTCTGGCTTCTTCTTCTCGTCCGATAGCGTGGCCCTACTCACGGTTCCGCTCAGGAACCCTGCATGTCCGGAGCCAGACCAGGTGCCCGTGTAGTAACTGTCGTAGACCAGGACTCTCGCGGTAAACGTGCCCAGTCCCGGGATTCCAACGTTCGTGATCGAGATCACGGGGGTGTCCCCTGCCCACAAGACTTTCACGGGAACCGGGAAGGTGACGCTCTTGCCCCCATACTCGATCTTCGCCGCAAGGACCCACTGGTCGTCCCCATATTTCGTGGCTCCGGCGATCGTATATTTGTCGTCCGACTCGTCCCCAAGCTGGCCCTTCTCAACGAGACGCCACTTGCCCACAAAGACTGCGTTGGTGAGCGTCTCCTTGAACTTCTTCTCGAGCGGGTTCAGCTCGGAGCCAGACTCCTTCTTCGACTCATCCACCCTCGCAGCCGCTTGCGGCTGGTCCTCCCCCTGGACCCAGACAAGAAGCACCGCGACCAGAATCGAAAGAGTGATCAGAGTTGGTTTCGGTCTCATGGCGTGTCTCCCTGGATTACCTTCCCCGCGATCCCACCCGAGATGGCTGTCGTGCGTCAGGCCTTGCATTTGATTCCAGCGTTGCTGCGCAATGGTAACTGCGCAAACATTTCTTGCATTGTACCCGAGAGGCGGATCGGCCACCCCACGCCTCGCGAAACTACGCTTGCCCACCCAGTTTCTTGATTGTAACCGCCAGTCAAGGAGTCGAACGGAGGGCAGCTCGAGATCACGGGAAGTGCGGGCGCTCTACCGCAGACGTATTCCTTTCGGCAGCTCTCCGGGGCATCCGAAACTGCAGCTCGTGGCTACACGACGGTGGCGCGGTCCGCACACACACTCAAGGACGCGGCCCCTCTACCGCGTGAGGATTCGCCTGCCCCCGATGGGAGCCGAGGGGAGATCCGGCAGGAAGCGCCCGAAGCCTTCGAAGCCCTCGGGGCAAAGGACCCGAGAGCTTTCGCTGGTTCCTCAATAGCCTCAAGCTTTCTTGCTGCCGGAGACAGCAGGGAAGTGATGGACCCGGAGCTCCTGGGATATCCCGGGGTCGGTCCAACGCGAAGTCAGTCATGCTCGGCGTGACTGACGGCACTCCTTGAGTCTTCCCAGTTCAAAAAAGTGACGAACCGGTTGGTTTTTCTCAAGGTACACTTCCCATGAGAGCGGGGGTAAATTTGCTCTCATTTCTCTGAAAATCGTAGGCTGTCACAGCGAAGGCATATTTTCCAGGCGCCAAGGAATTCACCGAGTAACTGGTGTTGAAACCTACGTCCTCAAGGAGGACCATTTTCCCGCCACCAGAGGCGACATACACGCGGAAGCCGGCAAGATCTCGAAGGGGAGTCCCGTCGGCGTTTACGTTCGGCGCCTGCCACGCAATAACCAGCTTCTCAGCCGCCGGCGCACCAGAGGACCGCGGCACGAGCCGAATTGCGTCTGCGGAAACCGTGTCGGCGTCCACCACACGCAACGTGATGCTAGCCATTGCGCCGAAGTTGAAATCTCCCAGATGCTTCCACTGCCCGCCTCCCGACCGCTGGTCGATCTGGAGGACAGTGGTCCCGGCCGAGTGGCGCACCTCACAGGGGACCGAGGACTCCCGCGAGGGCCACTGCGTATACCAGAGGTAAGCACCGTGGACTCCTGCACTGCGGAGGGTCGCCGTGAAGGTGTACGAACCGAAGCCCTTGGCATAAATTGAGCCGCCCCCATGAGCGCCCGGAGCACTCGAGTCTAACCATGTCCCGGTGGAGGTCGTGCCAGACGCACCATCCTCGATCACGATTTCTCCCGGTGACGCAGGAGGTGAGCCGATCGAGGCAGGAACGAATCGAACGGCATCTGCACTCACAGAGGCCGCGCCGGAAACCGTCACCATCACCTCGACTCGTGCACCAAAATCGTAGCGGCCAAGCAGGTTCCACTTTCCACCACCCTGCCGTTGATCTACTTTCACTGTCGCGGTCCCGGCTGTATGCACAATCTTGTACGGCACCGAAAGCTCTCGGGTTGGAACCTCCGTCCACCAGGTGAAAACGTCATAGCGACCGGGCGCTTCGAGGGACCTCCTGAACGTATAGCTTCCCGAGCCCTTCGCGTAGAGAGACCTGCCTCCATGGGGATTCGGGGCCGAGGACACTGACCAGGTCCCCTGGGCCGACGTTCCTGGCTCTCCGTCATCGATCACGAAACTCACGCCTGACGGCTGCTGCAGCCCCGGCGGATTGGATGCAAGCACTGGGCTGAGGCAAACCGCGTCTGCACAGGTCGAGAGTCCATCTCCCTTTGCAGTCAGGGTCACCCTGGCGCTCCCGTCGAAGTCGAAGGAGCCCAGCTTGTTCCAACGCGCGTCCCGGGTGCGCTGGTCCACGTTAATTGTCGACGTACCGCTCCTGTGTCTCACAGCGACAGGAACCGCCTGCGACCGACTCGGCGCGCTGGTCCACCAGAGCAACACATCGTACTTCCCCGCTAAAGGCACCTTGAAATCATAGGCATAAGTCGCTCCGGCAGACTTCGAGTACTTCGAATCGGCCCCATAAGCCCCTGCTGCGCCCGAGGTAAGCCACGTTCCAGATTCGGTGGTTCCAGAGCTTCCGTTATCGAGCACCAGCGATCCCGAGACCAGGCCAAGGACCCGGGCGAGAGGCGATTCCAATCCGATATGCCATTCACCAAGTCTCGAGCCGAAGGACAGCTCACCGTCATCGGGTCGCAGATGGCCATCGCTTGCAAAGACCTCAACCTTGATGGGAGTCGCGAGCCCAGCATCTGGCGAAGTCGCGATCGTGAAAGCAGGACCATCCGCCTTCTGGAGGACTCCGTTCACAAGCCAGGTATAGCTCAAGATGTCACTCTCCGGATCCCTGGCCTCGATGCGGAAGGACTGCGATTCACCTGCAGACATCGTCAAGTCTGGGTCGTCAGGAGTGGCCGCTTCTGCAACAGGCGGTCCATTCTCCGCACCGTCATCTTCGGCACTCGGCTCGAGAGCCAGGGAACTGTCCCCGAGGTATACGGTCCAGCCCGTCGTGGCAACACCCAGGTCACCATCGGCGCCAGGGTTCGCAAGAGAGCATGTGATTCGATAGGCGCCCGGCGAGAGAGCGTTCTCGTCGGAAGTCGTATCAAGATCGAAGACAGCGCCCGTGGTGGCCTGGACGTTTCCGTTGACCTCCCAACGGAAACCCTCCTCTGCTGCGCTGTCAGGATCCGACGTCTCCACCTCGAATCGAACAACGGTCTCTAGCGGCAGGCGAAGGTTTCCCCGAGGCCAGGCATCCGTGATGACTGGAAACGGCGTCACCTCGTCTTCGACGACCCAAACTCGCCAGACCTGTTCAACAGGCGTATCGCCCACACGCTCTTTTCCATCACTCACCGAAACTCTCACGGCATGCTCCCCCGGCGCAAGGTCGGCCCCATCCATTCGCAGGCGAGGGCCAGATGTCGGCGTCGGGATCCCGTCAACAAGCCATGAGTACGCGAGCTCGTCCACGCCGTCGATGTCGGTGGCCACGAGGCCAAGGTCAAGGAGCGACCCAGGCGAAATCTTGACAACTCCAGGCGGGACTACCTGGAGAATCACGGGCAGGCGATTCTCAGTCTTGCCTGGCAAGACCTGAAGCTTCCACGACAGGGCAGCTCCCGCGTGCCCGTCGGAAATTCGTGTTGAAACCGTATGAGTTCCCGCCTCCAGCTCCCCGGTAAGCACCTCTATCTCCGGCCCATTCGAACCGAGGCTCGATCCGTTGAGCCACCACGAAAATTCAAGCCGCCTGGCTTCATCGTCATTGCGCACTTCCACGGCAAAGCGCACGACCTCGCCCGCCGGTACCACAACGTCACTTGCAGGAACGACCGCATTCAGCACCATCGGGAAGACCTCGCCGAACATTCCCGGCTCCTGGGGTTTTGTTGGCTTTCCCGGCTTGTTCGATCCACCCCCCCCTCCTGACCCGCAGGATGTCACTAACATCGCCAATAAGAAAGTTGATGCGATATTTCCGAGCAAACTCGTCACTCTCAGCATGGTCATAAGATCACTCCGTCCTTACCAATCTGGAGCTCCTTCCAAGAATCATTCCCTGTTGAGACATGCCCAACCGCCAGCAGGGCGAAGCATTCTGGTGAGGCTCTTGAAATTCAGACCTTGTCGGATATCGCAGTGGCGGCACAGAGAGCCGCTCAAAAAGCAGGGCTCCGACTCACAGGTGGGATCGGTGAGCAAATCGTATTCCACCAGAGAGGCGCGGCAGCCCTCGCGGCTGCTGGCTCGGCAATTTCGCGAAGTGGAACCCGCTGGACAGCAAGGCATCTGCGATTCCAAGATCAAAGATCCGTGCAACCTGTTGGAATCTTCAACAGGTGCGCGGGGCAGGAAGCAGGGAGGCCGCCAAAGGGGTCAGGTGGCGCTCGCCACAGGAATTGCTGGAGTGAGCTTGGCCTCACCTACCCGACAGGTAGTCCCCGAGCACCTCGGCGAGATCGCGTCGAGTGTTGACCAGGACATGCTCGACCCTGTTGCGCTGCGCAGTCTCCGTCAGCTCAACGAGAAAGGCCTGAAGAGCCTGCAAGTAGCCTGCGCGCAGGTCGTCCGGGCTTGTCTGAAACGAATCAGCCGACTCAAGCCCGACAAACTTGACCTGGCCACTAAAGTCGAAGGAGATCTCCTCGTGGTGGAGCACCTGAAAGAGCACCACCTCGTGTTGTGAAAACCTGAGGCGTTGAAGTGCCGGCTCAAGAGCCTTCAAGTCACAGAGAAAATCGCTGAAGATCATGACGATCTCCCGGCGCCGCATCCGACCACAGAGGTCGACAAGGCACTCGGGCATTCGCGTCTTCTCGACCGGCTTCGTGGCATCAAGGTGCTCCGTGATGCGTACCATCTGAGCCATGCTGTGCGAAGGTGAAACGAACCCGCGGACAGCATCGTCAAAAGTAGCGAACGAGACCTTGTCGCTCTGGCGCACGACCGCGTGGCCGAGCGCCGCCGCCATCTTGGCGGCGTAAAGCAACTTCTGCTCAGCCCCGTCGCCATACCGCATGGAGGCACTGACATCGAGGACGAGGTGGCAGACAAGGTTCGTCTCCATCTCGTACTGTTTCACAAAATATTTCCCGCGAGTGAAATAGACCCTCCAGTCAATGTGCTTCGGGTCATCACCCCAGACGTATTCGCGATGCCCTGCGAACTCGACCGCGAAGCCATGAAACGGCGACTTGTGCGCACCCGCCAGGTTTCCCATGACGAGACCGCGAGGCTCGAGACTGTGCCCCGAGATCCGGCTCAAGACCTCTGGATCGAGGTATCTGAACAGGACGCTTTGCCGCACGTTGCTCTCTGACTCACGCAATGGGCTTTTCGTACTTTCTGTCCGCCGGCACTGCTTCAAGAAGCAACTCGATCAGACGCTCGCTGGATACCTGAGCCGCTTCAGCCGCGAAGTTGCCAGCCACTCGATGTCGCAAGCTCGGCTTCACGACGGCCTTCACGTCGTCGGTGGTTGCGTGGAACCGGCCGTAGAGCAGAGCGCGGGCCTTGGCGCACGTGACCAGGGTGAGCACGCCGCGCGGGCCGGCGCCCCAGCTCACCCAGCGGTTGACGAAATCAGGAGCCTCCGGCGTGCCAGGGCGGGTTGCGCGCACGAGTGCCCAGGCATACCCGAGCACCTGATCGCTCACTGGCACTCGAGTGACAAGCCGCTGGACGTGCAGGATGTCCTCGCTCGAGATCACGGGCGATATCTCGCTGAGCTGCCCACTGGTAAAACGCCGCGCGATCTCCCACTCCTCGGCACCGCTGGGATACCCGACCTTTACGTAGAGCAGGACGCGGTCAAGCTGTGCCTCGGGCAACGGGTAGGTGCCCTCCTGCTCCAGGGGATTCTGGGTAGCAAGGACAAAGAACGGTTCCGGCAGTGCATGCGTCTTCCCTCCAGCCGAGACCTGCCGTTCCTGCATCGCCTCCAGCATGGCAGCCTGGGTCTTCGGCGGCGTACGGTTGATCTCGTCGGCGAGGATCAAGTTGGTGAAAATGGGTCCTGCCAGAAACTTGTACTCCCGGCCTCCGGACTCGAGGTTCTCTTGAATCACCTCGGTGCCGGTCACGTCGCTTGGCATGAGATCCGGGGTGAACTGGATTCGACGGAATTGGAGCTGGAGAGATCTCGCCAGGCTGCTCACGAGCAAAGTCTTGGCGAGGCCTGGAACGCCTTCGAGGAGGGCATGGCCCCGGGAGAAGATCGCGATGAGCACCTGCTCGATGACCTCATCTTGGCCAACGATCACCTTCGACAGCTCATCTCGAACTCGGCTGTAAGTCGCCTCGCACCGCTTTACTTCCTCAACGTCAGCCACCAGTGGTTCCTTCGACATTCAGGTCCTTTCTATCACGTCAACGTGGTTCCGCTCGGGGGGCAGGTTGGAAGTCAAGGCTCTCGAAGTACCGACGCAATCGCTCCTCGTAGCCTCTGGGAGGGGGGCGTCGAGGCTGCGAGCGTATCGCCGCGCGCACTTCCGGGGAAAGCTTGAGAAGCCAGGGCTGCCCGCGCCCCACGCTGCCTGCCTCAGAGTCAGCTCCTCCGCCGCTGGCGCGGCTGTCGGTGGGGTTTCGAGCGGCCTCTTTCGCGAGCGCTCCGTCCTTGACAGCAGCGTTCTTCTCCTGGTCCCCACCCTTCCGAGATCCTTCGCCCCTACCTTCGCCCTTGCCCTTGCCCTTGCCCTCGCCCTCGCCCTTGCCCTCGCCCTTGCCCTTGCCCTCGCCCTTGCCCTCGCCCT